>JBBIQU010000025.1:34376-37123 GCA_037442185.1 Chthonomonadales bacterium | reverse complement strand
GCAGTCTGGCGATATCCGATACCGTCTCAGGCGTAAGCACTAGCTGGTTGGGATAGGCCCTGCCCGAATGCCTGACCGCGACTGCTTCTCCGCCCCAGATCAGCGCTGCCCCAGACCGGCCGAAACGACGCCACCTGCGGAATGTCAGCTCAGAGGGACGACCGTCGGCAGTGCCGTCCCATCCTTCCATGGGCTGAATGCAGAAGCGGTTCGGAAGATGTCGGCCCATCACCACTATCGGCTTTGCGAGCGGAGATTCAGGAGCCGGAAGCGGGTTGTCATCTACCGGCAACTCGATGGCAAGCTCCGTCAGGGCCTGTTTGAACGCCTCAACGCTGGCGATGGTCGGAATCTTGATGAACTCTGTGGACGGCATACCGGTCTCCGGAACATGACGTGGACGCGCTAGGGAAGCCGCCTTGCCATGCCTGCTGGTGAGTGCGAAGCCAACGAAACCCGTGTCTGTAGGTCAGTCTACCCACATTCGCCGTCGGCGCGTGCGCTCCGTGAGCATTGCTGGATGGGTAGCCAAGATGCCCGAGCCTTTCCGGATCGGAACGGCCTGGTCGGGATGCCTGACGGTCAAGGTAGGTAATCCGCCACGGTACGGCGAACAAGCCTGTGAACGAATCCGTCAGGGAGGACTGCGATGGCGAAGAAGTACCGTGTGGGGATTGCATCCATGGTGCATGACCACGTGTGGGGCGAGCTCAGGCGCTGGGCGGCGCTGGAGAATGTTCATCTGGTCGCTGCAGGTGATCGGAATGCCGATCTGCGGGACAAGGTGAAGGCAGAGTATGGCGTGAGCAGGCTGTACGATTCCTGGCAGGAGATGGTCGAGAGGGAGGAACTCGACATCGTGCAGGCAGCGGCAGAGAACAGCGCGGGAGCCGAGATCGTCGAGGCTTGCGCGGCGAAGGGCATCCACGTCATCAGCGAGAAGCCGATGAGCGCAACGCTCGCGCAAGCGAATCGCATGGTGGCGGCGGCGCGGAAGGCGGGAACTCTGCTGATGGTGAACTGGCCGACGGCATGGTCGCCGAGCGTTCAGGAGATGGAGAGGCGTATCCTCGCCGGCGACATTGGGAAGGTGTTCTACTTCAAGCAGCGAAGCGCACACAACGGACCCATGGAGATCGGATGCTCGAAGCACTTCTGGTCGTGGCTGTATGACGAGGAGAAGAACGGCGCCGGGGCATTGATGGACTATTGCTGCTACTCGGCCAACATGTGCGCGAGGTTCCTTGGCCTGCCTGAGAAGGTGACGGGCTTCCGGGGAACGTTCGTCAAGGACTACCCAGTCCCCGACGACAACGCGATCATTCTGATGAAGTACCCGAATGCGTTCGGCGTTGCAGAGGCATGCTGGACGCAGACGGTCGGGTACGCCACCAACAACCCTGTGGCTTACGGCACGGAGGGAAGCATCGCAGTCGCCGGAGATCAGGTGATCTTGGATACGGGCGGGTCACGGAGAACGATCGCGCCGCCACCAACCTCGGCGCCAAAGAGCAGCGGACCGGAGTACCTGCTGCACTGCCTGGAAACGGGTGAGCCGGTTGAGGGGTTCTGCTCGATGGAGGTTAGCCGGGATGCTCAGGAGATACTCGAGGCCGGGAAGCGCGCGGCCGATACCGGCGTGACCGTCTCCCTGCCGATCTGAGCGCGGGGAACCCGATAAGGACCCCTTGCCGACGAAACGGGCGAGGGGTCCTGGCATGCTCGTCTGGCCGAGCCTCGGGGCTACTTGACTATCAGGACCGGGCAGTGTGCGTGGTGGGAGACCTTGTCCGATACGCTGCCCAACAGGAAGGACTTGAAGGCAGTCATGCCGCGACTGCCTAGCACGATCAGGTCATAGCCGTCGTCTTCGGCGATCCTCACGATTACCTCGGCCGGATGTCCCACCTCGGTCAGCACGTCGTACTTCACGCCGGCCTCTTCCAGTACCTTTCCGGTTCGGCGAGAGACGCTGTCGTGGACTTCGTCCATGTAGGCGCTGACGCTGGCCGGGTCTATCTCGACACCGGGCGGTCCGGGAACCGCCATCTGCATGACCGGCATCGAGAAGACATGCAGCGCCGTTACCGACGCGCCAAGCCCCTTGGCGAGTTCCGCTGCAGCTTGGGCCGCGCGCACGGCGTAATCGGAGCCGTCAGAAGCCAGCAGTATCTTGGTGAACATGGGTCGTCTCCTTCTGGGCTACTCGGGCGGAGGCATCAACCGCCGTACCTGGGTCACAAATGCCTCATCATAGTCATCTAGCGCTCCGGCATTCCGGTAATGGTACAGCGCGATGCGGTCCGCGCCCAATCGTACATACGCATCGGCGATCAGACAGTGGTACGAAGGATTGTCGGGCGACGCCTTGAGCGCAGCCTGAAAGGCGAGTACCGCTTCCTGCGTCTGTCCCGCCTGGATATAGAGACTGCCCAGACGAGCATGGTAGTAGGCGTCGTCGGGCGCGAGTTCGGCTGCGCGGCGGAAAGCTCCTAGGGCGTCGCCGAGCCGTCCTGACTGTGCGTGAATCTGGCCCAACCTGAAATGGAAGTAGTGGTTGTCCGGATCGAGCGCGCAGGCTTTCTCGAGTTCTTCTACGGCGCGGTCTGAGACACCCGACTCGGCAAGCGCTTCGGCATACCGACACCGATAGTACGCGTCTTCCGGCGCAAGCTCGACGGCCTTGCTGTATTCATCCATTGCCGCCTTCAGGTTGCCGGAGCGCCTGAGACCCTCCGCAGTGCCGA
>JBBIQU010000025.1:15892-34303 GCA_037442185.1 Chthonomonadales bacterium | reverse complement strand
GTGGGATGGCGACGTGTGTAAGTCATCGGGCGCTACCGCTCATCATCAGGATCGGCGGCATGATGCACAACATATCGAAACCTAACTCGCGCGCTAGAACAGCTTGCGGCTGTCCAGCAGAATGGTCACGGGGCCGTCGTTTGTGAGACCGACCTCCATGTGTGCGCCGAATGCTCCCTTCGCCACCCGGACGCCGGATCGAGCAACAAGATCGCACACATTCTCGTAGAGCGGAATCGCCGATTCGGGCTGCGCAGCCTCGATGAAACCGGGTCTGCGCCCGCGGCGCACGTCGCCGAACAGCGTGAACTGGGATATGACGAGCACCTCGCCGCCGGTCTCGGTGACTGCCCGGTTCATCTTACCATCATCGTCTGCGAACACGCGAAGTCCGGCGATCTTCTCTGCCACGTAGGCTGCGTCAGCTTCTGTGTCGTTCTGATGCACGGCCAGGAGGACCAGCAGGCCGGGCCCGATGGACGCGATTTCGGCTCCGTCCACTCGGACCGATGCCTCTGTAACCCTCTGGACCACTGCACGCATAGCGGCTGACCTTTCTCATATGGCACAGGCGTACCGCCCGGCTAGTTCCCCGCCGCCCTCGGCGAGCCGCCCATGGGGCGCTCGATCGAGATGATGTCAGGCATGCGCATGAGGGCCGCTTCCAGCTTCGATAGGTGTTCCAGGTTCCGAATGTCGGCGGACATGTTCAGTGTCGCGGTATGGTCGTGGTGACTTTGTGTGGAGGTCTTGGTGATCATGACGCCATGCTCGGCGAAAACGTCCCCAACATCGCCCAGGAGCCCCTGCCGATCAGCCGCCTTTATGCGTAGCGGCACGCTGAAGACCTGGCCGGGGTTCCCGGAATACGCAACCTTGATGACCCTCTCCGGTTCGGTGCGCATGAAGTGCTGGGCATTCGGGCATACGGTTCTGTGGAGCGCGAGGCCGCCGCTTCGACTGATGTACCCGACGACGTCGTCCTCGGGGATCGGCAGACAGCATCGCGTGCGCTTGAACGAGATGTTGTCCAGACTGCCGACGGTCACGCGCAGCTGGCGATCGTCGCTGCGCCCACGGCGCTCTGTCGTCTGCTGGCGTTCCGGTTCGCGCCGCTCGGGGGTCAGCCGGTTCAATACCGCCATGACCCCGAGGCTGCCGTAGCCGAGAGCCGCGTACAACTCGGTCTCCGAAGGGAGGTTCAGAGTCTGAGCGATGGGCGCGAGCGCCTCGTCGCGAAGGGCGGAGCGTTCGATGCCGAGCTTTTCGGCCTCTCGCTGCAGCAGCGCGCGACCGCGCTCGATGTTCTCGGCCATCATCACCCGCCGGAAGTACGCTTTGATCTTCGACCGAGCATGGGCAGTCCTTGCGAGCGACAGCCAATCGCGACCAGGGGTGCTGTTGGCGCGTGTTATGACCTCGACCACGTCGCCGTTCTTGAACGAATGCGCAAGGCGCACAAAACGACCATTGACTCTGGCGCCGATCGCGTGGTCGCCGACATCCGAGTGGATGCGGTATGCGAAGTCTATGACGGTGGCGCCGGCGGGCAGGTCCATCACGTCGCCCTTTGGCGTGAAGACGAACACCTGATCGGAGAAGAGGTTCTGCGCCACCTGGCGCAGGAAGGTACCCGAATCCGGTGCGTCGAGCGGCCACTCAAACAACTGGCGTCGGAGCCACGACATGCGCTCGTCGAACTGCTCCTGGGCTCGTGCGCCCTCGCCGTGCTCTTTGTACGCCCAGTGGGCGGCAACGCCGAACTCAGCAGTCCTGTGCATGTCCCAGGTGCGGATTTGGACCTCGACGGGCTTGTTGTGCGGTCCGATGACCTTGATGTGGATGGACTGGTACAGGTTGGTCTTCGACCTGGCAATGTAGTCGGAATACATGGTCGGGATCGGCGTCCAGATGGCGCTGAGTATGCCGAGCGCCTGATAGCATTGCTGTCTTGTGTGGACGATCACCCTTACGGCAACGAGGTCGTAGATGTCCTCATAGTCGAGCTGCTGCTGCTGCATCTTCTGGTAGATGCTGTAAAGATGTTTGGGGCGTCCGGTCACATGGGCGTCGGGCAGACCATCTCGGCGCAGGGTCTCCTTGAGGATGCGAACAGCTTCGTCCACCTCCGACTGACGGTCGGCCCGCGTCTGCGCCACGAGCTGGGCAACGCGCTCATACTCCTCGGGATACGCGTATCGGAATGCCAGGTCCTCGAGTTCGGCTTTCATGTGCCAGATGCCGACACGGTGGGCGAGAGGGGCGAACACCTGCTCGGTCTCCAGCGCCGTGCGGACCTGATGGTCGGGCGACATGGCCCAGAGCGTGCGCATGTTGTGCAGCCGGTCGGCAAGCTTGATGATCACCACGCGAAGATCCCTGGCCATAGCCATCAGGAGACGCCGCAGGTTGGCCGCCCGCTTTGCCACGTCGCGTCGCCGGGCTGTGCGGGTTGCTGCCGGGTCCGGATCGGGAGCGCTAGCTTCCGCTATTCGCTCGCCGGAGAAAACGTCGCGCCCGATGCTCTTCAGGCTCGTCACGCCATCCACAAGGGACGCCACCTCGTCACCGAACTTCTCGGCAATCTGCTCAACGGGCACGTTGCAGTCTTCGACAACGTCATGCAGGAGTGCCGCCATGATCGTTGCCTCGTCCATCTGGGTTTCGGCGAGAATGAGCGCCACGGCGAGAGGATGGGAGATGAACGGATCGCCGGACTTGCGGATCTGGCCTCGGTGCTTCTCTTCCGCAAACTGGAAGGCGGCACGGATGCGCTCGTGAGGAATGTCAGGCCGGTGCTCCGCCACCGCCTGAAGGAGATTCTCGAACTGCTCCTCAGTGGAAGCCTTCGTTCGTATTGCCTTACCCTGCCGCGACATTGGCCCATCCCGATGGCCGAAGGTCCTCAATCCGTAGCTGGACTGTCTCGCGCCCGTTGTACACGTTGAGTTGCGGGCGATAGCACACGTCTACGGTGTCGCCCTTCTGCAGTCTTCCGATGTGGGTGCCCGCATTCCAGACTACGGCTTCTGCAGCCTCTTTGTTCGGCTCACCAATGAACAGTTTCAGGTGCTGTTGCTCTCTGCCGATGATCCGCAGATCACGTACCTGCACTCCGAGCGCAATCAGCAGCGGCTCCTCGTTGCCTGCCCCCCAGGGCTCCAACTGCGAGAGTTCCTCCATGAGCTCGCGCGTCGCTTCATGGGGCGGCAGCGCTCCGTCCACTTCGAGCGTAGGCTGCAGATCGCCTGGCCTCAACCGCGCAGCGGCAACGCCGGCGAACTGCCTGCGAAACTCGCCAAGGCTCTCAATGGGAACCGTGAACCCTGCGGCATAGGCATGGCCCCCGAACTCGGTCAGGAGATCGGCGCACTCGTGTAGGGCTGAGTGAAGGTCGAACCTGGGAACGCTGCGGCCAGATCCGCGCCCCGTGCCGCTCTCGCGATCAGTGGCCACCAGAACGGTCGGACGGCAGTGCCGCTCGCATAGCCTGTTGGCGACCACGCCGATGACTCCCGGGTGCCACTTGTCGTCGTCCAGTACGATGCAGGGCTGTTTGCCGAGGTCCATTTCGCCGATCCGAGCCTCGGCTTCGTTCAGGATGCGGGCCTCCTCCTCTCTGCGCTCGGCGTTCGCCTGCTCGAGCTGCGTGGACAGCGTCACGGCTTCGTCCGGGTCGCGCGTCAGCAATAGATCGAGCGCCGTTCGCGGATCGGCGATGCGACCGACCGCATTGAGCCGTGGCCCGAGGACGAAGCCGACCTGATGGCTGGCGATCGCGCGTTGTCCGGCAAGTCCGGACCGGGTGATGAGGGCGCGCAGGCCGACGCGTTGTGTCGCGCTCAGTCCTGCGAGGCCATTGCGCACAAGCACGCGATTGTCGCCGACGAGCGGCATGATGTCGGTGATCGTGCCTATAGCGGCAAGCTCGCCAAAAGCAGCGCGGTACTTGCCGACCGGCAGGTTGAGGAAACTGACCAGCGCCTCGCCGAGGCGATATGCAACGCCTACGGCCGCGAGATCCCTGAACGGGTACCGCGAATCTGCGCGATGGGGGTTGACGACGGCCACGGCGTTGGGGAGCTCGCGGCCGACTTCATGGTGGTCGGTGATGATGACATCAATGCCGCAACGTCGCGCCGCCTCAACTTCAGCGTTTCTCTGAATGCCGCAGTCGGCGGTGATGATGAGGCCGGCGCCCGCTTCCCTGGCGACCTCAACGAACTTGTGTCGCAGGTCGTAGCCGTCGTGCCTTCGGTGGGGCACATGGACCAGCACGTTCCCGCCGAGCTTCTCGATCAAGCGAGTCCATAGAGCAGCGGCTGTGATCCCGTCGCCGTCGTAGTCGCCATGGACATAGATGAGCTCTCGGCGATCAAGCGCGGCAGTGATCCTGCGGATGGCCTGTAGCGCGTCGGGAAGCAGCATCGGATCCGCCAGGTGCTCGTAAGACGGCTCGAGGAAACGGCGCGCGGCATCGGATGTGCCGAAGCCCCTCTGAGTAAGCAGATGCGCGACAAGCCGCGAACAGCCTAGCTCGCGCTGAAGGGACGCCACGGACGGCGACTCCGGTGTGATGCGCCAGACTGTCGGGCCTGAGGTGTAGGGCATGCTGGGCGATATCCGATCAGTCGGTGGACGAAGATGTCGTCGCTGCACGCTTCGCTGCAGCGCGCGCCGCGCGCCGCGCGAGCCGCGCCCGGACGGACCAGCCGATGAGAACGCCCACCAGCAGCGGGGCAGCCATGACTTGGTTCAGCGGAGCGCGACCGAATGGACGAACAGGAACTGCCTGGCCGTTCATCCAGACGAGAACTCCCGCTCCCACAATGAGGGCGACCACAATCAGCCAACGTATTGGCACGCTTGACGCCCGCCTGGGGGTCTGTTCGCCGTCAGCGCTCATATCGCTCTGTTTCTCCTGCCCTCGTAATGCATCGGCAGCCTGTCAGCCGCGCTACTCTGCGCTGCTCAGGCTGCCGCTCAGTTTCTTGCCCGGTCGGTTCAGGCGGACGCCAACTGGAGACGCCCGCCTCAACATCACATGCGTCGTTTGCGCTTCTTCGAACGCGACTTCTCCGAAGTGGACGATCCACCGGTTGCGCCGGCCTCCGTAGCCGGATCGCCCGGAACCGGCGCGGGCTTCGTGGGTCGCGGCTTGGGCGCAGGTTCCGATGTGGGCGATGGGACGCCGGTCTGTCCGCGTGGAGATCGCGGCTGTGTCTGCGCTGAGCGCCCGGCGATTGCCGCCGCCGTCGCTGCTTGCCGATCAGCTATTCGACGCCACAGCACAAGCAGGGGACTGGCGTTGAAAATCGAAGAGTAGGTGCCGCTGATGATCCCCAGCGTCAGCGCCCAGATGAAGACCCGTACCGTCGGGCCGCCGAACGCGAGCAACGCCGTCAGCGTTATCAACGTGGTTAGCGACGTATTGATCGAACGAGCGAACGTCTGTTCGATGCTGCGGTCGGCGACGTCGGCGAAGGTATCGGTGCGTGCCTTGTGGCGCAGATTCTCGCGGATTCGGTCAAAGATGACGATCGTATCGTGAGTCGAATAGCCGATGACCGTCAGCAGCGCCGTGACGAAGAGGCTGTCCACATGCCATCCGAGGACGTACCCGAAGATGGCGAAAAGCCCCCAGATGACAACAACATCGTGAAGCGTCGCTCCGATGGTACAGACGCCGAACTTGAGGCCTTCCGCAAGGCCCCCGATGGCAAATCGAATGGTGACATATAAGACGATCAAGATGGCGGCGATGGTCAACGCCTTGATCGCATTGGTCTTGACTTCCCGGCTGATGGCGCCGCTAACCGACGACATGGACTGAACTCGCCCGCCGGCTCGGCTCAGAGCTTCGGTGACCCGCTGCTGCTGATCCGGGGTCATGCGCTGCGTCGTGATGAAAACGCGGTTGCCTTCCGAGAGGACTATGCGACTGTCGGCATAACCGATGCCCCGCATGATGCCGGCGACCTGACTGACGGTCGGTTTGCGCTCAAACTCGACCAGCGCTTCGGTGCCACCCGTGAACTCGATGCTGTACTTGGTCCCATTGAGACCCAGCCAGAATACGAGGCCGGGAACCATAACGATGCCGGAGATGGTGAACCATAGCCGCATGTTCTTGCTCAGGTTGAGCCGCGGGTGTATGCCCTGGCGCAGCCGGTAGAGGCCCTCACTTTGGCCCAGGCGAGTGCCGGCCAAGATGAGGAAGAAGGTCCGCGAACACGTGATGGCGGTGAACATGGAAATCATCACGCCGATCGCAAGCGTTACGGCGAAACCGCGAACAGGTCCCGTACCGAAGTGGTACAGGATGGCGCAGGTTATCAGCGTGCAGATATTGGAGTCGAAGATCGCGGTGAACGCGCGTCGGAACCCCGCCTCGATGGCGGCGCGCATGGACTTGCCGGCGGCATGCTCCTCACGGAAGCGTTCGAAGATCAGGATGTTGGCGTCTACCGCCATTCCGATCGAGAGAATGAAGCCCGCAAGGCCCGGAACTGTCAACGTCACGCCCGGGAATCCGAGCCATGAGAGTCCGCCCACGAAAACCGCATAGCTGAACAGACTGTACAGCGCCAGAGCGAGGTCAGCGAGGATGCCCGGCAGCTTGTAGTAGACCCCCATGAACACCAGGACCAGCGCCAGACCGATGATGCCCGCGATCAGAGTCTGACGCATCGCCTGCCGCCCCAGGGTGGCCTCGAGCGACTCCTGCTGCTGTAGCTCAAGCGGGACGGGGAGAGCGCCGGCATTGAGCTGGCTGGCAAGGGTCCGGGCCTGCTCCGGCGTGAACCGGCCCCGGATGACTCCCTGGCCGGGAATGGGCTCCTCGATGACCGGAGCTGAGATCAGTCGCTTGTCTAGGAAGATGGCCAGCTTCTTGCCGATATGCGAACGCGTGAAGCTCTCGAAGTCGCGCTTGGCGACTCCCTTGAACTCGAAATGGATGACCGTGCCTTGCGGACCCAGTTCCGCTCTGGAGTTGGGTTCAAGCTGGTCGCCCGCGAGGATCGGGTCCTTGCTGAAGACGCGCGCTTCAAGTTCTTCGGCTGAGATCGGGCCGTCGGGACCACGGATGACCTCGAAGCCGGTTTCTTCGCCGTTGACCAACTCGGCTTCATGCTGCCATTCGCGCTCGAGCTCCTCGACGTATCTGAACTCGAGCCTCGCGGTGGTCTGAATCGCTTCGAGCGCCTGCTCCTTGTTGCGAATGCCGGGGAGCTCGACAACTATCTGGTCGTGGTCCGGTTTGGTGTAGATGACCGGTTCGGCGACGCCCAGAGCGTCAACGCGGCTGCGAATGATGCCGGCGGTGGTCTCAAGGTTGTCGGCCGACCACTTACCCGACCGAAGCTCCTCGGTCTTGGCCCGGAGTACGACCCTCATGCCTCCCTGAATGTCGAGGCCGAGCTTGGGCTTGCGAGTGGCCGCTACATAGACCGAGCCGGCAAGCAACAGCAGAATAACCCAGAAGAGGCGCCAGTGGATATTAGTCACGAATGCCAGTCCTTCCAGAGGGCGCGTCTGTTCGCCTTGATCGGGGACCCCCGCGTGGTTCGGCTTGCGGATGTCGCGCGATCCGGCACTCAGACGTCGTCAGGCCGACGGAACTCGCAGCCTTGCCGGCCACTCGCACACGCGAGGGCGCATCGGCAACGAGCCGGGCACAAGTGACGCATTATAGCCCGGCGTTCGAGCCATCGTCAACCTGCCGACGGACAACCCTTCAGGTTGCGGATGGTTCGGCAAGCGGTTCCGAATCAGCGTGCTGGGTCTGGAATAGCTGGGGATACAGCCTCGCCAGCACGCGTTTCATGCTTGCAGCAACGGGGACCGCAAGGATCATGCCCCAGACCCCGAACATCGCAACGCCGCACATGAGCGCAAAGATGTTCACGAGAGGATGGAGGCCGACGGATCCGCCAACAACGCGCGGAGTGACGCCGTAATCGAACGTCACGTGCATGATGACGAAGAAGACGACCGTGAGGAGCGTGAAGGCGACGCCCTTGCCGGTCGTCAGTCCGATCACGGCGATCGAGACAACCGCGAGACCCGGGCCAACATAAGGCACCGCATAGAACACTCCCGCGGCGATCCCGAGGAAGAGGGTGTAGGGGAACCGCAGTATCCACAGGAGGATCGTGGCAGAGGCTCCATACAGGACGCAGACCTTTGAGAGGCCGCGCACATATGCGCCGAACGTCTCGACAACGTCCTGGACCAGACGGTCCATGTCGGTCCTGCGCTCGGCCGGCAGAAACGCGATCAGGCGGGACCTGATCGCCGGGTAGTCCAGCAAGAAGTAGAACAACGAGAGCGGGACGATGATCAGCCAGAGGACCTGTCCGAGCATTCCGACAAGCGCAACGCGCACGGCGTCAAGGAAGTCGCGAACGGCCGTCGAGATCGGGCCTGCCTGGCGCTGCACAAACTGAGACGGTCGTTCTGTCATCCCGAGCTTCGTCAGCGTATCCCTGTGTTCCTCGAACCAGTGATCTGCGCGTTCGGTCAGGTGCTCGGCGGAGGTGGTGAAGTTCTGCGCGTAGGTGGTTATGTTGGCTCCCAGGTCGGCAGCCTGGCTGATCGCCGGAGGAAGTACCAACGCGCCCGCCAGCGCAAGGACGCAAATGGCGAGAGCGAATATCGAGGCGACGGCGCGGCCACGCGAGATGCCCTTTAGGGTCATTCGGGTGACTACCGGGTCGAGCAGGGCAGCGCAGAACAGCGCGACGGCAAACGGCGGCAGAATGGCCCTGACGCGCCAGAGGAACCACCCGGCGATGACTAGGGCGGACCCGACGGCAGCAATGCGACGCCACGGCGCGCGAGCGATCAGGTCAATCAGCGTCACGCGCGGACCCCAACAGCAACGAGTCTCTCGGCGGCTGCGGCTGCGAAGGCGGCGCCGATGAGTGCAATCAATACCCTACGTGCCGCCGCAGACCACTGCCGAAGCGGACGTGCGGGAACGTAGGTGCCATGGTGATGATAGGGGCGCGCAGCTCTGGCATTCGAGACTGCGCGCCCGTCACGGATCAAGGCGACTACCGCGGGAGCTATTGCCTCTAAGGGCCGTGGTCCGATCGCCAGACCCATCGGTTCAGGCAGCCCAACCGCCCGATCGGGTCATGCAGCGGGCTTGGCGTCGTCGGCCTCGGCGACCTTCTCTGCCATGGCCTGCTTGCCGGTCTCGACAGCCGACTTGACCTTCGCGGCCACTTGCTGGCTGAGATCGCTGATCTTGTGTGTCAGGTCCGTCAATGTGTGACCCACGGTCTCGCGCGTCTCGGAGCCTGATCGTGGGGCGAACAGGAGCCCTGCAATGGCGCCTACAATGACGCCGATCCCGATGCCGGCCAACACACTCAACAGCACGCTTCGCTCGTTGTCTTGGTTCTCCATGTCTCTCTCCTCCGTTGCTGATTAGGATCCGGAAACGACTGAGTCGCCACCGCTCGCTCGGTGGCGTTTCAACGCTGTTACTGTCTTAATGACCGCCAGCGCCACTCCTGCGATTAGGGCGCTGCGTCCGCCCGGCCGTTGCATCATCTTGCCGACCGCTTCGGACACCGCCGCGGGCGTGGTCAGCGCCTCGGCTCCAGCGGCGATGCGCCGTACTGCCGATGTCGCATCAGCCACGCCCTGCAAAGTTGTGTCTATGTGGGACAGGGCCGAACGGGTAACGGTCAGGGTAGGCGCAACGTCCTTCTTGACGAGCTCCTCCAGCGATCCCGAGAGTTCGGCCAGCTTCGTCAGGGCAGTGTGCGTATCCTGCAATGCCGCGACCGTGTCGCGTCTGATTTCGGCAATGGCCCCATCAAGGCGCTCGGAAAGGGCAGCGACCTTGCGCATCGAAACGGCAACGGCACCGCACAGAACCAGTAGGTTGAGCGTCAGGAGGAGCGCCAGGATAAGGTCCAACCAAGCGCCTATCGTCATGGACTGTCCTCCTCTGCAGGTACCTTCTCGATGATCCCCCCGCCAAGGACACGCTCGCCGTCGTAGAATACGACCGCCTGTCCGGGAGTGATCGCGCGTTGGTTCTCAGAAAAACGGCATACGACCTTGTCACCGGTCGGCTCGATGGTGGCGGATGCCGCTTCGGCATTATAGCGGATTCGCGCCTGAACCGCAAGACGACCGGGTGGTCTCGGAATGGATACCCAGTTCACGTTGCAAGCCACGAGGCTGTCATTGTAGAGCAGTTCGCGCGGTCCGATGCGGATGGTGGCCGACTCCGGCTCGATGGAGGTGACGAAGAGCGGGCCGCGATTTGAAGCGGGAAGCCCGCGCCGCTGGCCTACTGTGTACGTCCCGATGCCCTGGTGGCAGCCGACCTGAGCGCCGCTCTCGTCCACGATCGGACCGGGGCGAAACCAACCTTCCGATCGCTGCCTGAGGAACCTCTCCCGACCGCCGGTGCCTATGAAGCAGATATCCTGGCTGTCGCTCCGGTGGGCGACATGCAGCCCGAGTTCGCGAGCGAGCGATCGAGTTTGATCCTTCGAGGCGAAATCGCCCAGCGGGAACAACGCTCTGCTCAGGATCTCCTGGGACAGCCCATAGAGCATGTACGATTGGTCCTTCGCTGCGCACACGCCCGTGAGTAGTTCCCATCGCCCCGCTTGTGGGCTGTAACGCACACGCGCATAGTGCCCTGTGGCGATGCCGCCACAGCCGAGCCGATCGGCCAGCGTCGCCATGGCATTGAAACGAACGAACGCGTTGCAAGCCGTGCAGGGGTTGGGCGTGCGGCCATGAGCGTAGGCCTCGACAAACGGGTCAACGACGTTCCGAGAAAATGCATCGCTGATATCGGCAACGTAGTGTTCGATGCCGAGATGGGCGCACGTTTCGCGGGCGTCCTGGACGCCGGCAATGGAGCAACACCCTCGCTCCGGTTCGTCGCCGGGCGATCCGGTCCATAGCCGAAGGGTCACTCCGACTACACGGTGTCCCTCCTGCAGCAATGCGGCCGCTGCGACTGCGCTGTCTACGCCGCCACTCATTCCCGCCAGCACAGTCCGATGTGGATCGGGCATAGCGTGAATTATGTCACAATGTTACAGCGGCGCGGGGCTCACAGGGACAAACGAGGCCGCGAGAAGCATGTCAAGGAGGGGCGGATGCAACCACTGATTGGAGTCATTATGGGATCGAAGAGCGATTGGCCGACGATGGAGGCGGCAGCGCAGACGCTCGACAGACTGGGCGTGCCGTACGAGGTCCAAGTCATGTCGGCCCACCGTGCGCCTGCCCGTGTGGCCGAGTACGCGATCTCGGCCGAAGGACGCGGCCTGGAAGTCATCATCGCCGCCGCGGGCGGCGCCGCGCATCTCGCCGGCGTGACGGCCGCCCATACGGTCCTGCCCGTCCTGGGAGTGCCGATGGAGTCCAAGCTCATGAATGGGCTGGATTCCCTGTTGTCTACGGTTCAGATGCCGGCAGGGATTCCGGTCGGTACGCTGGCTGTGGGCAAGGCGGGAGCCGTCAATGCCGCTCTGTTGGCAGCGAACATCGTTGGCGCGCGTCATCCCGAGTTCAGGGAGGCTCTCCGCGCCTACCGAGAGGCCCAGACGCAAGCCGTCTTGGACAATCCCGACCCACGAAAGCAGTAGCCATGCTCAATCCATCGCGTCTTGCGACCCGGTGTGCCATACATGCCGTTGCAGCCGCGGTGGCACTTGGCATATTCGCCGTCGCCTCCGGAATGTCAAGTCAGGAGGGCTCTCTCCCGCGCGTTCCCCGGGAGTTTCGCGCAGCGTGGGTGGCTACGGTGGCGAACATTGACTGGCCGTCTGCGCCGGGACTGTCAGTCGCCCAGCAGAAGGCGGAGCTCGTCAAGATCATGGACAAGGCGGCCGAACTTAAGCTGAACGCCCTGATCCTTCAGGTTCGTCCGGCTTGCGATGCCCTGTATGCCTCCAAGTATGAACCGTGGTCCGAGTACCTTACGGGAGTCGCGGGCAAGGCCCCGCAGCCGTTCTACGACCCGCTTGAGATGGCTGTCGCCGAGGCACACAAGCGCGGGATCGAACTACATGCGTGGTTCAACCCGTATCGAGCCCGGCACCCGTCGGCCAAGTCGCCGATGCCGGCCGGGCACGTGAGCAAGAAGCACCCGGCCATTGTCCGAACGTACGGGAAGCACCTCTGGCTGGATCCCGCAGACGCTCGAACGCGCCGGTACAGCCTCGATGTGATCATGGATGTGGTCCGTCGGTACGATGTGGACGGAATCCACCTCGACGACTACTTCTACCCATACAAGGAGCGCGACAGTCATGGCCGCATCATGGACTTTCCGGATGAGGAGACGTGGCGTCGGTATCGTGAAGGTGGCGGCCGGCTGAGCCGCGACGACTGGCGTCGTGACGGCGTGAACCGGTTCATAGAGGAAATCTACCGGGCCAAGCAAGCGCTCAAGCCGCACGTCAAGTTCGGGATCAGCCCGTTCGGCATATGGCGCCCCGGGAATCCGGCGCAGATCAAGGGCTTCGATGCCTACGCCGAGATCTACGCCGACTCGAAGCTGTGGTTGCAGAAGGGCTGGGTGGACTACTTCACGCCGCAGCTCTACTGGGCCATCGCGCCGCCCGCACAGAGCTACCCTGCCCTGCTGAAGTGGTGGGTCGAGCAGAACACGCTCGGCCGGAACCTGTGGCCCGGCAACTTCACGAGCCGAATCAGCGACGGAGCTTCGAACTGGAAGGCCGAAGAAATCCTCTCTCAAATCGAAGCGACACGCGCTCAGCCGGGAGCCGGAGGCAACGTGCATTTCAGCATGCGTGTGCTCATGCGCAACCTGGACGGCATTTCCGACAAGCTGAAACGCGGCCCGTATGTCGAACACGCGGTACCCCCGGCCTCCGCTTGGCTTTCCAAAGGCAGTCCGGAAGCGCCGCGGGTATCGAAGTCGGGCGACAACCTGAAGCTAGCCGCCGGAACGGGCAATCGTCCGTGGCTGTGGGTGGTTCAGTCACGCGAAGCCGGAAAGTGGCGGACGGCTGTGTTCCCTGCGCACCAGACCGAGATACGGAGGTCCGGCGACGATGCCGTTGTGATCAGGGCGATTGACCGTTACGGCAACGAAAGTCCGCCGGCCCGCGTAATGCCATGAGGCAGCCCGCTCGCTCGTTTCGGTTGGCTAGCGTCAGCCTACGTGAGGCGAGAAGGCCGCACCAATGAACTGGGAGAAGCCATGGCGCACAGAGTGACGATGATCCCGGGCGACGGGATTGGTCCAGAGATCATGGAGGCCGCCAGACGAGTCTGGGAGGCCACGGGAGTGAAGTTCGACTGGGACGTTCAGGAGGCGGGCGCCGAACAGATGGACCGAACCGGAACGCCGCTGCCCGACAGCGTCCTGCAGAGCATTCGGACGAACAAAGTCGCAGTTAAGGGGCCGATCACGACCCCGATCGGCACCGGTTTCAGGTCCGTTAATGTCGCACTGCGAAAGGAACTGGACCTGTATGCCTGCCTGCGTCCATGTCGGCTGTACACCGGCGCACGATCGCGCTACGAAAAGATAGATCTCGTAGTGGTTCGAGAGAACACAGAGGATCTGTACGCAGGAGTTGAGTTCGAGCCGGGCTCGCCCGAGGCCCGCAACATCGCGGAGCTGTCGGGCGGGAAGATACCTGCTTCGGCGGCCATATCGGTGAAGCCGATCTCGCCGGAAGGCACGGAGCGCATCGCCAGGTTCGCATTCGAGTATGCGCGGGCTAACGGTCGCAAGCGCGTGACGGCAATCGCCAAGGCCAACATCATGAAGTTCACCGATGGACTGTTCTACAGGACTTGCGGCGAGGTGGCCCGATCCTATCCGGAGATAACGTATGACGAGGTCCTCGTGGACGCTGCGTGCATGCAGTTGGTCCAGCATCCCGATACCTTCGATGTCATGGTCATGCCGAACCTGTACGGGGACATTCTATCGGACCTGTGCGCCGGACTCATAGGCGGACTGGGAATGGCTCCGGGGGCGAACATTGGCGCGGACTGCGCCCTGTTCGAGCCGACGCATGGTTCCGCGCCGCGCTACAAAGGCCTCAACAAGGCCAATCCAACCGCGCTAATCCTATCGGGAATGCTCATGCTGCGTCATCTGGGCGAGTTCGATGCGGCCAACCGGCTCGAGAATGCCGTGGCCCGAGTGGTTGCGGATGGGCGCCGGGTCACCTATGACATGAAAGCCGATCGGAACGATAAGTCGGCCGTCGGGACACAAGAGATGGCAGATGCCATCGTAGAGGCGCTTAGGACGTAACGGATTGCGGCTCTCGATTCGTCTACCGAATGAGAATGTCGCAAAGGAGTGTGTCATGCGCACGTTAGCATTCATGGGCGCAGCCGCAGGGCTGTTCGCATTGCCTGGCTCAGGCTGGGCGCAACAGGAGAACGCACATCTCAGCTTGACGATGCCGGCCATTCGTGTCGCCGGAGGCGGGCTGAGCTCTCTCATCCGGAGATCCGACGTGCAGGGAGCGCTGAGGCTCGGCATGCGTCAGCGCGCTGCGTTGGACGAGCTGTTTCGAGAGGGGACGCCGGGTCGCGTGATGGTGTCGGTTCGTGCCGATCAGGGCAGCAGCCCGGACTCGCTTCAGCAGCAGGTGGATGAACAGCTTCGAGCCCAGCTCGGTGATCATGACGCTAAGATCAGGGCGATCCTGACCGCCGAGCAATGGGATCGCCTGAATCAGCTCGACCTGCAATGGCGGGGACCGCTGGCCATGGCGGACACTCAGGTTGCCGAGCGCCTGAAGCTCAGTCGCGAGAGCCGAAACGAGATCGCGCCCATTGCTGCGCAGTACCAGGCGGTCAAGAGCGAGGTGATGGCGTCGTTGTCGCAGAAGCAGGAGGATGTGTCTCCCGACGGGTCAAGGCGTGCGGTCATGATGCGCATTAACGCCAGCGAACTTGAGAAGCCGCTCTCGCCTGCGCGGAAGAAGCTGGAGAAAGCCAAGAAAGAGGCTGAGGCGGCAATCCTGGCCGCTATCTCGGACGACGAGAGGTCCCGCTGGAACGCGGCGTGCGGAGAGCCTTTCAAGTTCCGGGCCGACATCAAGGGACTGCGTTTCTGATACACCCGTTATACCGAGGTTGGGGGGGGCGGCCAGATGGCCGCCCTTTTCGTTTTCAGCCCGACCATGGCGCCCGCCCGGAGGTAGAATACTGATGACGTCCCATAGTGATAAGGAGGCAGCATGATGAGCGATCCGAATACCGAGAAGGCGACCTGGCGCAGCAAGGTCGGGCTTGCCGAGATGCTCAAGGGCGGCGTGATCATGGACGTGGTCACCGCCGAGCATGCCCGGATCGCGGAGGAAGCCGGCGCCGTTGCCGTCATGGCGCTTGAGCGCGTACCGGCCGACATCCGAGCCTCCGGCGGCGTTGCGCGCATGTCCGATCCCAAGGTCATCAAGGAGATCATGGCGGCGGTCACCATCCCTGTCATGGCCAAGGCTCGCATCGGGCACTTCGCTGAGGCGCAGATTCTCGAGGCGCTGGGGGTGGACTTCATTGACGAGAGCGAGGTCCTCACGCCGGCCGACGAACAGCACCACATCAATAAGCACGCCTTCAAGGTGCCGTTCGTCTGCGGATGTCGGGACCTCGGGGAGGCTCTGCGGCGCATTGGCGAAGGCGCGGCGATGATCCGAACGAAGGGTGAAGCGGGTACCGGCAACGTCGTTGAGGCTGTTCGCCATATGCGGGCGGTCATGGGCGGGATTCGACGACTGCAGGGCATGAGTGAAGACGAACTGATGGCTGCCGCCAAAGAGATGGGCGCGCCCTATGAGCTGGTCGTCGAAGTGCATCGCACCGGCAAATTGCCGGTTCCCAACTTCTCAGCCGGGGGGATCGCTACGCCTGCCGACGCGTCGCTCATGAGGCAGCTCGGAGCTGAAGCGATCTTCGTCGGTTCGGGCATTTTCAAGTCGTCCGATCCTCCCGCGCGTGCCAAAGCGATTGTCACGGCGTGCACCTACTATGATCGGCCCGAAGTGCTGGCGGAGGTCTCGGAGAACCTTGGCGATGCCATGTTCTCCCTCGACGTGCGCAAGATGGATGAATCCGACAGGATGGCGTCGCGAGGCTGGTAGATCGCTGATCCGGTAAGCCCGAAACTAGCCCTGGAGCCGCTGCGTACAGAAAGTCGAGTTGTATGGCCCCGCGCCCGATGCCTGATGTTGAGAACCCATAGGGCGGCGCGGGGCAAATGGCAAGAGGGCCACTCGGCATGCCGATCCAAGACCCATTCGAAGACGACGAGCCGTCCGCATCGGATCGAGGCCGATCCGAGGATTCGTCCCGCGCGGCGCGGCTTGTTAACGATATCATCCGCTCGACCCAGCGCTCCGATCCCCGTCTGCCGGAGTTGTTCGTGCTGCGCAAGCTCGTGGACAGCCAGGCACGTCGCCTCGAGGACGCAGAGCGCAAGAGCGAGGAGTTCGAAGAAGCGTACAATCGCTTGACTTCGCCGGCCAATCGCTTGGGCGTCTACCTGGGCCGTGCGGGCGATGAGCATGCTCTCGTCGCGATCGGCGATCAGGAATACGTTGCCGCCGTTTCCACGGAGATCAACCTGGACACGCTGGAAATCGGCGCGCGCGTCAAGGTGAATGACGCATTCGCCGTGATCGGCGCGCTCGGCTACCATCCCGGCGGCATGCTGGCCAAGGTGAGCGAGGTCGTGGACGACGACTGGCTGCGCATCAATGCCGATCCTCAGGGCATGCAGTCGCGCGTCATTCTGCGCTCATCGAAGCTGAAGGGCGCGGAGCTGCGCTCGGGCGACGAAGTCAGGGTTGAGCCCAACTTCAAAGTGGCGATCGAACATTTCCCGACCAAGGACATTCAGCAGTACTTCCTCGAGGAAGTCCCTGAAATACCGTGGAGTCAGATTGGCGGTCAGGATCACGTCATATCCGTGATCAAGGACGCCATCGAGCTGCCGTTGATACATCCTGAGCTGTATGCACGGTTCGAGAAGCGTCCCCTCAAGGGCATTCTGCTCTATGGTCCGCCGGGATGCGGGAAGACGCTGATCGGCAAAGCGACGGCATACAATCTCACGCGTGAGTATCGGGAGCGAACGGGCCGCGATGTCAAAGAGTACTTCATGTACATCAACGGACCCAAGATCCTGAACATGTGGCTCGGCGAGACCGAGCGGATGGTGCGGGAGATATTCCAGACGGCTCGCTCGAAAGCCAAGGACGGCTACCTCGTGTTCATCTTCGTGGACGAGGCCGAGTCGGTTCTGCGAACCCGTTCGTCTGGGCGTTGGCTGAACATCTCGAATACTGTGGTCCCGCAGTTCTGCGCCGAGATGGACGGCCTCGTGAGCCTTGACAATGTAGTCGTCATGATCACGTCCAATCGCCCTGACTATATTGACCCTGCCATATTGCGGCCCGAGCGCATTGATCGTAAGGTGAAAGTGGGGCGGCCCGATCGCGCGGACACGCGTCAGATCTTCGGCATCTACCTGCACGAGTCCATTCCGCTCGATCCCGAGCTGGTGCGCGAGCACAAGGGTGACGAGGCGGCTGCGCGCGACGAGCTTCTCGATCTCACTGTGGACTATCTGTGGCGGCGGAATGAGGAGACCAGTTTCCTCGAGGTTTTTATGCGCAGCGGCGGCGTCGAGACGCTCCACTGGCGCGACCTTGTCAGCGGAGCTCTGGTGCGATCGGTGGTTGAACGGGCCAAGGATTTCGCCATTCGCCGGAGCATCGAGCGCAAGTCCCTGACCGAGGGCGTTACGCTCGAAGACATGAGGCAGGCCG
Source organism: Chthonomonadales bacterium (assembly GCA_037442185.1). GTDB lineage: Bacteria > Armatimonadota > Chthonomonadetes > Chthonomonadales > CAJBBX01 > JAAYVH01. The sequence goes on along the minus strand of JBBIQU010000025.1, from coordinate 16,490 downwards.
TCCGTCTGGAGTACAAGGAGAACGAGATATTCCCCAAGAGCGACGCTCAAGAGGATTGGCTGAAGCTGATTGACTACGAACCCGAAAACGTGGCGACAGTCCGGCCCATTCGGCCTGAGCGGATCAAACCGGCGGGCGCGCGGGATATCATCTGATCGGCTTTCCCCTTCCCCTGGCCCCAGCGCTCAACTTGGGCGGGGTCAGGGGAAATGACTCCTTGCCCGGCTTGGTGGCGGCAAGCATAGGGACGCCGCTTCCGCGTACGACGAAGAGACGTCCGAACCGCCCAAACGAGAGAGACTGATGGCACGCCTCTTGGGACTCGAAACCGAATACGGTCTGGCGATTGAGGGCGCCGATCCGGGACAGATGGTCTCGGAGAGTCGCGCAGTCGTATGCTCGTATGCGGGACCCTTTGCCTCGCCATGGGATTACACCCGAGAAAACCCGCGGCGGGACATGCGCGGTTATGTGGTGTCAGAGCTTTCGCGGAATCCCGAGGATGCTCGGTACGATGCCGACGGTCCCCAGTACTCCACGATCGCGGACGAACACGCGGACAGGGTTCTCCCGAACGGCGGTCGGCTCTACAATGACC
>JBBIQU010000025.1:0-15882 GCA_037442185.1 Chthonomonadales bacterium | reverse complement strand
GCGAAATCAGCGGGTACTATACGCAGGACGAACTGCGTGACCTTGTGGCGTACGATCGGGCGGGCGCCGAAATCGTCCTCGATTGCGCTCGGCGGCGATCAGCCGATCTGGGACGGCGGGTAGGAATACTCCGCAACAACACGGACTTTCACGGCGCGTCGTACGGCGCTCATGAGTGCTATCTCACTGCGCGCTCAACGCCGGTGGACGTCCTGATCTCCGCACTTGGGTCGTTTCTTGCCACGCGGCAGATACTCGCCGGGGCAGGCAAAGCGGCCTATGAGAACGCTACGGGCTCCAAGCCTGGGTACCAGCTCTCTCAGAGGGCGGACTTCATCGCGGTCGAGGCGAGCGTTGACACGCTGTTCCGGCGTCCACTCGTCAATACCCGCGACGAGCCCCACGCGGTGGCAGACGCGTATCGGCGGCTGCACGTTATCTGCGGTGACGCCAACATGAGTGAGTGGGCCACTGCGCTGAAAGTTGGCTCCATGGCGCTGGTGCTTGACGCACTGGAGGCCGGCTTGACGATGCCCGCGCCTTTCCGTGATCCGGTGAAGGCGGTTCTCGAGATATCGCGGGATCTCACCTTCAGCCGGCGATTTGAGCGCAAGGATGCCGCTCCTCCCTGCACTGCCATCGAGATGCAGCGAGCGTACTTGGACGTCGCGGCTCGGGTCGAGAGCGACCTGGCCGAGCGCGACTGGGTGCTTGAGGAATGGGCGCGCGCTCTCGACGATCTCAAGAACGATCCGGAATCCATGGCCGACCGCGCGGATTGGTGCGCTAAGAAAGCGCTCCTTGAGACGCTCATGTCGGAGGACGGCCTCGACTGGTCGGCTCCGGTTCTGCGGAGCCTCGATCTGGCATACCACGACCTGGATCCCGACATTGGGCTCAGCAAGGCCCTCGAACAACAGGGGCTGCTGCAACGTATCGTAACTGATGAGGACGTTGCCGCTGCGAAGATTGCCCCGCCGCGCAACACGCGGGCGTTCATCAGGGGGCACTTCGCGTCGCGACACTCCGAGGCGGTACGGTCCGTCGGTTGGGCCGGACTAACGTTCGCTTCGGAGAACGACGTCTACGAGTTCGACATGGAGCCGCTGGTTGACGGGGTTGTCGCAGGTCTCAATGAGCGGCTCGACACGTGTATGGACCTTGCGCGCACCATGGAGGTGCTGCGCCTGTATCGGGGTGGCGACCGTGCGGTTGCCGCCGGAAGGAGCCAACCATGATCCAAACCAGAGTCGAGGAGCGCATCACGCGTCCGTCCACACCCGCGCCGGGGCGCAAGTCCGGGGACGAGTCGGGTCCTGCTCGACCGGGAGTGCGCCGGCCGGACACAAATGAACTGCTGCGGCGCATGCGGCGCGTTGACCCTGATGCTGCCCGAAAGTACCGGCAGAGGAGCGGACAGTGACCAACTCGGAGTGCGATCTTCGGTCTCGCATCTCTGGCCGTGCGCCCGCCATCGAGATGCCGATCGGCATCAGGCCGGCAGCGGCCGCCGACGCGACCGCGGGAACGCCGTCCGCTCGTTCCGCACGACCTGATGCCTTTCCGGCGGAAGTCCACGGCACGACCGTGATCGCCGTCAAGTATGACGGCGGCGTCATCAATGTCGGCGATCGGAGAGCGACAGCCAACTACGCCGTAATGTTCGACCGCGCCGAGAAGGTACTGCCGATTGACGATTTCACGCTCCTCGCGATCTCCGGATCGTATGCGCGTGCCATGGAGGTGGTCCGGTACCTGAGACACTCGTTCAAGTACTTCGAGCGCTCCCAGCTTCAGCCCATGAGCCTCGACGGCAAGCTCTCCGAACTGGCCAAAGTCGTTGCGGCGAGCCTGCCGGCGGCCATGCAGGGCATAGGCGGGTTCATACCAGTCCTGAGCACGTTCGACCGAGCCGCCTCTGAGGGGCGCATCTTCTTCTACGACGCGATGGGGGCTCGATTTGAGAGCACCGAGTTCGCGGCGGCGGGATCAGGCTCCTACCAGATCAGGGGTGTGTTCAACTACATCGTCAAGACGCGCGGTCCATTCCACACTATGAAGCGTGCCGAGGCGCTTCGCGAAGCGCTGCTCTTGCTCGATATCGCCGCGGACCTCGATGCCGCAACGGGCGGATGGTCGAAGGTGCTGCCGCTGGCAAAGACGATTAGCGCCGACGGGATCGAGGACGTCTCGGAGGCTGAGCTCAGGGCGATCACCAACGAGATCGCGGAACTGGAGCGATGAGGATGGGTTTCACTCCGTTCGACTTCAACGAGGCAATCGTACAGCGGCGAGATCACGCGCTCGAGGGTTTGCGACTCGGCAGTCCGGTGGTCGGCCTGAGCCTCAGAAGGGGAGTGCTTCTTGTCACCGTTCGCCGGTCTCAACGCAAGATCTACGAGATCTACGATCGGCTGATGTACTCTGCGATCGGCAATCAGTCCGACATAGAGGCCGTGCGGCTTGGCGCCGTTGACCTGGCCGCTCGTGAGGGATTTGAGCGAAGCCCCGACGATGTCACCGCACAGCGTCTCGTCGGATTCTCGTTGAGCCCGGCGCTCAAGGACGTATTCCGCGACCAGTGGCGGACGCCTTCGGTCATCCGCGCCGTGTTTGCCGAAATGGGCAGAACGCCTGACGATGATGCGTTCTTTGTCCTGAACTACGACGGTGAGTTTTCCCAGCACGCTGGCTTGGTGGCCATCGCGGGTACCGCCGACGCAGAGGCGGCAATGCGCGAGGCTCTGACCGAGTGGCTTGACGCCGCCGCCTCGGGGAATGGAGGCCCGGAACTGGAACCGGCAGTGGCTGCAGCTCTGCGTGCGTGGGCCGTTGGAGTGGCTGCGCTGAATGATCGCGAGCCGGACGAAGACGAAGCGTCGTCCGGTGCCGCGCGTGCCTCCGCGGTCTTGCGTGAGGAGCTCAAATCAGGGCGTGTCGAGGCAGGCCTGCTGGATCGCGCCACTCCGCGCGACAGCAAGTTCTCCCTGGTGAGCGCCGAAGTGCTGGATCGGGCACTCAAGATGGCGCAGGGCTCCGAGGACCGATAGGGTAGGGTAGGCCATGCCGCGCCGCGTGTTCGGCCTTGAGACCGAGTTCGGGTGTCTCGTTCGTGACGAGGGCCTCGGCGACCCCGAAGAGGTTGTCGCAATGGTCAAGGATGCCGCGTTCGAGCGCCGCAAGATCGGCCTCATTGACCTGCACTCGCGCGACTATGCCTTCGAACCGGCGGGGGCGGGCGGCTTCCTGACTAACGGCGGACGGCTCTACATAGACGCGGTCGGGAGCCACGAGGAGTACGCAACTCCGGAGTGCGTGTCGCTCAAGGACCTGGTCACCTACGATCGGGCCGGGCGGGAACTGCTTCAATCGCTGCTGGATGATCTGGAGCTGCAGGACGTCGTCAGCTTCCACAACAACTCGGTGGATCACTTCGGCGGCCACACGTTCGGCTGTCACGAAAACTACCTCGTCCGCGTGGACGGCGAGAGCTTCGCTCCGATGATCGCCGGACTGCTCCCGTTTCTCGTGACCCGGCAGATCTTTGCCGGCGTGGGGCGCGTCGGGGGACACAGGCTGACGAGACCCGACAGCAGTTCGAACATCATGCGGATCGGCGACCACGATGTGGACTTCGTCTGGGTCAGCAACTTCTACGGCGTCGAAATGGATCCCGACGTTGAGTTCCAGCTGTCGCAGCGAGCCGACCATATCGTCAGGACGGTATCGTCACGCGTGCGGTTCAATCGGGCCATCATCAACCCGAAGTGGGACGGTTTCTTCACTTATCAGAATCGGCATCGGCTGCACCTGCTCTACGGCGAGTCCAACATGAGCGAGTACGCCACGATGCTCAAGGTCGGCACAACGTCAACCGTGCTCGATTTGATAGAGGATGGCGTCGCTCCGGATGGTCTGGAGATCAGTGAGCCGCTGTGGACTCTCAGAACGGTGTCACGGGACCCAACGTGGCGGTGGATTGTCGAGCTGTCGTCGGGCAAGTCCATGCCCGCCGTTGACCTGCAGCGCCGCTATTTGCGGGCGGCGCAGCGCTACTACGCCGGTCGCGACGAAGAAACCGAGTGGGTCCTCGCCGAGTGGGAGCGCACGCTGGACGACCTTGAGCGGGACCCGATGAGCACTTCCGACCGTCTGGACTGGTCGGCGAAGCGCGCGCTATATGAGCAGTACATTGAGGCCGAGGGCGTCTCCTGGCGCGCCGAAGTGCTGCACAGCCTCGACCTGGAATACCACAACGTTGACCTGGCCACCAGTCTCTACGGGGGGCTGGAGACATCTGGTGCCATCGAGCGGGTCACTACAGACGCGCAGGTTGCGCGAGCGATGGTTGAGCCGCCCAACAACACAAGGGCGTACGGCAGGGGCAAGCTGATCGAGGCGCTGATCCAGCGGCCGGCTGTGCGGTACATCGTTGACTGGGACGCGGTCTTCGTGGAGCCGAGACGGCAGATCACGCTTCGCGATCCCTTCAGCACCTATGCGCGCGAAGTTCAGCGCTTCATAGATGCTCTGGGAACGCGCCCGTCAGGTCCCATTGGGCGTGCGTCTCGCGGCTCTCGGTCCGGACAGCGATAGCGACATGATCGCACCCAGGCCGCACGCTACTGCACCGAATAGGAATGGTAGCTGCAAGCTCCGAGTGGCGAGGAACGAACCCAGCAACGGGCCCAAGAACCACGAGAGCTGATTCGGCAGAAGACTCAAGGTCAACACAGGAGTCCTCGTCGCGGCATCCGAGTGGCGCGCAAGCAGGACCATAGTGAGCGCACCCATGCCTCCCATGGCAGCGACCTGAACGGAACGCCAGACGACGACCTGTGTGTCGGTACCTGAGTAAGCCAATCCGGCAACGCCGACTGCGGCGATGATGGCGGCGGCGCGCCATGCCGCCAAGTGGCCGGCGCGGTCTCCGATGGCCCCGAAGACCGGCGTGGAAGCGGCCATGACTATCCCGGAGACCGTGAACACGAAACCGATGGTCTCCGCCAGGCCCGGTCCCTTGTGTATCTGCTGTAACACCACCGGCACGTATGGCTGCGCCGCCGATGCGCCAAGGGCCACTATGAAGGCAGCCCCAAACAGGGTGCCGACCCGGCGATTGCCCGTTATCGCGCGCAGCGCCATGACTACGCCCGTGCCGGTCGGGATATGCCGGTCCTGGGATCGCGGCTCCTCCTTGAGCAGCCAGACGAGGATGAGAGCCATGACTAACGTTAGCGCCGCATCCATGAGCAGCAGGCTTCGCACGCTGTAGGCAGCAACGATCTGACCGCCGAGAAAGGGACCAATGGCCATACCGACAGGCGCGCCGGCGCTGATCAACGCGACCGCCCGCCCGAGCCGGTCTGCAGGTGTGATGGATTCCTGCACGGCCATCATGACACCGGTGTTGCCGAGAACGAAGCCGCCCAGAAGGCGCGCAGACGCAAGCATCCACACATCGCGGCTGAGACCCGCAAGCGCGAACATGAGCGCTCCCGCAACGCTGCTGCGGATGATGATGAGCTTGCGTCCGTACCGTTCGGCCCAGACCCCCCAGAAAGGTAGAAGGGGGAGTCCGATCACGAATGCGAGCGACGACAGCACGCCGATCCATGCGGGCGCAGCTGATCTGGGCACCCCAAGCTCATCGAGCAGGATCGGCATGAACGCACCGAGGTGCCCGAACGCAAGGGATTCGACAAAGCCTGTTGCAGCGAACAGCCATACCGTATGCCGCCAGTTGTTGCGGTGGGTGGTCACGCTGCCGAGTATACCAGCGGGTCCATGGGTACAATGACCCGGCGATGGGGGCGCGGACGGCATAATCGGCGCCCAGAAAGTGAGGGATTCTATGTCAGAACGGACAGTCAAGATGCGCGGCACGCCGCTGCCGCTTGTGGGGCCCGAGTTGGCGGTCGGCGGTCGGGCGCCGGACTTCAAGCTGATTCAGCGTGGCCCCGATGGCTTGCGCGAGATTACGTGGGACGACTTCGACGGCAAGTGCGTCATTCTGAGCGTTGTGCCGTCGCTGGACACGCCGGTCTGTGAGCGACAGACGGTTCGGTTCAACGACGAAGTGATCAGTCTGCCCGCCAATGTTGAGGTCCTGACGGTGAGCATGGACCTGCCTTTCGCACAGGCGAGGTTCTGCAGCGACAAGGGGACGCATCAGGTCCAGACGGCGTCGGATCACAGAACGGCGGAGTTCGGTACGGCGTACGGCGTGCTGATCGAGCCGTTGCGACTCCTGGCTCGCGCCGTGTTCGTGGTTGACGCCGACAGGCAGATACGGTACGTGCAGTATGTTCCTGAGGTGACGGACCAGCCCGACTTCGAGCCGGTGCTCGCCGTCGCGCGTGAGCTGGCCAACTGACAAGCGGGGATCGGGCGAATAAGCCCTCAGCGGGCCTTGCGGCCGACGCGCCGTGGCTGGTTGCCATATGCGGCATGGCTTTCTTCTGGCGCCTGGGCTTTCCGGGCCTCTTCGACTTCAACGAAGGGCTCTACGTTCAGGCCGCGCGCGAAATGCTCTTGCGCGGGGACTGGGTAACCGGCACCGTCAACGGAATACCGTTCTACGATAAGCCCCCGTTGGCGCTCTGGTGTGCGGCGGCATCGTTCTCTTTGTTCGGAGTGAGCGAGCTGGCGGCGCGGCTCCCCGTGGCGGCAGCCGCCACTCTTGCCACGCTTGTCACGTATGGGATGGCGCGCGCGGCCCTGGGCCGAACGGCTGGATTGTGCGCGGCGGGGTTCCTGGCTTTGAACCCGCTGTTCATGGGCACCACGCGTCAGATGACCATGGACATCCACCAGACATGGTGGGTCACTGCGGCTATCGGCGCCTTCTGGATGCTCGAACGTCATGGGTTGCGGCGCCGACCGCTGTGGGCGTTGGGCTTCTGGGTGTGCTGCGGACTAGGCTTCATGGCGAAATCGTTCCCCGGACTGCTTCCCATTCCGATCGTCGTCGCGTATATCGCCGTCACGTCTGGAGGATCGCTGCGCACGGCGTGGAGCCGAGTTGTGCGCCTGCAGCCGTTGCTGGGATTGGGTGCCCTAACACTGGTCGTGGCGCCGTGGCACATTGCTGCCTATCGTCAGTCGGGAAGCTTCTTCGTCGAGCAATACTGGACGCACCATCACGTGGGCCTGCTCAAGGCGACGGAGTTCGATCACGCACAGCCGTTCTGGTACTACGTCCCGATGCTTCTGGTTGGCTTTTTTCCGTGGAGCGTCATGCTGCCGTTCGTCAGGGTCCGGCGCCCGGATTTCGCGATCGTGGACGAGGCCGGCCGGACCAGAGCGCTTGCGCTCATGTGGGCCGTCGTGATCTTCCTGGCGTTCACGGCAATGCGATCCAAACTGGTAAGCTACCTGTTGCCCATGTATCCGGCGTGCGCGATCTTGGCCGCATCGCTGGTCACGGAGCACCTGCCGCCAGCGCGCCGGCGCATGGTGGCGGTTGCAGTCGGGCTGTGCGGCATGGCGTGTCTGGCAGTTGTTGGCGTTGCAGCGACCGTGCTGGCTCCAATGGCGCGCGCTTCCAATGACCCGGAAACGGTCGCGCTGGCCACACCGGCGATGTTTGCGTTCGCCTACATTGCGTTGTCCGGGCTTGGTGTCGGCTTGGCTGCGGCCGGCGTTGCGGGATGGAGCGATATGAAGCGGGGCATGGCGTTCGCGGTTGCCGGCATGGTTTGGTTCGTCGCTGCGAGCTGCACTGTCGGGCTGCCGGCCTATGAGAAGGCAGTCAACGCTCCCTTACGATCCGTAGTCGCAGAGGCCGCGCGTCGAGTTGCGGATGGCGCGCGCCTCGTGGTCCACATAGGGCGACCCAGGCGGCCGAGCGTGTTCTTCTACCTGCCTGAGAGCGTCTTCAGGCGGCAGGTTGCCACCGATCGGCGAGAGGCCATCCTGTTGGAGACTTGGGATGCGGCTCCGGTGTTGGACTACATTGAGCGGCACGGCGTCTCACTCGTCCTCGGCGACTACGACCACGCCATGCAGACGTTGAATGGACATGATGCGGCAGTGATCTCGAGGAACCGACGCTGGGCGCTGTTCGAGGTCAGGCCGGGGAGCGCCATTCGGTGATCGGTTCTGTGCGTCGTGCGGCAGCTGCCATCGGCGCAATGCTCGCGTGCTTCGTAGGCTTCTGGTGGACGCCACACCCGCTTGGCATTACTGACCTGGACGAGGGGCTCTATGCCGCTGCCGCGCGAGAGATGGCGCTGACAGGCGATTGGGTCACTCCCAGAGTGAACGGAACGCCGTTCTACGAGAAGCCTCCGCTGCTCTACTGGCTGTCCGCCGGCTGCATCCGGGCGTTTGGTCGCGTCGAGTGGGCGGTGCGACTGCCGTCGGCGATTGCGGCCACGCTGACGCTCCTCGTCGTGTACCGGTTCGGGCGGCGTCGTGTTGGACCGACGGCGTCATTGCTGGCCGTCTGCGCTCTGGCGCTCGCTCCGTTGACGGTGGCGTCGGCCAGGCTGGCTACGACCGATGCGACGCTTGTGTTTCTGGTTGCCTGTTCGCTGTTTGCAGCCTACCGCTCGCGAGAGCTGTCCGGCAGGCCGTCGCTGAGATGGTCTCTCGTGGCGTTCGCGATGGCCGCCCTCGCCAGTCTGGCCAAGGGAGCCGCAGGGTGTGTGACGGTTCTGGCCGTGCTGGCGGCTCACGATCTCGTCGTACGCCGGGTCGGACTTGGACGCCTTCTGCGATCCGCCATGTCCGTCAGGGCCGTCTTGGGGCTTGCGTTCTTCATCGGTATCGTCGCCCCTTGGCATGCAGCAGCGTGGCGGGCGAACGGACAGGCGTTCGTGGACGAGTATGTGGTTCGGCAGCACATCGGGCGCTTCCGCGGAGGCGACACTGCCCACCACGCCCCTGTGTGGTTCTATGTGCCAGGATTCCTGTTGGGGTTCTTCCCGTGGAGCGTGTTCTCTGTGGCGGGACTGGTAGGCAGGCAAGAGGCGAGAGGAGAGAGGCAAGAGGGCGATACGGAACAAGCGTGCGCACAGGACGATGGAGGACAGACACTCGGTTTCTTGCGCTGCTGGTTCGCCGTCGTGTTTCTGATGTTCTCGCTCGGCGGCAGCAAACTCGTCAGCTACATCCTGCCAATGTATCCGGCCGCCGCGCTCCTTGCCGGACGCTGGTTGGTCCAAGCGTGCTCGACCCGAAGATCCGAGCGCATGGTTGCTCTCGGCGCGACCGCGGCCTTGGTATGCATGGGCCTGGTTTTCGCAGCGCTTGTTCGTCCGGCGCCGGTCGTGGCGCTCATCAATCGCTATGCCGACAGGCCGGTCACGCTCGATCGGATCGCGACCGACATTCTGGCGCTCGCCGCATACCTGGCCGGGGCGATTTGTCTCGGTCTGGTTGCGTCGCTCGTGGCTGTTGCGCTGCGGCGCGCCCGTTGGGTTCCGGCGGTCCTCGTCGCGACGATGGGGTTGTTCTACATAGGCGCGTTGACGCGCGGGGTACCGATCGCGCAGGAGCGGATGGTCGGGTCGCTGCACGCGCTCGCGGCGCAAGCCGGAAGGCTCGCGGGGCGCACGGATGGAGTTGTGATCGCAGTTCGGGGACCGAGGCGGCCGAGCGTCTTGTACTACCTTCCCGACGAACCGGTGGCATCTCGTAGGGTGATCGAACTGGACCCGAAGGAGGACGGCGCAGGCCTGATCGGGCGTGCTTTGTTCGCGGGCAAGCCGCCTTCGATGCGCGCTGCCTTCATTCTGACCGACGCCCAAGATGCGCAGACCGCAATCGCGCCAGCGGCAAAGCGGAACGACATCGTTAGGCTGATTCGACGAGCGGGGAGGTACTCGCTGATTCGCGTCGAATCCGGCTAAGGCGCAACGCGCCGGGATAGCGACATGATCTACGCACTACTCGTGGTGGGAGCGGCAACCATGATGCCTGTTGACCTGCCTTCGGGGCCTGCGCCTGCGGCCCTTACATTTCGGCACTTCCCTGATCGGATGCACGCGTTCGTCTGGAGAAACTGGCAGCTCGTGCCGGCGGACAGGATGGCGCGCGTGATCGGCTGCAGTCGCGACCAGATCGTCAAGATTGGGCGGTCCATGGGTCTCGAGGGGCCGCCGCGCATCAGCGCCGATCAGCTGCGTCGAAGCCACGTAACCATCATTCGCAGGAACTGGCATCTCTTGCCGTATGATCAGCTGCTCGAGCTTCTCGGATGGACGGCCGAGGAGATGGCCTATTCTCTGCGCGAAGACGACTTCCTGTTCGTCAAGCTGGGGAACCTCAAGCCCCGTTGCGACCGGCTCGTGTACTCCGAGCCGGATGCGGCCGCGCGAGCCCGCGCGTCAGAGATACGAGATCAGGTTCGCCGCCACTTTCCCCGTGGTGTTGGTCGGCTCCAAGAGCCGCTGTTCACGTTCGTCAAGGAGCTGTCGGCGACACCTGCGAAGCGCAATGCAGAACCGTTGCGAGCCGCAACGGCGACGGTCTCAGACGATGCAGAACCACGCTTCTGTTACTCGTACTTCGGTCTGTATGGCGATCCGCTCGCGGACGCTCGGAACGATCCATATCCTGAGGGGTACCTCGCGCGCCTGGCGGAATCGGGAGTGAATGGCGTCTGGCTTCAGGGCGTGTTGAGCAGGTTGGCGCCGCTCCCGTGGAAGCCCGATATGAGCGTTGGCTACGAGAAACGCCTCGCGAACCTCCGGCGACTGGTCCAGCGGGCCAAGAAGCATGGCCTCCGCGTCTACCTGTATCTGAACGAGCCTCGCGCCATGCCGCTGTCGTTTTTCGAGCAGCATCCCGAGCTGCGGGGAGTGACCGAGGGCGACTATGCGACGCTGTGCACGTCCGTGCCGGAGGTGAGGCGTTATCTTGTGGAGTCGGTTGCGTGCATATCGAGGGCGGTGCCGGACCTTGGCGGGTACTTCACCATCACGGCGAGCGAGAACCTCACGAACTGCTGGTCGCACTATGGCGGAGCCGGATGCGCCCGGTGCGCCGCGCGCTCGGGTCCCGAAATCGTTGCCGACGTCAATGCTGCCGTCGCCGAAGGCATCCGTCTGGCCGGAGGTCGTCAACGCGTGATCGCTTGGGACTGGGGCTGGCCCGACGATTGGGCCGAACCTGCGATCGCGCGCCTGCCGTCAGAGACGGCGCTCATGAGCGTATCGGAGTGGAGCCTTCCGCTCCGGCGAGGAGGCATCGCCGCATCGGTTGGCGAGTACTCATTGAGCGCGGTCGGTCCGGGACCCAGGGCGACGCGCAACTGGAAGCTGGCCCGAGATCGCGGACTGCAGACATTCGCCAAAGTGCAGGCGGCCTGTACCTGGGAGCTGTCGGCAGTGCCCTACATCCCGGCTGTGCGCCTGACCGCCGAACATGCGGCCAACCTTCGGCGCATGGGGCTATCGGGTGTCATGCTGGGATGGACGCTCGGCGGTTACCCGTCGCCGAACCTTGAAGTGGTTCGTGAGGTGTTCTCCGGCAAGGACATTTCGGAAGCCCTGGCGACCGTTTCGGAGGCCAGGTATGGTCCGGCTGCCGGACCACGCGTCGTTGAGGCGTGGCAGGTAATGAGCAATGGCTTCACGGAGTTTCCCTTCGACGGCTCAGTCGTCTATAACGCCCCGCTGCACAGCGGTCCGGCCAATCTGCTCTGGGCGGAGCCTACGGGATACCGAGCCACCATGGTCGGGATACCGTACGACGACCTGAGCGCGTGGCGTTCGGTGTATCCACCCGATGTGTTCGTTCGGCAGATGCGCCGGGTGGCCGACGGATTCGGAGCCGGCGTCGGCATCCTCGAGGCTGCCGTGTCTGTGGCCGGTCCACAGTACCAGGATGCCGTTGAAGCGGAAACACGCATAGCGCGGGCCGCTGCATCCCACTTCCGGAGCGTGGCGGCGCAAGCGGAGTACGTGGCCCTTCGGGATGGATTGGTCGGCGCCGATAGGTCGAGCGAGGACCGCGCCGCCCGTATGCGCGACCTTCTGGCCGAGGAGTTGGAGACCGCCCGTGAGCTGTACGATCTGCAGGTGCGGGATGCGCGCATCGGATTCGAAGCGACAAACCAGTACTACTACGTGCCCGTTGATCTTGCCGAGAAGGCGCTGAACTGCCTGTGGGTCTTGCGCCGGATGGACGCGAAATGAGCTGCTCTACAGGGCAGTCACTTCCACCCTGATGCCGATGGTGCGGATGATGCTTGCCGCGCGGTTGCACTCCTCGGATGAGCCGTGATGCACGATGGACTTGCCGAGGTTGTGAATCTCCCACGTCTCCATGGCAGCTTCCTGAATGCCGCAGCCTGTTGCCTGCATCAGGATCCCGATGACCTCATTGAACGTGTTGTGATCGTTGTCGAAGACGATGACGATGAACTCGCCGGTGCCGGTTGATGGGTCCGAGACTTCGACTTCAGGGGTGATGACTGTGCCGCCCACCGCTTGAGCTCCACCTGGTTGTCGGCTATGGAAACCTCACCGGTATGCGTCGGAGAAGCGTCCATGCCCACTGGTAGTTTCGACGCAGACGAGACGGGTACCTGCCACCATCAGGCCGTCCGGTATGCGTTATTCGCGTTACGGACGGCCTGATCAGCGGATGGGGGAGACTAGCGGCTTTCGCCGCCACGGCGGCCGATCTCCGCCATGTGGTCACGATCTTTCGATACCTTCAAGCCGCCGCGGCGTCCGATTTTCGCCATGTGTTCGCGATCCTGGGCGACTCTGGTTCCGCCCCGGCGACCAATTTCGGCCATGTGATCACGGTCCTGGGCTACGCGGGAGCCGCCCTTGCGGCCGGCTCTGGCGTGGCCTTCAGAATCGCCATGCCAACCTCGACCCTTGCGCGGAGCGGCGCCATTGTTGGTGTTGTTGTCTTCAGACATGATGCGTCCTCCGGTCATGTTGCCACGCATGGAAGCCAGCAAGGGCTCACTTCCACTTGTGACTATGTACGTGTGACGGCGGCCCCGAGTCACCGTTTTGTTTCGACAGACTAACAAACAGTTGAGCGCAAGTGCCGATCTCCGAAAAGTTCGACTGCCGCGCCCCTTGACGGGTTCCCACTCCTGCGTTATACTCTTAGTGTCGCTAAACAACATGCAGATCGGCGGTGGACAACCGCGGCTGACGTCCGATCTGCTGGAGGAACGGCTAGATGCAGACAGCCACCGCCTGCGGCTCGGTTATGCCGCTCGGCAATGCTGACTTCGATCGGATGCTTCGCGAGAACCACAGGCGGGCGTTCAGTTTTGCCTACCGCATGACGGGGAACCGCGAAGACGCAGAGGACCTGACCCAAGACGCTTTCATACGCGCATACCGCGCGTTTGACCGATATGATCGCTCTCGGCCGTTTGACCGCTGGCTTTTCAGGATCATTGCGAACCTGTTCGTTGATCGGCTGAGGTCGAAGCCCAAGAACACACCTTTGTCTCTGGACGCGCCCATGGAGGGCGAGGACGGCGACGCTCTGTTCAGTGAGATCCCGGACGAGGGAGCGGACCCTTCCCGATTGCTGTTGCGCGATGTGATGGACGAGCGCCTGCAGGCGGCGCTCAACGACCTGCCCCATCAGTTCCGACAGACGGTGCTACTGACCGATCTCGAGGGGCTATCGTATGATGAGGCAGCCGACCTGCTCTCGTGCGCTGTCGGCACGATCCGCTCACGCTTGCATCGAGCGCGCCTGATGATGCGCGACAGCCTGGCCGGAAACGAGCCGCGCAGACGCCGACAACGCACTCCACGACCGACTCCCGCTCATGTAGCGTGATCTGCAGGCGGGACGCCTGCGCTACAACAGAGAGAGGCCCGTCAGGCGACGGGTCTCTTTCATTTCGCCCCGAGCCGAAGGTCAGTACGCCCCGAAGTCCTCCAGAGCGTGCCGCATGGCGAGGATGTTCTCGGCAGGCACATCGGACTGGATATTGTGGACCGGAGTGAATACGAAGCCGCCGCCGGGCGCGAGGTCGGCGATGCTGCGGCGCACGGCTTCGCGAACCTCGCGCGGAGAGCAGCGGGGCAGGATGCGCTGCGTGTCAATGCCGCCGCCCCAGAATGTGATATCGCGACCAAACTCGCGCTTGAGGTCGGCGGGCTCCATGCCGCGGGCGGAGACCTGGACCGGGTTCAGGATATCCGCGCCCATTTCGATGAGGTCCGGGATGATGCTGCGAACGCTGCCGCAGGAATGGTAGAAGATGGCGGCGTGCGGAGCGCAGCTCTTGATGTGGGCGAACAGTCGTTGCAGGCGCGGACGGAACATCGCCGCGAACGTGCGCGGGGAGATCAGGAGGCCCGACTGGCCGCCCAGATCGTCGCCTTCCATCACGATGTCCGCCATATCGCCGGCTTTCGCGAGAGCAGCGGACCAGTAAGCCATCTTGAGTTCCAGAATCTTCTCGACGATGGCCTCGGCCACCGGTGAAGCCGAGGCAAGGTCTTCGAAGAACACGCCGAAGCCGCGCAGCGCTTCGGCCATCTCCATCATTCCCGACGATATTCCGCCCAGGACGGTCGCATAGCCGGCGTCGCGAGCCCTTATCAGCGCCTCTCGCATGCCCGTGAATCTATCGGGATGATTGGGAGACGGCCAGGGGTGGCGCTCGACATCGTCTGCGGACTGTGCTCGCTCGAGGGGCGACAACGAGAGGTCGTAGTAGAGGCCGTTCTCTCTGGGCATGCGGCGCACGATGCCCCACTCGTCGGTGTACATCAAATAGCCGTTGTCGCTGGAGATGCGGAGCTCCCAGTCGGGCGGCGGCAAGGGTCGAACGCCCCGAACGTCGGTCTTCAACGCCTGATGCACGTCGTCGTCAACGACTGCAAGCTGCTGCATCTGGTGGTAGATGCGCATGGGAACTTCCGGCAGGCCCAGCGACCGCCGCAGGTTGGCATAGGCGACGCGATGGATGCCCGTGACAGGCGTGCTGCCGAGATCGAAAGGCACGCGGTCGGGCTCCTGCCGACGTACCGCGGTGAGAACACGCTCTCGAGGGGTCATCGGCTGCTTCCGGCCACCCAGCGCAGTGCCTGTTCCAGAAGGCGGCGAAACACCGCGTTCTGCCACGCCGAAGGGCCATGCCCGCCCTGGATGGTGACGACCCTCGACCGGCCGTAGGTATGGGTCCAGGCGATGGTAGGCGTGCTGGTCGGCTCCTCTGTGGTGAGGAGCGGCTTGACATTCGGCAGGACATCATAGTCGCCGTATGTCTCGTCCACGATCTCGAAGTCCTCGATCCCGCGCGTGACGGGGTGCTTCCGGTCGGCGACCTTGACGCGGATGTGGACATCGTCCTTCCAGGTGGATGCGGGCCGCTTGATGCCGTCCCTCTCTGTCTCCCCAAGGCGGAACCTCCCGCCAGCAATCTGAAGGTACTCGTCCCAGTTCTGGTAGTTGGCCAGAGCATGGTGGAGGACGATCAGCCCCTTGCCCTTCTTCAGCAGCGCAACAAGGTCGGCCTTCGCCTGCTCGGAGATGTCCTGATGCATGTCGTAGAATACGAGCACGTCATATTCCCGCGCTTGGTCGGGGGCGAACCATCTATGGGCTTCGGGATGAGCAGCCTCGCGAACCGAGACATTGGTGAACCCGCGCCAGAGCGCCTTGAAGCCGTCACGGTCGAAGTCGTGCCCGCCCGTAACGATCAGCGCCCGGATCTGCTTCGGCGCGGCCTGTCCCGCAGCGCCCACCGCGATCACCATCACCGCGAGCGCGAACATGAGCATTCTGAGTGCCATGGTTGTACCCCCCGACGACACGACCGCCGCATCGGCGTTCGGTCTCACATGAATGGCGACAAGTTCGTCGGCGACAAGGGACGCTCCTGCCGTTACGGCCGCAGGCCGTGTAGCCGCGGGTTCTCCCCGCGAAACGGTACGC
>JBBIQU010000024.1:0-37487 GCA_037442185.1 Chthonomonadales bacterium | reverse complement strand
CAGTCGTCGCTGCGATTGGGGCAGATGCTGGTACTCCAGAGGCGTCTCGAAGATGCGGTTTCCGTCTACGAAGCAGCCCGACGCCTTGCGGCGTCACCGGCGACTCGGCATCACCTCGACGGTCTGATCGAACGCGCGCGGTCGGGCGTGATCTTCCCTCAGTACGCCGTGAGCCAGCGTGAGGATCATCTGCAGCGTGCCGCCGATGCGTTCCGGGCCGCCATCGCCGAGGAGCCCGACAACCTCGCCCACTATCACGAGCTCGCGCTGACCTACGAGACGTGGGGCAAGCCCGTGGAAGCGCTGGCAGCCTACGATGCCGCTTTGGAGATGGACCCGGATGACGTCTACGCCCTGGCCCGATGCTACAACTCGGCGACGGCCCAGAGGCTCTTTCATCTTGTGCTGCCGCGCCTGGAACGCGCCGTGGAGCTCGACCCGAACTACACCTACGCCCTGAAACTCCTCGTGGATCGGCGGTCCAACATCGGGTTGGTGCGCGGCAAGCCGGGACGGGAGACGCTTGCCATGGCGAAGCGCCTCGTCAGCCGAAGCCCAAACAGCGCTGACGCCTTCGATGCCATGACTCGTTACTACGACGGCCGATGCGAGTTCGACAGGAGCGTCGCGCTCTGGCGGGAGTTTCTGACGCGCAACCCCGATAACGCCAAGGCTTGGACCTTCTACGGTACGGCGCTGGAACGGGTCGGCGACGTGCGGGCGGCCGCGGAAGCATACATTCGATCGCAGGATCTGGACCCCGGCTGGCTGGACGTCTACTGGCGCGGCCTGGCGATTATCATTGCGGCAGGCCATGCCGAGACGGCCAGGGCATGGATCCGCGAGATTGCCACGCGCTTCCCCAATCACTGGGACGCCTCGCTGCGCATGGCCGATGCGATGCTCCGACTGGGTGACGATGCCGGGGAGGCAGTGCGGGTCGCCCGACGCGCAGTCGAACTGGCCCCGAATCTCGAGGCGGCATGGCGCGACTATGGGTGGATACTCTCGCGCGCCGATAGGCACGAGGAAGCCCTTGAGGCGTACCGGCTGGCGTGGGAAATCGCTGAGAGACTATCAGAATCCGGCGCGCCTGATGCGCTATTCGGACTTGGATGCGCGCTCAAGGCCGTCGGCAGGCATGCGGAGGCTAACGAGGCGCTGCGTCAGGTGGCCTCCGTGGCGCGCGATAGGATAGCCGATGATCCACGCTATCCGGTCCTACTGGGCCGCGCATTGGAGTGGATGGACGACTTGGCCGGCGCCGAACGTGCTTACAAACGCGCGATGAGGGCCGGAGCCTGGTGGGCACGTGTGGATCTCGAGCGACTGCGCGAACGACTTGCCGCAGACTCGAGGCTGCAGGGAGGGTCAGAAGATGAATGAGACCGACATGGGTGTCATTGGGGTAGGGACGTGGGGCAAACTGCATGCCGAGGTGTATGCCTCAACGCCCGGGGTGCGTCTGCATGCCGTCTGCGACGCCGACGAGTCGCGGGCCGCGTCGGTGGCTCAGGAATGCGGCGGGGCCGTCTACACCCGATACGACGATTTGCTCGACGATCCGACGGTGGCTGCGGTGTCTGTGGTCCTGCCGGACTTCCTCCATGCGGAAGCGTGCCTCGCCGCCATTCGCCGCGGCAAGCACGTCCTCGTGGAAAAGCCGCTCGCAACCTCCGAGGATGAAGCGCTTCGCATCGTTGAAACGGCTCGATCGGCGGGCGTGACGCTCATGGTGGACTTCCACAATCGGT
Organism: Chthonomonadales bacterium; assembly: GCA_037442185.1. Classification (GTDB taxonomy): domain Bacteria; phylum Armatimonadota; class Chthonomonadetes; order Chthonomonadales; family CAJBBX01; genus JAAYVH01. The sequence continues at coordinate 35,733 of JBBIQU010000024.1, read as the reverse complement.
GGAGCCCCGTGTTCTGCGCGCTCAAGGGTGCATTGGAGCGAGGCGATCTCGGCTCTCCGCGCTATGCCTACTACCGGCTCAACGATACGATCTACGTGCCGACGGGCATGCTTTCATGGGCAGGCCGCTCGACGGTGGCATGGTTCCTCGCCAGCCACTGCCTCGATACGCTTCTGTGGCTGTTCGGGGCCCGGTCGGCGGCTGAAGGCGGACCCGGCGATCTGCCTGTACGACTCACGTGTGTAACGCGGAGCGGCGTACTGACCGAGGAGCGCAATGTGAGCACGCCGGACCTCTACCTGACGACTGTAGAGTGGCGTTCCGGATTGGTGACACTGATCGAAAACTGCTGGATTCTCCCCGATGGCGAGCCGAGCGTGTTCGACCTGAAGTGCGACCTGATCGGCTCGAACGGCGCGTTCCACATTGATGGGTCGCACCACGGCGCCGCCCGGCTGATCGGCTCGGGGGCATCGAACCCCGACGTACTCGTCGCGCCTCGCATCCATGGCCGCCCCACCGGCTTCGCCGCGGAGAGCATTCGGCACTTCGCCGAGTGCGTAACAACCGGCGCCAAACCGATGGTGGACGGCACGGATGGCCTGGCCGTGACCCGGCTGATCCTCCTGATGGAGGATTCGGCGCGCCGCGGCAGCGCGGTGGAGATCGGAGAACTGTATGCGATCTAGGCCGAGCTACCGATCACCGGGAACTTGCGTGGGCCTGTATTCCGATATATAATACGCAATACGTGCGGAAACCACGCACAGAACGCGTGTTAGATACGCAAGATCGGGGATGTAATGCTCATCAGGTTCACCGTCGAGAACTTCCGGAGCTTTCGTGATCCGGTAACCCTCGACATGACGGCAACGCGGCTCACATCACCGTACCCGGAACTCGATTCGGGGGCGGTTCATGCCATCTCGCCTCGCCTCGGCCTCCTCAAAGCCGCAACCATCTTCGGTGCCAATGCATCCGGCAAGAGCAACCTGATCAGGGCGATCAGCATCTTCAAGGGCATGGTGCAGAAGTCCGCATCCGAAATGCCTCCAGGGCCCGGACTGCCGTTTGAGCCTTTCCGACTCCTAGAGGGCGCCGACCGCAACCCGTCCCAGTTCGAGATCGAGCTTTACGATGATGGTGCCCGGTATCGCTACGGCTTTGCCTTCGATTGGGAGCGCATCCATCGCGAATGGTTGTTCAGGACTCTCCAGCGTGAAGCGCCCCTGTTCACACGAGACGGACAGGACATCACGGTGCATGCGTCATTTGCAGAGGGCCGCGAACTCATCGCTCGCACTCGACCGGCGGCGCTCTTCCTATCCGTTGTCGCCCTGTTCAACGGAAGCGTGGCGCAGAAGGTCGTGGACGCGATCAATGACATCAATGTGATTTCGGGGCTCGACGATGTGCCGGCGGGATCATTCTCGCTTAACGTGCTGCGCGACCGACCGTGCCGGGAACGAATCGCTCAGTTTGTCGCCTCCATGGACACTACTGTTCAGGCGCTTTCGGTAGACGAGCACGATATGGCCGAGATCCTGGCCAACGCTCCGGAGAAGGTGCGTGCCCTCTCCCGTTTCATCAATGCCGACAAGGCCGTGCGCATCATGACCACACATCGAGTCCGGGACGCCGATGGTCGGACGACCGGATACCGGCTTTTCGACCTCGATGACGAGGAATCGGCCGGCACGGCTCGGCTTGTGATGCTGGCGCCTGCGCTGATGGACACGTGGGAGAATGGCAACACACTGGTCGTAGACGAGTTCGACGCGCGGCTGCATCCGCGGTTGACCACGGCGATCATGAAGATGATCAACTCAGCCGAGGCCAACCCGCGGGGTGCGCAGCTCATCGTCGCTACCCACGGCGTGCATCTTCTGGCGCGCGACACGCTTCGGCGCGATCAGGTTTGGTTTGTTGAGAAGGATGGCATGGAGCAGAGCCGGCTGTACTCGCTGGCCGAGTTCAAGACGCGCAAAGAGGACGTATTCGACCGGCAGTATCTGCTGGGGCGCTACGGCGCCGTGCCTGTGCTGACCGGACTTGAGGAGGCCGTTCTTGGCGCGGCTTCGTCGTAACACGACCGCGTATGGCTTCCGGAGGCAGCAGCGAGCCACGAGGACCCGCGAGCCGAAGCCCGTATTCCTGATTGTGTGCGAGGGCAGCAAGACCGAGCCTCAATACTTCCGAGATTTCACGATCGCAACACTCAACGTCAAAGTCGTGGGGACCGGCCATAACACCGTCTCGCTGATCGAGAAGGCGGAACACGAAAGAACCGACCTCGGCCTCGACCTCGGGCGTGACCAGGTATGGTGCGTCTTCGACAAGGACGATTGCGCCGATGTGGCTTATCGTGAGGCTATCCAGCGTGCGCACAAGCTGGGGTTCCGCGCTGCCTACTCCAACGAGGCCTTTGAGCTTTGGTTCCTGCTCCATTACGACTATCACGATGCGGCGCTGTCGCGATCGCAGTACGGCAGCAAGCTGACTGAAAGGCTAGGGCGTCAGTACCGCAAGAATGACGCTCGGATGTACGAGACATTGTTACCGATGCAGGAGACGGCGATTGCGAACGCCGCGAGGCTTCTCGAGAGGTATGCTCCTAACGATCCCGCCAAGGACAATCCGTGTACAACAGTACATGAACTGGTCACAGAACTGAACCGCCTGATTCGCTAGTTGGGTATGCCCGAACCCAGGCAGGATGTGCGTGTGCGAAGCTCAAGATGCCACAGCGCCGCAGCGTGAAGGCGCGGCGTAGAAAAGGTGTGTGATGCGACCTGAAGACGGCAAGCTCGTCTGGCAGGACCTGACTGTGCCGGATGCGGAGGCGGTCCGCGACTTCTATGAAGCAGTTGTCGGCTGGACGCACAGTCCGGAAGACATGGGCGGCTATGAGGACTACCACATGGTCGCCTCCGATGGTTCGCCGGTCACCGGCATATGTCACACGCGCGGCGTGAACGCCGATCTGCCGCCGCAGTGGCTCCTCTACTTCCAAGTTGCCGACATGGATGCCGCCATCGCCGCATGCATCGCGAACGGCGGCTCAGTGGCCGCAGGACCGCGGAAGATGGGCAATGCGAGGTTCGCCGTCATCCGCGATCCGGCGGGCGCCGTTTGCGCTTTGTGGGACCCCAGTTGACATGCGACTTGCCTAGCTCGGATACCTTCAGGGCGCCTGCAGAATGACCCCGCGCCTGATCCGCGAACACGTCACCGGAAGCAGGGGACACAACACCCGTAGGCGGCGTTCAGCGCGCTGGCGGAAGGGGCATGGGCCTGTGCGCAGACCTTACTGTGACCTGCGCGAGCCGCGGCCCATGACAATGCCGCGTGAGCTGGCCGCCATGCCGTGGGCCTCGAAGAGGCGCGATGCAGAATGCATGGCGGCCGCGGCGTCGCCAATGCGTGCCAAGACGAAGGGCTCGATGCGTCCCGATGCGACGGCCTCGCAGAGATCACCGGTGCATTCGTTCAAAGCCGATACATCGTCCGTGAACGTCACCATGCGGCCCTCGACGCGGCTTACCCAGCACATGGGCTCACCGCGCATCAGTGCGACATAGGAGCCCACGGCGCGCGCCGGTCCCCGCGACTCCGTACGCTCGGGCCACGGAAGAGCTGCGCCGTAGGGATTGGCCGGGTCGCACGCCGCAATCAGCGCCGGCTTCGACAAGTCCGACGCGTCGGACCTGTCCGACGTGTCTGACCGGAAGGCTCGAAGCCGCTCGACGGCCTCGGGCAGCGCGAACTGCGTTGCGCCGAGGCCCTCAACGAAGTACCCTCGCCGAATGCGACCCGCGTCCTCAAGCGCCTTGAGCACGTCGTAGATGGGACCGAAGCCTCCCTCGATGCCCTCCGCGATCACGCCCTCGCGGGTCAGCACACCGTGGCGCTCGAGCAACTGCTCGGCCCAGAACGCCGTACGGTCGGTCAGGCTGATGCTGTCGTCCGCATCGGGCACGACCGACCATCGCCCGCCTGCCGTTGGCGGAATGGGTCGTCCACCGACCGTCTGGCCGAGGGGCAGTGGTCGGAAACGACCCGCTCGTCGGCGAGCGTACTCCTCGACGCGCCTGGATGCAGAAAGATCCACAAGGCGGCGGAGCGGCTGCAGCGTGTCATTGGTGACAAGCCCGGCCCAGACAAGTTCCCAGAGCGCCTCAAGGACATCGGGTGGGAAGCCGCCCACGCCATGCACGATAGCCGGGAAGAAACACGCGCCTGACGATCGGAGATGGTAAAGGACCTGAGATGTGCGATCCGACACCAGCTCGGGTGTACCGGCGACGCCCGGCGAGCGAAGCAACATCGGCGCGTCGGATGACAGCAACAACCGAATGCGCCCATCGTGATCGCCCAGCTTGCCCGCGCCGACCCAGAGGACGGTCCCCGACGCGAGCAGCAGGTCCAGATCGCGCGGATCGTAGTCGCGGATCCTCGCGCGGAGTATGTCGCGCTCGACGGCTGAAGCGGGCATCGGCGCTCCCTGCAGCCTGCGAATCACCTCGAGCAGCAGCTCCGAGGAGTTCCCAATCGTAGCCTCGCATTGCGTAATGCCGTGCCAGTCGAGAGTGAACCGGGCGAAGGCATCCTGGGTTACGGGCTCGACCTCGTGGCGGAGACGGGCCAGCGTCCGCGAGCGCAGCATGCGCATCACGCCCGCATCGCACCACTCAAGCCCAGCCCTGCCCGGAGTGAACTCCCCTTCGATGAGCCTGTCTTCGCCTGCCAGAGCCTCGCAGACCATACGCGCTGCCGCCGCCCCGATTCCGTACCGGGCCGCCATATCGGCCAGCCGGAACGGCCCGCGACGGCGAGCGTAACGCGCCGCGAGCTGGACCAGCGCGTTCTCGGCCGGTTGGAGGAACGCATCCGGCAGGTTCGAGGGCAGCACGATGCCGAGAGCGTCACGGTACAGGCCTGCATCTTCGGCCGAAATCCATCGCTCGTCTCCGCCGATCGTGACACGCACGGCTCGGTGGGAGCCCTCCAGCTCGGTCAACCAGGCAGTCGAAGGCTTGGACGGCTCGGTACGGTCCGCGATCTCCTCCGCGCTCAGGTCGCCAAGCCGTAGCAGCATATCGTGGATGCCGTCTGCGCTCCGTGCCCTCATTCCGGCGCTCAGGCCCTGCAGGTCGCGTTCAACCTCCGACAGGACATCGGCGTCGAGGAGCTCCCGCAGCTCAACCTCGCCAAGAAGCTGGCGAAGGCGAACCGGATCAATGCTCAGGGCCTGCGCACGCCGTTCGGCGAGGGGCGCGTCGCCCTCATACATGAAGTTGCCCACATAGGTGAAGAGCACCGACGCGGCGAACGGCGATGGGGCAAGCGTATCGGCCTCAACCACGCGGACTGAGCCGGCGGCGACCTGGGACATCAGCTCGATCAAACCGGGCATGTCGAAGACGTCCTGCAGGCACTCCCGATAGGTCTCCAGAACGATGGGAAACTCACGGTAGCGCGAGACAACGTGGAGGAGATCGGCTGCGCGCTTGCGGGTCTGCCAGAGCGGCGACCGCTTGCCCGGTTTGCGCTGCGGAAGCAGGAGCGCTCTCGAGGCAGCCTCGCGGAAACGCGACGCGAAGACGGCCGTTACGGGCGCGCCCTGTGTGACCTGTCGGGCCGCCCCGCCGCCGAAGGCAAGCTGGCGCACTACGAGCTGCTGAACCGTGTCGGCCTCGGGCAGGAGCCAGTCCGTGGGCGGCGGCGCATCGGCGTCGGGATAGCGAAGCACGATCCCGTTATCGGTCCACAGCAAATCCGGCTCGATGCCGACACGGTCGCGGATCGTGGCCCCGATTGCCATTGCCCAGGGCGCATGGATGCGCGTTCCGAACGGTGTCAGGATGCACACACGCCATTCGCCCATGTCATCGCGATGTCGCTCGACAACGATCGTCCTATCGTCCGGGACGGCTCCCGCCGCGTGAGCCTGGCGTTCCAGATACTCGACCAGATCCGTCGCGGCTGCCTTGGTCAGGTCGTGGCGCTCCTCCAACATGCGGACGGCCTCAGTCTTGGGCAACGATCGGACCTTGCGCGTGAGGGCTCCGATTGCCTTCCCGAGTTCGAGTGATCTGCCGACGTTCTCCCCGTGCCAGAACGGCATACGCCCGGGCACACCCGGGGCAGGGGCCACAACGACCCGATCGTGGGTGATGTCCAGAATCCGCCAGCTGCTCGCGCCGAGAAGGAACACGTCGCCCACGCGGCTCTCGAAGGCCATGATCTCTTCGAGTTCGCCGACGCGGCCTTTCCCCTTCGGAGCGTCGGCGAGGAACACGCCGTAGAGGCCCCGATCGGGGATCGTCCCGCCGCTGCCGACCGCCACTCTCCTTGCGCCCTCTCGGGGCGTCAGTAAGTCGCTTGCGCGATCCCAGTTGATGCGGGGTCGCAGGTCCGTGAAGTCATGCGACGGGTACCGCCCGGAGAGCATGTCGAGCACATCGCGAAGCAGATTGGACGCAAGTTCCCCATAAGGAGCCGCGCGGCGCACAACCGACTCAAGGTCGCCTACCGTCCAGGGATCCATGGCAACCATTGCGACGATCTGCTGAGCGAGAACATCCAGGGGGTTGCGTGGGTAGCGAATGGTCTCGACGGCGCCCTCGTGCATGCGCTCGGTCACGGCGGCGCACGCGAGAAGGTCGCCCCGGTGCTTCGGAATGACGATACCCTTGCTGGGCGCGCCGACCTGATGCCCTGCCCGGCCGATGCGCTGCATGGCCGAGGCTACGCTGGGCGGCGCTTCGATCTGGACGACGAGGTCAATCGCCCCCATATCAATGCCGAGCTCCAGCGAGGACGTGGCAATGAGCGCGGGCAGCCGTCCCTCCTTCAGCGCCTCTTCGATCTGCAGGCGCTGCTCGCGGGCTATGGATCCGTGGTGGGCCTGGACGATCTCTGATCCAGCCAGCTCATTGAGCGCGGCGGCCGTTCTCTCGGCGAGGCGACGATTGTTCACAAAGATCAGCGTCGAGCGATGGGCGCGAATGAGGTCGAGCAGCATCGGATGCACTGCAGGCCACAGCCCCTTCTCGGGCGGAGCCTCATCGTCAGGCTGCGCCCGATGATGATCCTTCGGGACGCCGACCTGAGCGGCGCCGACTCGCTCTACAACCGGGCGCGCCGGCGCACGCGCTGCCCGAACATCGGCAACGGCGAGTTCAACGGTCAGGTCCAAAGCCTTGCGGGACCCGGCATCGGCGACAATCACCGGCCTTGGCAGGCCATCGTCTCCAAATCCGCCCAGGAACCTCGCCACCTCATCCAGCGGCCGAACGGTGGCCGAGAGGCCGATGCGCTGCAGCGTGGGCGCCAATGTGGACGGATCGAACGCGTCGGTGCCGTGGCGCACCAACTCCTCCAGCCTCTCCAACGAGAGCGCCAGATGACTGCCGCGCTTCGTTGGCGCAAGCGCGTGAATCTCGTCAACGATCAGCCAGCGGATCGAGCGAAGGGTCTCGCGCGCGTTGCTCGTGAGGATGAGATAGAGCGACTCCGGGGTAGTGATAAGGAAGTCGGCCGGTGTCCGCGAGAACTGCGCGCGCTCTTTCGATGGAGTGTCGCCCGTGCGCACCGCGAGCGTCGGCATGCGGAACTGCCTGCGTTCCTTAATGCAGATGTCGGCGATGCCGGCGATCGGCGCGCGCAGGTTCCGCTCGATGTCAACGGCCAGCGCCTTGAGCGGAGAGACGTAAAGGACCCTGCACCGGCGCTCCTGCTGGGGAACCGGCTCGAACATGACCTGATCAATGGCCGAGAGGAACGCCGAGAGCGTCTTGCCCGATCCGGTCGGGGCGATCAGGAGCGTATGACCGCCCGACCCAATCGCCGGCCACGCAAGCTCCTGCGCCCGCGTTGGCGCGTCGAAGGTCGCCGCGAACCAGCGCTGCACGGGCTCGCGGAACGCCGACAGCGCGGGATGAATGGTCATGGGGACGATCCGGACGGTCTGAACATAGCAGGGGGCGCTCAGCCGAACGTCGCTCGCAGGCGGTCGCAGTAGTAACGCACGTTGTCCCACTCGGCGTCCGGCGGAATGCGATGGTCAGGACACGGGATGTATCCTCCGAGATCCACCAGAGGCTTGAGTCGCTCGACCTCAGCGTCAACTGCCGCGTGATCCAGCGCGAACACGCGCTTGTCCATGCCGCCAACGCCACGCAGCTCCTTGCCGAACTCCGCTCGCCATGGCGCAATGCTCGCGTTCCACGTTCCGACTTCGATCGGGAACATGGTGTTGACGCCGTTGCGGAGCCAGATCGGCACGAGCTTGTCAATGCATCCGTCGCAATCGAGCGAGACGATGTTCAGCCCGTGCTTGGCCACGAGGTCCGTGATGCGCCTGTAGTGCGGGCCGACCTTGGCCTCAAAGACACGCGGCATGATCAACGGGCCGTTCTTGAAGCAGATGTCTTCCCAGAAGTGGGCGAAATCGAACTTCGCCCCAGTCGAGAGAGCCCGCTCGGTGCAGCGATAGCACAGCTCACCGACCGTGTCGATGATCTCCGTGAACAGCTCTTCGTCGTCGGCATAGAGGTATGCGGAGCCCTGCACGCCGACCCAGTTGCGTATCTGACCGAACAGGCTGCCGCAATGGAGACCGATCGGGTTCTCGCGTCCCGCGTCGTCCTTCAGTGCGTTGAGCGCGTCCATGTTGACCCGATCGTCGTTCCAATCGAGCCTGGGTAGGTAGTGCTCTTCCCATGCGGCACGGTCCTTGAGCAGGTGGTCAACCTCGGCAGGGATCGAGCCCACATCCGGCTTCTGCAGGATGATCATGCCATCGCCGTTGAGGACGCTCCTGGAGCCGTCGGGATACTCTTCGATCACCCGGCTTTCGAATGGGGGACGCAGCCCCGTTCCGGTGTAGAACATGCTCTGCCAGTTGAAGTCGAAGCCGATCTTCGCAGCCAGAGCGTCGTCCACGGCGTTGCCGTCGCCGTATCCGGCGATCTCCTCAGCCGTGAGATGGCCTTCGGCCACCCACTTCTCCAGTGTCTCCCACCAGTAGCCGAAGTGGACAACGGGCATGCGGTCATACGATCTGTAGTTGAGCACGGCAAGGGCGCGCTCTCGGTTGGTCATCGTGGTCTCCTCGCAGTTGCTATGGGGCAGGATACCCTGCGCGTTGGGGCGAAATCGAAGTCGAGAAGGCATTCGAAGGAGTACAAAGTGACGACCCGTGCGCACAGGGCGGCAGCCCCCATGCTCGGACTGCTGGTGATCGGCACGCTGCCTGTCACGGGCCTTGGCGCGCCCGGTTCGCCGCGCGTTCTGCACACGATCGACCTCACACATACGGTCCATGTGGACCGCAACGATCCGGCGCAGCTCAGACGCGCATGGGACGATACGCACTGCGTGACTTCGCTCCAGGGCATTGTCAACCGTGATGCGCCGCGACTCTACGTGTTCCTGGTCGGAGAGCCCAACGGGCGCTTCGATCGGTTCTGGCTGGATGAGATGCGCCGATCCGGCGGGTGGCTGGCGGATGTGAAGCTTCGGCCCGTGAAGGACATCACCGAACTGATCTGCATTTACCGGTCGCACATCAAGGGGGCGGTGGTCTACGACGAGAAGGTCCCGGCCACGAGCAACGTTGCCAGCACCGCCGCGGGGGTCGAGAATCTGATCTGCGTTCGCTATGACCCGTCTCCAGGGTCGCTGTACAGCCGTTTGATCCTCGATCCGTCCGGTCCGAAAGTTCCGGTCAGACTGTGGCTGATCGGCAAGGACGGCTCCAGCATGTTCACTGGGAGCGGAACCATCCCGGGCACGTCGCAAGCATCCAGCGGCAGCGCCAAGTGCGATGCATATCTCTGGGCCAAGATTCGCTATCTCGACACGGGCCGATGCAACCCGCGCAGGCTTGGCTACTATCTTGATGCATGGTGGCTTCGCAATCCCGACGGCTACGTTCCCAACCACACACTCTCGAACCATGACTACTTCATCGCGCAGCGCGGTTTCATTTTCGACCTCTCGCCCTGGAACGACGAGACGCCGGTGGATGATCGCGAGCAGCCGGTCGGCACCGACGAGAAAACGCTGCGAGCCATACTCCGCTCAGCCTACGATCGTGTCGGCGGCAAGAAGACGATCCATGTGGGCGGCTTCGTACCGTGGGGATGGAAGTACACCAACTACGGCAAGGCAGGCGGCACCCGCGAAGGAGTGCCGGCCGAGTGGCGCTACGCCGAGATACTGTCGTGCTTCAATGCCTATATGGATGCCGATGCGATCGGTCTGTGCGGCATGGCCAATGCCTCTATCTTCTCGCGCCATCCGCTTCGGAACCGTTACCCGCAGGCGAAGCCGACGGTCGCGGACCTGAAGCGACGAGGGGTCGTGGATGAACACGGCAGCGTGGCCCCGAAGAACTATGTGGCCATATACGGAGGCGACTACGACAGCGCAGCTTGGCTCTACTGGCGACTGCCGGATATCTGGTCCGATCCCGCCCGGGGCACGGTGCCTGTCGGGTGGGCCTTCAACCCGAACCTTGCCGAGCGATTCGCGACGGGCATGGACTACGCTCGCCGCAATGCCGGGCCGGGAGACGTCTTCATCGCCGGCGACAGCGGCGCTGGATACCTGAACCCGAGTTATCTCGTGCCTCCGAGGCCATGGTCCGGACTGCCTTCGGGACTGAAAGTCTGGGAGGATCACTGCACCCGCTGGTACAGACAGTGGGACCTCAGCCTGACCGGGTTTGTCATTGACGGCAACGCTCGTCCTTCTACCGGCGAGGTTCTGGATGCCTACGCCCGCTTCTCGCCGGATGGCCTGATTGGCCAGAAGACGCCGCGCGAAGCAATGCATGGCGGCATGCCGGTCATGAGGATGGAGTCCGATCTCTATGAGGTACCTGCAGGGTCCAAGGTGATCCTGTCGCGCGCTCGGGCCGACGTGCCGCGATTCTTCATGTACCGCACGATACTGTGGAGCCCGACCAAGATCAAGGAGCTCATGGACGCGGTCAAGGCTGATCCAAAGGGCCGCGACATTGAGTTCGTGGATCCGCACACGCTCCTTCTCCTGCTCAAGCAGCACCTGACCGGCCCGGATCAAGGCGGCAAACGGGAGCTGCCGATCGAGTTGCCGAAGCCCGGCGAGAGAGCGAACCTCTGGGACGTCCGCCACGGAGCCACTCCTACGGCGAGTTCGGACATCGTGTCCGGGTGCGACATCCGCGATCTCTTCGGCGGCGTCTTCGGAACGCTGGAGTCCGGCGGACCCGTGCTGTTCGCCGACGGCAAGCCCGACGGTTTTGTGCACTGGGCGGAGTGGCGATCTGCTGCGCCGATGAGGCTCGAGCGCATCGAGGTCTACGCTCAGGGCGACGGCGGAAGCCAAAACCGGGAGTTCGCAGAGGCGCGCCTGTATTGGCGCGACGGCTCGCCCGACTCTTCGCCGTCACGCGAGTGGCGACTGCTTGATCGCTTTGTGCCGGAACACCCGTACCGATACCTGGATGCGGGATCGGGTCTCCTGCGTGCCGTGAACCTCGACGAGCCTGTGATAGCCGGCGAGTTTCGCGCTGAGTTCGTCCAACGCGGACTGCCGGGCGCGTTTCCCATGGGGCCGCGCGTTCTTCAACTCGTTGGGATCGGCGCGATGGCCGCGCCATGACACGGGCATGATCCTTACTGTGCAGCATCACGAAACTTGGATCCACCGGGAGCTGAGTACACACATTGCTCACGGCGTCTGTCGCGTGGCTCCGTGATCCAGCCTGACCGACCGCAAGGAGTGACCCAATGCAACCTTCATGTGTCTTAGCCCTTGTCGCCGCCGCGCTTGCGGTGTGCGCAGTATGCGATGCGCAGACCGCACGGCGCGGCATACCGAAGCCGCTTGCCGGTCATCCCGGCAACGTGTTTCTGAGAGGCGAACATGTGCGCATCGCTCTTCCGGACAGCTCGTCCCAGTGGACGATCCGCGACTATGAGGGCAGGGATATCGCATCGGTCCCTGCAGGACAGAAGACCGGCGATCTCGGCAAGCTGCCGGTGGGTTTCTACAGGGCTATGCGCGAAGGCAGCGATTGGGTCTCGTTTGCCGTGCTGGAGCCGCTCAAGGTTCCGACACCCAGCGCGTCACCCATCGCGAGCGACGTTGCCATGGCCTGGTTCTATCCTGAGGGCCCCATGGCGGAGGCCGCAAGCCTGTGCGCGCTCGCGGGTCTCAACTGGGTGCGCGACCGCCTCGCGTGGGGCCACATGGAGCCGGATCGAGGGGTCTGGTCGGGTCCCAACCAATATGACCGTTCCGCCGAGGCCCAGTCGTCTGCTGCTCTGAATGTGCTCCAGGTGAATCACTCGTCGCCCGGCTGGGCAGGCCCTTCGGGCAAGCGGTTCCCGCTGGACCTTCGCGATGCTTACCGCTTCTACCGCGAGATGGCGCGCCGCTGGAAGGGCAAGGTGCATGCGTTCGAGCCGTGGAACGAGGCAGACATCGCCGTGTTCGGAGGCCACACAGGCTCCGAGATGGCCACAATGCAGAAGGCGTCCTATCTGGGCATCAAGGCCGGCAATCCTGAGGCGATCGGCGGCCTCAACGTGTTCGCGGCCCACGTGCGCGCCCAGCTGGACGACCTGCACGACAACGAGGCCTGGCCCTACTTCGACACGTACAATCTGCATCACTACGAGGCTCTTTCCGGATACCCGAAGCTCTACGCCGACCACCGCTCCGTCAGCGCCGGACGCCCCCTGTGGGTGACGGAGTGCGCCATGCCGGTGCGGTGGAGCGGCGACCCCAATCTTCAAGAACTCTCGGAAGCCGATCTGCGCGAACAGTCGGAGCGCGTGGCCAAGGTGTTCTGCGGATCGCTGCACGAGGGTTCGGCGATGACGTTCCACTTCATCCTTGGCCACTATGTGGAGGGACCGACCCAGTTCGGGCTGATCCGACGCAATCTCACTCCGCGGCCCGCATACGTCGCGCTCGCCGCGGTGGGTCGGCTCTTGGCCGACGCGCGAGCGCTCGGACGACTGACGGGTCATGAGGGCGTTCGCGCTTACCTGTTTCGGGCGAGGCCGGACGGCAAACGGACGACCATCATGGTGGCCTGGGCCGAGAAGGGCGAGGCTTCGCTATCACTGCCGGCTATGCCAGTCGCTGCCTATGATCACCTTGGAAGGCCCATTCAATCATCTGCAGAAGTGCGCCTGACCACAGCTCCCAGATACCTGCACCTTCCGGACGCGGCTCTGGAGGGCATGCCGATAGAGGCGCCCCCTCAGGCAGCGAAGCGACTGCAGGGCAAGCCCAGCCCCATCGTGCTGCAGGCGATCATGCCCGAAGAGACGACGGTTCTGCATCTGTCGGCGCACAAGATCACGGCGGACGCCGAAGTGAGAGTGCCGATCTTCGTGTACAACTTTGGCACATCGGCGGCGCGCGGAACGCTGCGCGTCGAAGGTCCGGCCGGATGGAGGCTTTCGATACAGGACAGCGTGACCATCGAGCCTGGCGGCCGCGCGGAGCTCACGCTCACCATTGACACTGCCGGAAGGGCCGAACGGCTTACCGACACGATCCGGATCCGCGGTGACTTCGGTCGCATGGGCAAGCCGATCCTGTCCTTTCGGGTCGCGCCGCAGGGCAACGCCATGGCGCGAGTGCCCGGCATCGCGGTACCCGATGCCGCGACGGCTTCATCGTGGCAGCCGATGGTGTCCGGCGATGGCATCTGCAAGGTTGAGCAGACGGCCGGAATCCGAGTGGTCGCCGAACCAAAGGGCGCCGACAGATGGGCCTATGTTGCTCTGCCGTTTGCGGCAGGCGTCCAAGCGCCCCAACACAGCGATGGCCTTGCCTGTGACATCGAACTTGAGCAGGGAGGCGGCACGTTCCGAGCGGTGTTCGTAGAGGCCGGCGGCAGCGCCTATGTGGCGGACTTCGCCATCCAGCCCGTGCTCGGGCAGAAGGTCAAGACCGTGGCGCTGCTCGATGCAGTCGTTCCCGGGTACGGCTGGTCGCCTCCCGATCCAAACGGCAAGCTCGATCATGATCAGATCGTCGCCATCCGCATCGGGTGCAACACGGAGGGAACGGCTCTGGCATTCACGCTGTCGGACCTGCGCTGGGTGCGGCGGGAGGAGTGAGCAGGTCGCCGTGTTCCCCTCCACGTCCGCAACGCGCTCATCCTGAGACGGCGAACCATGTCGGCGACGATGATTCAGGGCGGGGCGCGAACCTATAGCGCCGGCATCTCGACTGCTTCTTGAGGCCTCGGCGCTCGGGCGCGGACATGCTGGCGGCCATAGCCAAGAATGCCACGCGACATATGACTATTTGACATGACCACACTTCATATGTATACTTGTTGAACGGGAATCCCATGAGAACCATCACAGCTTCACGGTTCAAGGCTCAGGCTCTGGCGCTGCTGGACGAGGTCGCCGGGTCCGGCGAGGAGATCGTCATCACCAAGCGCGGGCACCCCGTGGCTCGCATCGTTCCGTGCCAGCATGCCAACGCTGATGTGCGGCCTGGGTGGCTCGCGAGCGCTCTCGTGCGGCTTGGCGACATCGTCAGCCCGCTCGGCTCTGACGACTGGGAGGCCGCCCGGTGAACTACGTGCTGGACACCCACGTGTGGGTGTGGTGGCACGTTGATCCGGGACGCCTGTCGCCTAATGCGGCCTCCGTTCTGAAGCCCGACGCCGGCAACGAACTGGCGCTGCCTGCGATATGTGTGTGGGAGCTGGCCAAGCTGGTTGAGAAGGGACGGATCGCATTCTCCCAGCCCGTTGAGCAGTGGATCAGCCAGGCCCTCACGATGCCTGGGCTGCGAGTGATCCCCCTGAGTCCTGCGGTCGCCATTGAGTCCGCACGCCTCCCGGGGTCTTTCCATTCCGACCCGGCCGATCAGATGATCGTCGCCACGGCACGGCTGCTCGGCGCGGCCGTCGTGACCGCCGACGCGCGTGTCCGGGCGTACCGATACGTCAGCTCCATATGGTGAACACCGGTTCTCGATGCGAGTGCGGCTCCACGGTCCGGTATCCTACTGAAGCTACATCAAGGACCCGAGTGAGCGCGGAAGCGCATGCGGGCAAGGGAAGGGAACAAAGCATGGCAAGGACATACTCCATAGCCGTCATCCCCGGAGACGGAACCGGTCCGGAAGTCGTCCGAGAAGGACGCAAGGCGCTCGATGCGGTTGCGGCGAAGCATGGCATCGCGCTGAACTACGCCGAGTTCGACTTCGGCGGAGAACGCTATCTGCGCACGGGCGAAACGCTGCCGGATACGGCGTTGGATGAGCTTCGCGGTTTCGACGCAGTCTATTTAGGAGCCATCGGACATCCGGACGTAAAGCCCGGCATCCTGGAGAAGGGCATCCTCCTGAAGGCCCGCTTCGCGCTCGATCAGTACATCAACCTGCGGCCCGTGAAGCTGTACCCGAACGTGGAAACGCCACTCAAGGACAAGGGGCCGAAAGACATTGACTTCGTCATCGTCCGCGAGAATACGGGCGGCATCTATACCGGCATCGGCGGCGCAACGATGGTGGGCACGCAGCACGAGGTGGCCACTCAGGTCATGCTATATTCGCGGCCCGTCGTCGAGAGATGCGTTCGGTACGCATACAACCTTGCACGGCGCAGGAACCGCAAGAATCAGCTCACACTGGTCCACAAGAACAACGTGCTGACGGATGTGGGCGATCTCTGGGTGCGGGTCCATCGCGAAGTTGGCGATGCCGAGTTCCCCGATATCCAGCAGGACTACAACCACGTGGACGCCTGCACGATGTGGATGGTCAAGAGCCCGGAGTTCTATGACGTGATCGTAACCGAGAACCTCTTCGGCGATATCATCACGGACCTGGGGGCGATCATCCAGGGCGGCATGGGCATTGCCGCCGGCGGCAACATCAATCCGGAAGGCGTGTCCATGTTCGAGCCCATTGGCGGCAGCGCGCCGAAGTACACCGGCCAGAACGTGATCAACCCGCTAGCGGCGATCTGCGCGGGAGCGATGATGCTCGACACCCTGGGCGAGCATGCCGCGGCCAACGATCTCGAACATGCTGTTGAAGCCGCGCTGGCCACCGGCCGCATCAAGTCCATGGCGGCCGGGCGAATGGGCATGGGCACGACGGAGGTTGGCGATCTGATCGCTTCGCTTGTGTGATTCGGGCGTCTACTTCGCGCCGACAACGGTCTGGAGGCGGCGTCGGATCTCCGCCTCCGGCACGCGCCATCGCCGCGCCATCGCCTGCCAGCAGCCGCCGGCCACATAGGATGCAAGCAGGTCGGACGGTGGCCGGCCCGCACATTCGGCGATCGTTAGCAGGGCCACGATTGCCTCGGCGCTGAGACCCCGTTGCCGCATGGCCGCAACCTCGGCATGCCGCCCGTTGAACGACCTCCGCATGGCGGACAGCCAGGCGTTCTCACGCCTTTTCGCCATCGTTTCCGCTACCGCGATGAGCTCTCTGGCGTCCCCACGACCAGCGATCACGATCTGGAGGTCATCAATCGCGTAGTCCACCTCTGCCTCGCCGTACGGCCGAGGCACAACACGCGCGGCGCGCATGCCGGACTCCATGCCGGGGCTGAGCTTCGTCTCGATGATTGTCATCTCCGCCAGGCCGTCTATGTAGCGCAGAAAGCCCGACCGCCTGCCGGCTATCTCAACCACGGTACCGCGGTCGAACTCGTAGCCCCAGGGCAACGCCAGCGGCGTTCGGATCGGGAATCCCGCCAGCTTGCTCAGGGTCCCAACGGACGTGTGTAGGCCGGACCGACTGATGTCCACCGTCCGCGCCGAGCGGTGCGAAGGCGGACGCACGCTCGAAGGAGGTACGTACTCGGGGAAGGCAACCGACGTGTATATGGACACGCTGATCGTGTTGCCGACGCCGTCCTGCTCCTCACGCCGGAGTTCCGCCCCGGTTGCCTTGTCCACCCAGAGGCGCACCGTCAGGTTGCGCGGACGCGTCGGCTCAAGACAGAGGCTGTAGCAAGATCGCCCGGCAACCTGTTCGTCCGGCTCAAGCTTGACGACATAGTTGCGCAGGATGAGGCGCACGGTTCGCGCGACCTGAGCCATATCAGCCTTGACGAACGACCTCTTGCGCCGAAGGGTCCGTGTGTGGGGGTCGTAGCGCATGAGCCAGTCGCCGTCGTCGGCAATGAACGCGCCCTTCTCCGATTCCGGAAACGTGAAAACGGAGAGGCTCTTGCCGTCGTTGCGCTTCACAACGCGGCGTGACGTGGTTCGGACGCTGTCCCCTGTGGGATGGACCGTCAGCATCACTCCGCGCAGATTGACGGAGTGTCGCGCGCGAACGTAGCGCTCAATGATCGAGGGAATGCCGGGCGCGCGCGCCTGTGAGGGGCCACTCAAGCAAGCCGCTGCCAGACCGATCGCGAGCGTCGCAAGAAGGCTATTCGACCGCAGCCGTTGCGTGGCCATGCGCGGGCACAACCCGCCGATGGACAACATGGCTCCGCCCGAGGCGCTCGTCAGGGCGACGCAGGGCTATCGGCGGCATCCAGAGCCGAAACGGGATGCGCGACCTGCCGATATGGCCCGCTCGCGTCTTCCCACGAGGCCACAGCATTCACAGGCTGAGGGCGCTCGAAAGTCTCGTGGGCGAAGCGCAGGTCCTGCTCGCGCAACGACGACGGGTCGTATGGCTGGATCTGGTGAGCGACTGTCGCCGAAGCCGAGCGCTTTGCTTCACTCGTCACGGTCAACCTGACGGACAGCGCGAGGGCAATGAGCGACGCAGCCGCGAAGAGCCCTGCAGCGCGCACTCGGGAACGTTGACCGTCGAGCGCGAACGGCGCAAGGAATCCTGCGAGGCGCCCTCGTTCGGGCTTAAGGTCCTGCAGACCTGCCAACAGACGCTGCTCGAAGTCGGGATCGGGTTCGGCAACAGGAAGACCGCAGATCATCAGCTTGGTGTCGAGTATGGAGCGATACTCGCTGTCGCACGCTGGACACTTCGAAAGATGATCCCGCACCCGCAGGGACTCCATGCCGGTTAGCTCGCCGTCCATATAGGCGCTGAGGAGAGAGCTGACTATGCGACAGTTCACGCGGCGCCTCCTCGGCGTCCTGCGGGAACATACTGCTGACCCGACAGCCTGTTGCGCATCAGCTTGCGTCCTCTGTGGAGGCGCGACCGCACCGTGCCGAGCGAACAACCCATCGAGTCAGCGATTTCTTCGTACGACATACCTTCAATATCGGCGAGGATTACGGCTTGGCGAAAGTCGGGCGGCAGGGCGTCAAGCGCGCGCTGCAACGGTTCATCTATGGCCGCTTCCAACGACATGCGCTCAGGGTTGGTTGCCGTGTCAGGTATCTCCAGATGAACTTCGCAGGCGGTACTGCGAACGTTGACAGGCTGATCAAGCGATTGAAGCTTGGCTTTGGGGCGCTTGCGTATCTCGTCGACGAAGACGTTGGAGATGATGCGATACAGCCAGTTCTCAAAGGGCAACGCACGATTGTAGCGGTCGAAGAACCTGTATGCTCGGATGAACGCCTCTTGGGTGATATCTTCGGCGTCGGCGTGGTTGCCTGCCATGCGGTACGCGATGTTATAGGCCTGACGATGATACCGACGCACGTAATCGTCGAAGCTGTCGGCGCCGCACCAGCGCGACGCTATGGGGGTGCTTAGCTCCTCTGACATAGCCGGTCTCCCGTCCTGTCTGTGCTTACGGACATCGGTAACATCCGAGTTCCCGTTCGATCTCTTTGAAGCCATCGCGTCTGTCCCGTCGCAGGTAATTCCCTCAAAGGGAACGGCCTTGTCATTAGCGCCGAGGACGGCATTGGGTACAATCAGCGCATGCTGGTCCACGCTATCCTCATATTATGGACCTCCGTAGCCTCGATCGGGTTTCACGCCGGGGGATCCCCCACGTTCGGCGCAATCCGGTGGGACGGTTGGTTCGCCGGCAATCCGTGGGAACGCAACCTCCAGGACCCGCAATGGAAGAGCCGACTTCCGTTCTACTCGACAGAAATGGAGGGGCAGATTCGCATAAGCTCGGACTCGCAGGCGACGATGGACCGCGAGATCGAGTACGCCGCGAGGGCCGGGCTTGCGTACTGGGCCTTCTGCTGGTACCACCCGCAGTCGTGGGCCCAGGCGGACCACTACAACTACGGCATCCGGCTATTCCGGGCGAGCCGCAAGAAGCGCGGGCTGCGGTATGCCCTTATCCTCCAGGGCGGGCATCTGGGCAAGAAGGAAGAGTGGCCCGAAACTGCCGGCGTCCTTGCCGAAATGATGCGTGAGCGCGACTATCAGCGCGTGAGCGGGAAGCGTCCGTTGCTGTTTGTGTTCACGTGCGAAGCGGTTGAGCGGACCTTTGGCTCACAGGAAGAGGGACGGGCGGCGTTCGATCTTCTCAGAGCCGAATGTCGCAAGCGCCGCATCGGCGACCCGTACATTGTCGCGCAGGTGTTCTCGGCTCAGGACGGCGTACGGTGGCTTGACGCCTACGGATTCGACGCCATCGGGGCCTACAGCGCTCCGGGATGGGGCGAACACAGGGAGTTGCCCTATGCGGATCTGGCGGCCTCGAATCGCGCCTATCGCAGTCGGTTGGCCGAGACAGGTCGGCAGGTTGTTCCGTTGCTCAACTTGGGCTGGGACGGACGCCCAAGGTTGGGCCTTGAGAACTATCAGTTCTATCGGAACGGACCCTGGTATGCCCAGCCAACGCCGGACGAGATCGCGACTGCCGTGTCCGAGATGCGCGAATGGCTCAGGGCGAACCCAACATCCGCGCCGGCGCAGACGGCTCTGATCTACGCATGGAACGAAACCGACGAAGGCGGATGGCTGGTTCCCACCGTCGCAGAAGGTGATGCCCGCGTCCGGGCTATGGGAGATGCTCTACGGAAGCGGTGAAGTGAGGTTCCGGAAGCCCTCGATCCTGTGGAAGGTCATGAAGTTGGCGTCGTGATAGTTGTTTGCGCCGCCCATCCCGTCATCGTGCGCAGTTCGACACACCGCGATGATGGCGTCTCCCTCGAATAGCCAATCCACATACTGGTACCCGTGCTTGATCGGATCGGGATGTTGCAGGATAACGGCGCGAACCTCCCATGCGCGCAGATCACGGGAGCGGATCAGGGCCAGCGTGTTGCGCGTCGCGGCGGGCTTGCCGACGCGCTGTGCCGGCGGGACCCAGTTGGCCAGCGACCAGTAGAAACCGCTCCGGCCGTCGTACCGGATGGTGAACTTCTTGGCGCCGCCCGGGAACGGAATGAACCCCGTCTCCGCATCGAACGATGCGACGCACCCATCGTCGCTGACTTCGATGATCGCTGCCCGCTCCTCGTCGTCATCGCAGGCCACCCGGAGAATGTTGACGATCCGGCCGGATGGAGTGACGACTACATTGCCCTCAAGCCATCCGCCGAACCGGCCCTCGATCCACGACGCGTCACGGCCTATTCGGTTCGTTCGCGTCCAGTTGGCCGCGTTGAGAAGGTCGCTGCGCTCGGGCGCTGACATGACGAATGCGCCGAAGCAGCGGCCCCATCCCCGTGGTCCCTCCTGGTCTTCCATCGCTCGCCAGACTCGCCCCTTGTGCACAACGACCGGCACCGGCGCGCAATGGTACGCCCCATCGGCTATCAGAAGCCCGGTCTTCGAATCCTTCGGGTCGGTCCAGGTGCGGCCCGCATCGCGCGAACGACGAATCACCGTGTAGCCGTTCTCGCGGCTCGTACCCATGATGTACAGCGCCCCGCGGTGGACGAAGATCGTGGACCACCATTGGCCGACGACCTCGGCACGCCGTGTCCAGGTCATTCCTCGATCGGATGACGCCAGGATATGGGTCCGATCTCGTGTGCTTCCCGGCCCGAAAAGATCATGCGAAGCAACGTACTCACCGTTCGGCAGCACGGCGATGGAGGGAGAGCCGATGTACTGACGCGTTACGGCCGGGCTGTGGTCCAAGATGATGCCGGGGACCCGCGAGAAATCGGCCTTGCCCGGCGACTGCAGGCCGACGCCTGCGGAAATGGCGAGTAGGCAGATCATGATCGCACGATTCCGTGCGCGCCGAGCGGAATCCTCCCGACGGTTCAGGGCATCCGATGCGTGCTTGGGAGGGTCAGTCAGGCATCCGACGACGCCGCCGG
Source organism: Chthonomonadales bacterium (assembly GCA_037442185.1). Classification (GTDB taxonomy): domain Bacteria; phylum Armatimonadota; class Chthonomonadetes; order Chthonomonadales; family CAJBBX01; genus JAAYVH01. The sequence goes on along the minus strand of JBBIQU010000024.1, from coordinate 14,569 downwards.
CAAGCTGAAGAAGAACGTCGCGCCCTCGCCCGGCTGCGATGATGCCCATACGTCGCCGCCGTGGCGGGAGACAATGCGCTCGACCAGCGCAAGCCCGACACCGGTTCCCTCGAACTGCTCGTCGGTGTGGAGACGCTGAAACACGCCGAAGATGCGGTCGGCATGGGACATATCGAACCCGATGCCGTTGTCGCGAACGTAATATACCGCGCGGGTGCCCTCGAGGTGGCCGCCGATCTCGATGTGAGCATCTCGCTTCGTGCGTGAATACTTGAGCGCATTGCCAATCAGATTCTGGAACACCTGACGTAAGAGGCTCGGGTCAGCAATGCAGATCGGCAGGGGCTCAACCGCTATGTCAACCGATCGGCCCGCAAGTTCGGCCCGTGCCTCGTGGAGAACCGCTTCGATCAGCGCCCCCGGGACAACGGGCGTAAGCGATAGGGCGCGGCGGCCTGCGCGCGAGAACTCCAGCAGGTCGTCCACGATGCGCCCCATTCTGATCGCTCCAGAATGAATCGCCTTGACGAAGTGGACGGCATCCGGGGCAAGCGTAGCGCCATGCTCCTCGATCACAAGCGTCGCATAGCCAACCATGGCCCGAATGGGAGAACGGAGATCATGCGAAACCGAGTACGTAAACGACTCAAGATCGGCAACCGCCTGCTGGAGCTCGCCGGTTCGAGCTTCGACGCGTCGCTCCAGTTCAGTGGCCCATCGCGATAGCTCCCGCTGCTGAGCCTGGACCGTCGCAAAGAGCATCTCATTGCGGAGCGCGATGGCCACCGTTCCGGCAACAATGGTCAGATACTCGATGTCGGTATCGGTAAAGTCGCGGTGCCGCTGAAACGAATAGACACCCAGCACGCCTACCGGATCGTCCAGAACGAAAAGGGGTACGCCCGCATACGACACGAAGCTCACGCTCTTGCCGTCTCGCTGAACGTACCCCTTTGTGGTCGGGTCGCTTGCTACTTCGGCGATGACAACCGGCTCGCGCGTGCCGAGCATCTTGTCGGCGATCCCGAAGACCGGGAGGCGCTGATGCAGAACGCCGTCGGGCATGCCCTCCGAGGCGAGCAGGTCGAGTTCGTCCCCGTCGAGGAGCCGAATGACGCACGCGTCCACATCGAGCGTATGGCACACCTCTCGGGCAAAGCCGGCGGCGAGCTCGTGGAGAGACTGCTTGCCGACCACCGTCGCCGCCATCCGCGCCAGCATCCTGAGTCGGCGCAGGGCAGTGCGCAGCGCCTCCTCCGACTGCTTCTCCTGCTCGATGTCGGCGCCTGTGGCGACAACGTACGGACGGTCGCCGATCCGGCACGGCCGCGCGCGCAAGGCGAACCATCGAGGTCCAGCGCGGGTAAGGACACGCGCCTCTGCCGAACCCTCGCCGCCCTCCATGACATCGCGAATGGCCGCGGCGACGGCGCCCTGGTCGTCCGGGTGGAGGTCCGGGAACCCCGCGCCCGGTTCGCGATCTCGAGGCGGGTGGCCCAGCACGAGTCTGTAGTCCCTGCGAGACCACTCGACAAAGCGCCCATGCTCATCAAGGATCACCAATAGCCCCGGCAATCCGGAGATAATTGCGTCCGCCACACCTGAGGCGCGCTCCAGTTCGGCAATCCTCGCCCGAAGGCGCGCGTTTTCCGCTCTCAGTTCGGCGTCGTTGGCGTCCACGGCAGTCTCACCGATCGGTTGCGTATGAGGCCGACATCACGCGAGCCCGAGCCGCTCGAACTGCTCCGGCGGGGCATCGCACTCACGCATCAGCTCCACCAGACGCTCGATCATCCGTTTCTCGACTGCCCGATCGTCAATGGGCGCCGACTGGGTCGGATCATTGGCCACATCCCAAAGGAGCGTCTCGCGGATGGCGCCCTCCTGCGGAACCCATGATCGAGCCGGTATGCGCTGCACCGGCATGCCCTTGGCGAAGCTGAACGGTCGCACCATGTCGGCATCCGGCAGTCCTCCGAGGAAACCGCGCATGGCCGTTGGCATGAGCGTGTAGTTGTACAGTGGACCGTTCTCGGGTGTCGCCGGGCCGCGCATGTAGACGTAGCGTCCGTCAGTCACGTTGACCTGTGCGCCGTGGAGGCCGAAGATCGCCGCCTCGCGCACAGCACAGTCCGACGCCAGCGCCGGCGACAGGTCCTTTCCGAGCATATCGGCGGTCGGATGCAGGCCGAAGTAGTTCAGCAGCGTTGGGCCGATGTCGAGGGAGGGTTGGACCAGGGCCGAACGGCGGACGCCGCATGCAGGTGTCCGCGGGTCCCAGACGAAGAAGGGCGTGTGGGCGATCTCCTGATAGAACGGCATCCAGATCTTCGCCCAACAGTCGTGTTCACCAAGCATGAAGCCGTGGTCCGTCCACACGATGAGCATGGTGTCTTTCCACAGGTCAAGCCGGTCCATGGCGTCGAGCACGTCGCCGAGGTATGCGTCGCACTGGCTCACCAGCGCAGCGTACTCCATGCGGCAGTGGCGCACCTGGTCAGGCGTCTCGTGAACCGGCCTGTAGGCGGGCCAGTCGAAAAACCACGCATCGTGATCGTAGTCGTAGAGGTCCTTGTAACGACGGTCGGAATAGAAGGGCTCATGGGGGTCGAACGTCTCGATTTGGAGGAACCAGTTGTCCTGATCGGCGTTCCGTCGGATGAAGTCGAGGCCCGAGGCGAACGTCTGCGGCTGGGGCCGATCGCATTCGCGGGGCATGGCCTCTCGATTGATGAGGTCCTGGCGCACGTAGGGATCGAGCCGCGACTGCCTGCCCACGGCGTTGTGCGGGATCTTCGGATCGGCGACCTGGCCGCGCCAGAGATCGCCCTCCTGGCCGCGGACGAACTCCGAAGTGGAGTACCGATTGTGGTACGTTGCGCCGCCGTCTTCCCAGTAGTGGTAGTGGTCGGTGACCATGTGGGTATAGACGCCGGCCTTCTTCAGCATCTCGGGCACCGAGTCGTCGAACGGCTCCAGTGGCCCCCACGAACGATGCAGGAAGTTGGGCCGCGCCGTATGGAGCTCGCGCCGCGCCGGCATGCACGGCATCGAGCACACGTAGCTGTTGTCGAAGGTCACCGCCCTCCGCGCCAGCCGCGCGAAGTTGGGCGCCACCGTCGAGTCGCACCCATAAGGCGGCAGAAACCGCCTGTTCAGCGAATCGAACATCACCATGATGGCTTTCATCGGACAACCTCCTATTGGCCGCGCGGGGCCCGCCGTGAGCTCTGCTAGGTCGCGATTCCGCGCCTGCCGAACGTCTCGCCGGCGAGCCCTTGGTGAACCATGACACAGTCGCGCGCGCTCGGCGCGGTCCGACGACGTAGGACGCGGGGCATGTAGCCGATGCCTATGACGCGTCATCCTCGGGCAGCAGTTTTCTCAGTTCGGGTAGAGCGGCAGGTACTGTTCGGACGGCTGTTGCCCAGACCTGGTTCGGATCTATCAGCTCATACGCATGGACGTAGAAGTGCCTGAGGCGTCGCAAGCGGTCCCAGGGAATCTCAGGATGTGCCTGCTTCACGTCAGACGATATCTCGGTTGCAGCCTCGCCGAGGATCGTGATCTCGCGCTCAACGGCTGCCTGTGTCTTCGATCGCGCAGAAAGCTCTCGCGAGTCATGCCACGAACGTAGTCAGCCATGCGCTCGGCGGCCAGCACCATGTCCGCTACCAGAGCATTATCGCGCCGCATACACGGGCTCCGCAGACGACAGAATCGCTGCACGACGGTACCGATTGGGGCTGGTCTGAACGGCGTACCGACTAACAATGTCCGCTTTCCTGCCCACGATTTGCGCGAGCTCGCGCTCCATATCCTGGTGGTCTAGCAGATCCCAACCCGGATTGTCACCAAAATCGGCCATGAAGTCCACGTCGCTTGTTGGGCTGAAGTCGTCGCGCAAGACCGACCCGAAAACGTAGAGACCTCGAATGTCCCACTTCCGGCAAAAACGGCGAATCCGCTGCGAGTCAAGCTCAATGCCGTGTCGGATCATGCACTGGCACCTCCTGGACCATTGTATCACGTCCCTCGCGACACGGTGCGTGGGCTGACTTCGCACTGCGGCAGGGCCTCGGGGCTCTCATTACAGCCATTGTGAACGGGAACGCGGCAAGGCACCTCATCAGACCGCCTGCACAAGGGACGGCTTCACCGGTCATACGACGGACACCGTGCGGGGTTCAGGTGCGAACCGGCCATTCCGGCGTTGCAGGACGGCAACACAGTAGTTGAATGCGCGGCTCGGGGAGTGTTCAGTGGAGCCGTTCGAGTTGCCGAGCCGAAATGGGCTCTGTCGTCGCTGGTACGGGACGCCCCGTCGCGCCGACGTGTGGCTAGGGTTCCGGTCCATCGCACTGCAGCACCACACCCATCCCGACCGTCATCGCAAGGATGCGCTCGACAGTCATGCTAGACGTCGGCGTGATGTAGATGATCTGATCCTCTCGAAGTCCCGCACGGTACGCCTCGAAATCATCGGCGGCGCGGTCGTTGAGCTGCACGGAGGCCAGCTCCGGCATTGCGCGCCACGCGGGTATGTGCTGGGTGTGCGCGCCGCACAGGTGGATCATTCCTGGCCCGGGGTACTGGGCGAGCAGCTCTGCATCAAGTGGGGCCAGGAACTCGCGATAGTGCCGCGCCGGGACAAGTTGCGTGGCACATCCGTCTATGAACCCTCGTCCGGGCGGGGCAAACCGCCATGCGCCGACGGAGTTCTGCCGGACATCAGGCGGGATAACGCCCGCGAATGCGCGCATGCAGAAGGCGATCACATCGGTGATGATCCGAAGCGCTCGCTTAGCCTCCGCGGGGCGCTCGACCATCGCTTCCAGCAGCCGGCCACCGAACAGGTTGATGCCGATGTTGATGGGACAGCTCAACACGGGATTGGAGATCCACGCAATGCCGCCGAATCGCTCAACCGCTCTTCGGGCCAGTGACAGCGACGCGCGGAACACAGGGCTCGCCTCGACATCGGGAACCGCAAGGTCCGCAACATCGCATTCAAGCTCCTCCGACCATGCTTGCCCCTCGTGGTACCGAACAGGCGCTCCGAACAGCGCATCAATGTAATGCGTGCCGAACGGGTCTATCTCGACGACGAACGGGCGGAACGTGCCCTCGTCGGACGCCCTGGACGAGTGGGACTGCATGTCGGCGAGGACGTCGTCGAGCCACGCCTCGGGATCGTTGAGCATGTCAGGGTCGTTCGTGCCCCACAGTCCGTGGCTCCGCCCCGCCATGAGACCGTTGATGAAGAAGGGCGTTTCGAGTCGTCTCCCTTCGTACAGAGCTCGCAGGCGTCGCTCATGCTCGCGCCACGCGGCTCTCACTCCGGCGACGTTCCACCCTGCTTCGAGTTCGCGGTCAGACATTGCTCCGTCGCGTTCGCCATGGCGACTTCGACTTCCTTCCCGTGCGCGTGAGTCGCCTGTCTCGGAGGTCCCCGATCGGGATCGCGTCGCTTCGCTCGCGATGACGTATATGTTCGGACGGTTGCTGGAAGCCCAGATCACAGAACTTGACACGCAGCCCATCCGGGCGGTTGGCGCCGTTGTCGCCCAAACATGCGTTCGACTGGTCGCCGAAGCAAGGAATAGCGCCGTCGTTTGGCGCATACTGTATGCAAAGAATCCGCAGGGCACAGTCCGCCGCGGATCACCTTGTGAGGAGGCAGTCACCGTGTCGAACATACCAATCGGCGTCCAGCTCTACTCGGTTCGAACCGAATGCGCGAAGGACCTGCCGAAGACTCTGGCCGCAATCGCCAAGATGGGCTATGCCGGGGTTGAGTTTGCCGGCTACTACGAGTACTCTGCGAAGGACCTTCGCAAGATGCTCGACGATGTTGGCCTGAAGTGCTGCGGAACGCATATCGGCCTGGATACGCTGCAGGGCGATGCGTTGAAGGCGACGGTTGAGTTCAACCAGACGCTCGGCAACAAGTTCCTTATCGTGCCGTGGATTGACGAGGTCAAGCGAGCCAACAAAGCCGCCTGCGTCGAGACCGGCAAGGTCTTCAACGCCATCGCCGATGCGCTGGAGCCGTATGGGATGCGCACCGGCTATCACAACCATCATGCCGAGTTCACGCCTGTGGACGGGGAGACCCCGTGGGATAGTCTCTTCGCCGCAACGAAGCCTTCGGTGGTCATGCAGTTGGACACCGGCAACGGTCTGGCAGGCAACGCCGATCTCATCGGCATCCTGAAGAAGTTCCCGGGCCGGGCAGGCACTCTCCATCTCAAGCCGTACTCGCCGTCGCTCGCGGCGTCCGGGGGAATGGAGGCGGGGTTCAAGCCGCTCATCGGTGAGGCCGAAGTGCCCTGGGCAGAGGTGTTCAGCCTCGTTGAGGGAGCCGGCGGGACCGAGTGGTACATCGTGGAGTACGAAAGCGACGCCTACCCGCCGCTCGAGGCCGTGGACCGCTGCCTGCAAGCGCTGAGGGGCTGGGGCAAGTAGGCCCGACTCGATCCGCTGATTCTCGACGCCGGATCCCTCGATCCGGCGTCGCCGTCATGTGCGCGGCGATTGGATGGGCATGCGCGGCACAGGGGACAGGGTGCGGCCGCGCATGCGCGTTCAGGGCAGATCGGACAAACCCGTGATTGGAGCGCAAGCGATGACTCTTCTGGGGCTATGGTGCGCCATAGCCATGGGCCAGACACCTCAACTTCCGCATGGTGCGTCGGCATTCCGGCTCTGGTACGACGAGCCTGCGACGGTTGCGGGCGAGCGTGAGACGGGCTGGTCCTGGCAGAACTCGAAAGCGTGGACGCGCGCGCTCCCCGTCGGAAATGGCCGTCTCGGTGCGATGGTCTTCGGCGGCGTCCCGATCGAGCGCCTGCAGCTCAACGAGTCGAGCCTCTGGTCGGGTTGGCCACAGGATGCCGATAATCCCGACGCGGCACAGCACCTGCCGGAGATACGGCGCCTCCTATTCGAAGGCAAGTACGTGGAGGCCGAGCGGCTTACATTCGAGAAGCTGGTGTGCAAGGGCCCGGGCTCCGGGAGCGGCAATGGCGCGAAGGGACCATACGGCTCTTACGAGACCCTGGGCGATCTGCGCATTGCGTTCCCTGGGCACGTCGGACGCTCCGACTACCGGCGCGACCTTGACCTGAGAACGGCGACCGCAACCGTAACCTACAAGAGCGGCGGCGCGACGTTCAGGCGCGAGGTGTTCGCGTCGGCGCCCGCACAGGCGATTGTCGTCAGGCTCACGTGCGATCGTCCACGGTCCATCACCGTCAAGGCAACGCTGTCGCGACCGGAATGCGCCGAAGTGCGCGCTACGCCGCCCCGGACGATTGTCATGTCGGGACGCCTCTCCGACGGTAAGGGAATGCGCTACGTGGCGCGGCTCGATGTCGTGCCGCAAGGCGGCAAGGCGTCCGCGACCGATGAGGGCGTCAATGTGGAAGCAGCCAACGCCGTCACCCTCATCATCACTGCGGCAACCGACTACCGGGACCAGGACCCGAGCGCGCTCGTCAACCGCCGGGCGGCCGCAGCTTCCGCGCGCACCTATGCCGCACTCCGCGCCGAACACGTGAAGGACCATCAGAGTCTCTTCAACAGGTGCAGCCTCGATCTTCCGAGCTCCGACACGTCGGCCCTGCCGACCGACCGCCGGCTCGCTGCCTATGCCGGCGGCAAGCCTGATCCCGCGCTGGAGGCTCTGTGTTTCCATTACGGCCGGTACTTGCTCATCGCAAGCTCGCGGCCGGGTGGACTGCCTGCGAATCTCCAGGGAATCTGGGCGGAGAGCATCCAGACCCCGTGGAACGGCGACTACCATCACAACATCAACGACCAGATGAATTACTGGCCGGCAGAAGTGACCAATCTGGCCGAATGCCACATGCCGTTCCTCGACTTCATCGGCAGTCTTGTGGAGCCCGGGCGCAAGACGGCCAGAGTCCAGTACGGGCTGAACGGGTGGGTGGTCCACACCATATCGAACATCTGGGGCTACACGTCGCCGGGCGAGCATCCGTCGTGGGGTCAGTTCCCTGCCGCTGGAGCGTGGCTTTGCAGACACCTCTGGGAGCGGTACCTGTTTGGAGGCGACCGCAGATTCCTCGCAAAGGCGTATCCGATCATGCGCGAGAGCGCGCGGTTCTTCCTCGAGTTTCTCGTCGAGCACCCTGCCACTGGCTATCTGGTCACGGCTCCATCGAACTCCCCGGAGAACCGGTTTCGCACTGCGGACGGCCAGCAAGCCAGCGTGTGCTTCGGGCCCACCATGGACAACCAGATCATTCGGGAGCTGTTCGGTCATTGCATCGAGGCCGCCCGGATTCTTGGCACAGACAAGGAGTTTGCCGATCAACTCAGGGCTGCCCGCGAGCGGCTAGCTCCGAACAAGATCGGCAAGCACGGCCAAGTTCAGGAGTGGATCGAGGATTTCGACGAGGTCGAACCGGGCCACCGGCACATGTCGCACCTCTACGGCCTCCATCCGGGTTATGAGATCACCGTACGAGGCACGCCGGACCTGGCAAAGGCGGCGCGCGTCTCCTTGGAGCGACGACTTGCAGCGGGCGGCGGACATACCGGTTGGAGCCGTGCGTGGGTTGTCAACTTCTGGGCACGGCTCGAAGACGGCGATCAGGCTCACGCGAACCTGAGGGCGCTGCTGTCGAAATCCACCCTGCCCAATCTGTTCGACAACCACCCGCCGTTCCAGATTGACGGCAACTTCGGTGCTGCGGCGGGGATCGCCGAGATGTTGCTCCAGAGCCACGCGGGCGAGCTGGTTCTCCTGCCCGCGCTCCCCAAAGCGTGGAAAGAGGGTTCGGTGCGAGGACTGTGCGCGCGCGGAGGCGCCGTTGTCGAGACCACGTGGGCAGGCGGAGCCCTGCGAGCCGCGAAGATAGAGGCCACACGCGCGGGGACGTTCCGGCTTCGGTACGGAGACGTGACTGCCCGAATCACTCTCAAGGCCGGGGGATCGGCCACATGGGACGGCCGGCTCGCGCCGCGGCTGACCGGGTCCGCAACGTCTCCGAAATGATAGGGCGTCCTTCGATCAGTTTGGATGGTCGGCACGTGTCCCATTCAGGTAGAACAATGGGCGCAGGTCCCATTTGCCGCTTTCCTTCTGTTGAGGCGCGGCGGGCGGCTACCAAGGAGGAGACGTGTCGTTGAGATCGCCGCTTGTGCTGGTGATCACGCCTGATGCGCACCTGGCTGCGCAGATTGAACGCGTTGTCACATCGGCAGACATGGGGTGTCGGTGCACGTGCCTCTCGACGGCGCACATCGCGCTCGGTCGGACACAGAGCCAGCCGGCGGACATAGTCATCGCGTCGGCACCCCTGCTCGACATGGATCCCGGCGAGTTGTTTGGCGCGCTCAGGTCCAATCCGGCCCATGCGGGGACGCCGCTGGTGTGCGCGGTGCAGGCAACGGCATGTCCTGAAGTCGCCGACACGGTGCTCCCTGGAGGCGCGGACGACATCCTGACGGTGCCCGCCAGCGATGCAACCATTGGAGCCAAGGTCCGGCTGGCGCTGCGCCTGAGGGAAGCCGAGGATCGCGTTCGCGCCAACCGCGCGAGGATCCGAGCGTTGAACGCCGAGCAAGCCGGCCTCCTGCGGCAGGCTGAAGAGCGCTATCGCGCACTCGCCCAGTACGCCAGCGAAGGCGTCGCCGTTGCCAGTTCGGACGGCGCCATCAAGTACATCACGTCGGCGATGGAGAAGATCACCGGATGGACGGCTCAGGAAGCCGAGGGCATCTCCGTCTGGGACGTGGTCCATCGCAACGATGGCAGACGCCTCCGGCAGACCTGGGCCGAACTCCTGCAAAGCCCCATGGCAGCCAACGTGGTCGAGGCTCGGATACGCAGTCGGGCGGGATGGGTCTGGCTTCGCATCGTTGCCAGCAATCAGCTCCACATCCCCGGTGTCCACGGCATCGTGTTGAACTGCCGCGATATTGGCGACCAGCGCCGGATCGCCGATGCTCTGGCGGCCAGCCAATCGCGGTACCGCCGATTCGTCGAGACAACCCACGAGGGAATCTGGGCAACCGACACCCACGAGCGAACCACCTTCGCCAACGATCGCCTCGGCGAGATGCTTGGCTATGCGCCCCCGGAACTGCTCGGAAAGCCCGTCGAAGACTTCATGCTGCCCGAGGATCGCGAGCTCCACAGGCAACGCATCCGGCGTCGGGCGCGCGGCGAAATGGAGACCTACGAGCAGCGATTCTTGCGAAAGGACGGCACCCACCTCTGGGCCCTCGTGTCGGCTTCGCCCATGTTGGATCACGCCAACGAATACAGCGGGGCGTTCGCCATGCTGACCGACATCACCGACCAGAAACGCATGGACCGCGAGCTTCGCGAAGCCCTTGCGCGGTTCGAGAACCTCATCGAGGCCACGCCCCTTGTGGCCGTCCAGGGCATGGACCGCGACGGAACCGTGACGCTCTGGAATCGTGCCTGCGAGAGTCTCTACAAGGTGTCGCGCGATGAAGCCGCCGGAAAGCGCGTTCAGGACCTGCTGCTGAGTCCCGATGACACCCGGACCTTCGAAGAGACACTGCGGAAGGCGTGGGATACCGGCGAGCCTACACCGCCTGCCGAATGGCAAGTGAGACTGCGGGACGGCCAGACCAAGTGGGTCTACTCCACCCTGGTCCCTGTGCGCAGCTTCGGAGCCGTCAGTTGCGTCTACTGCATGGATGTGGACATCACCGAGCGAGTTGAAGCGCGCGCTGCGCTGTTGAAGTCGGAACAAGAGCTGATGGCGCTCAATGCCGAGCTCGAGACGCGCGTGGCAGAGCGAACGCGCTCCCTCGAACAGGCGGTAGATGACCTCGACGCATTCGCCTACAGCGTGAGCCACGACCTCCGGGCGCCGTTGCGCGCGGTGACGGGTTTCTCCCGCGCCCTTGAGGAAGACTACAACGACCTCCTTCCGGACGAAGCGCGACGATACCTGAAGCACATCGTTGACGGCGTGAAGCGCATGGACAGGCTGATCAACGATATGCTTGCGTTCTCCCGCTGCTCGCGCCATCCTATCGAGCCGGCCCGCCTCGACATGACTGAAGTTGTCGAAACGGCGCTGGCCGACCAGGATGCTCAGTCGCTGGCCAAGTGCGAAGTAGTCATCGGTGAGCTGCCTGAAGCCCGCGCCGATCGTTCGCTGATGATCCAGGTGTTCCACAACCTGATCAGCAACGCCATCAAGTACTCACGCACGCGCGAAAGGCCGCGGATTGAGGTTTCCGGCGAGGTCGAGCGGGACCGCGTCACTTATCGTGTCCGCGACAACGGGGTTGGCTACGACCCTCGATACGCCGACAAGCTCTTCGGGGTGTTCCAACGCCTGCACAACGAGAGCGAGTTCGAGGGCACTGGAGTCGGCCTCGCCATCGTCTACAGGATCGTCAGGCGGCACGGTGGGGACGCCGGATCGGAGTCCGCGCCGGATCAGGGCGCGACCTTCTGGTTCACCCTTCCGAACAGCGCATGATCCGCGATCCCGAACCAAATCACACGCAAAGGCCAGGCCACCCATGACCCCGCGAGAACGCTTCATCGCCGCGCTTGAGCGACGCCCCATCACAGGCCGCGTGCCCCACTTCGAGCTCGTCTTCTTTCTGACCATGGAGGCCTTTGGCATCCTCCACCCGTCCCAGCGCCACTATGGCCAGTGGGACCAGATGGAGGAAAAGGAGCGGCAGCTCCACCGCAACCAGATGGCCGACATGTACATCATGACCGCCGAGCGCTACGAGCACAGCGCCATATTCCTGCACCCCAATCCGGGCGGCTTCGATGAGACGGTGCGTCTCATTGACCTTGTTCGCGAGAAGTCCGGTGATCGGTACTTCCTCATGATGCACGGCGATGCGACGTTCGCCATCCCCGGCGGCAACAGCATGGAGGCGTTTGCTTTCCGGCTGGTTGACGAGCCCGAGAAAGTGCATGCTGAGGCCGCGGCCATGGTGGACAACATGCTCGCGTACGCCGAGAGGCTCCGTGACCATGGAGGTCTCGACGGCTTCGCGTTGTGCTCCGACTACTGCCTGAACACAGGGCCGTTCCTGAGCCCGAGGCAGTTCAGCGAGTTCGTGACCCCATATCTCGCGCGGCTGATCAAGGGCGAACGAGACCTGGGCTTCTACACCATCAAGCACACCGACGGGAACATCATGCCGATACAAGATCAACTCGTGCAGGCCGAGCCCCATGCGCTCCACTCCATTGACCCGCAGGCGGGTGTGGACATTGCGGAGGTCAAGCGGCTTGTCGGCGACAAGGTATGCCTCATCGGCAATGTGAACTGCGGCCTGCTCGACTCGGGCACGGACGAGGAAGTGGTCGAGAACGTGCGTTACTCCCTCAAGCACGGCATGCCCGGCGGCGGCTACATCTTCAGCACGAGCAACTGCGTCTACACGGGCATGCGGCTGGCGCGGTACGAACTGATGCTCAACACCTGGCGGGAGTGGGGGAACTACTGACGCCGCACGCCTCAGAATATGAACGTCCGGTACGTGCTGACACCCAGCATCCACCCGATCAATGACCAAAGGGCCGCGATGACGTAATCGCCGAGGATGAGGCCGAGGAAGAAGGGGCCGGCGGAGCGGTACAGGCGGACGCCGCCGTAGCGCACCACGAGCATCTTAATGCACCAGCCGATGGCGAGGGCCGACCAGAAGTACTCCATGGCGTAGCTGTTGGCGAGAGCATAGCCGATGGGGTGGAACGGCCACCAGGTGAGGCGGGCCTTGGCTATCGCAAGCATCAGCGTGACTCCCGCCCCGACTCCGCAGAAGCCCATCTCCCATCCGCCGGTCGGCCTCGGGTTGTCTGCCCAGTCACCCAGCCTGTTGAATGCCTCGCGCCCGATGCCGGTGGCGTAGGACATGATCCGCGGCGTGGCCTCGCCGTTCCGGTAGAACACGTCGAGGAGGGCCCATATGGCGACCACGCTGCCGAGGACGGCGGCAATGACCATCGCAAGCACGATCCGCCGCGCCTCCATGCCCGTCTCCTGACCGATCTTCATGGCCTCGATCTGATGCGGCATCGGGTGGCAGCGGTAGCCCCGATTGAACCAGTACATGAACGTCAGCAGGGTCATGTTGCGAAGCCCGACCGTCTCGGTGCCGAGGGCAAGCACCATGAGCCGCTCAGGGTTGATCCAGTTCAACTCGTGGGCGGGCGGGCCAAGCTCGGCACGAACGCGCGTAATGCCGATGCTGAGAATGAAGTAGAAACCGAAGTACAGCACGGGAAGCCACCACGACATGCCGCTCACCCAACATACCCCCCAGAGCAGCAATCCTCCGGCAATGAGGCCCAGCAGGGCCGTCCGATATCCCATTCCCGCAGCCGGATCGTCGTCGCCCGGTGCGGAACGCCAGGCGCGGCGCAGGACGTCCTTGAGGTAGCTTCGCGACATCCAGACCATGGCTATCGAAAGCCCAACCCATGCGCCGCTGCCCTGTTCAAGCACATATGGTATCCGCGCGATACTGAGCGGCGCGCCGGGGTCGCGCAATCCCCACGCCACGCAAGCCACGTCTATGAGCTTACGTAGCACGTAGAAGAACCAGCACGCGAAGGTAACGTCGAGCGGCAGGAAGAAAGCGAAGCCAATGGCGAAGGGGAAGAACCCCACAGGCAGCCAGCCGAAGCCGTTCCATGGCGGGCTCGTGAAGTAGACGCCGATATCTTGCAGCTTCAGGTGGAGCGCAGGAACCGACGGGTAGAAGTAGTTAAGGTTGTTGAGCGACTGGATGATAATCGGTCCCGCCATGCCGAGCCACAGGATGCGGTTTCGATACGTCGCCGGCTCGGTGATGGCTAAGGGAATCTGGGCGACCGGGTAGGAGAGCTTCTCGTGCTCGGTCCACTGGCGGCGCAGCAGCACGTTGAGGCAGAGCATCATCCAGACGAGGATCAGGATGAACCCCGCCCAGAAGAGCGACGGGATCAGCCACGCCCGGAAATGCGCGGGCAGCCAGATACTGCTGTTGCCCGTGTAGTAGCCTCGCAGCAGGAGCTTGTCGCGCGGCGCGAACCACGACGGTATATACTCGTGAAACCGCCCGAGGCGCGTCGCAGGATCGTCAAACCAGAAGGCGTAGCCAAGGATAGAGACAAGGTTCTCCAGCGAATCGCGGCCCATGACAGCCGAGGCGATGCTGAGCATCACATAGACAGTCATCAGCTCCGCCCGCGACAGGGCCAGCCCCGGCATTCGCCGAGCGACCCATGCATTGACTGCCATCAACGCGAGGAGAATGAACACCACGTGGAAGAACAGGCTCACGCATGTGGAGTCCAGCGAGTTCCACTTCATCTCCATTACGGCCATCCAGTAGCAGTTGACCGGTATGAGGAGCGCGCCGAAGACAATCGAACGCGTGGAGACGCCATAGCGGGGGATTGCGGACGGAGAGATCACGCCTATCTACTTCCCCGATACACGCAGCACTCCTGCGAGTGGTTATGGCGGGGTGTGTGTCGCATGTTGTGATCCGGGCGCCCAGCAACCGTTCGAGCGTATACGTCATCGCGAGGGATGAG
>JBBIQU010000023.1:0-38275 GCA_037442185.1 Chthonomonadales bacterium | reverse complement strand
CGCCGCCACGCTCAAAAACACCCCGATTCGGGCCATAACTGCGGAAGTTGGGCTAGCGCCCGATGAACCTCGGCCAGAATGTCCTCGCGCCCCACGAAGTTGGGATTCGGGGGATACGGCAGATTGCAGGGGACGTTGTCGGGCGTTCGCAGAGGCGGGAACGTTGCACGCAGGCGCTGATGGAGAACCTGGAAGATGCGCACGGGCCGAGCCATGTCCCGCAGCTGGTGGGGACCGAGGTCGCGCAGACCGATATCGGACCCGAGTGTGTCTCGGGCGAGTTCGGCGGACGTGGATCCGACGAGAACCTGGCCGCCGTGTCCCGCAGCACGGAGTCTGGCACACAGGTTCACGGCGCTGCCGTAGTAGTCGGCGTCCCGCATGACTGCCGCGCCGGAGTTGATGGCTGCCCGAAGCGCGATGGAGCAGCCTTCAGGCCAGGGCTCCGATTCGACCTCGCTCTGGAAATCGCAGGCGCACCGAACGGCATCCGCAGGATCGGTAAAGACGGCGAACAGACTGTCGCCTTCGCCGCGCGGCTTGACGAGGGTGCCACCGTGACGCGCAATACAGGCTGCGGCCAGAGCGTCGTGGCGCGCCATGGCGCGGTCCATCGCATCGGGATGCCGTTCCCAAAGGCCCGTGCTCCCGACGATGTCTGTCATCAGGAACGTCACGACCTGCCGCTGCGCTTGCACCGCGTGCTCCCGACGGCTTGCTCAGTGTTGCATTGTAGCATAGCCCATGCTGATGCTGAGCCGAAGGGCGCGCAGCCCCGAGGTGACCGAAGAGCTTGGCCGACTCGTCCCGGCGTGGCCGTCAGCCGCTTACAGCGGAATGACGGGCGAGTAGACCGTGAGACGAAGTGGCACGGCGATCGGGCCGTCATGCCCGCCAATCAGGAAGCGGATGAGCCTGACGCCGGGTCCGACTGCCGCCGGAACGCCGATGCGGCAGACGCGCAACCGGCCCGACGGCCGATCGAGTCTCGCGCGCCAACCGTCCGGGGCTTCCACCGTGATCGGCACGTTCGCCAACGCCCGCGCAAGCTCGAGCCGGACCTCGACCGTCTCCCCGGACAGGCAAGCCTCGGACGCATGTAAGCGGACGGGCGCCGATGCTATCCACGCATCCCCCGGCGCTGCGGAGACCAGAATCGGCTCGCCGCGGGGAAGCACGAGCATCTCCGGTTTGATGCCGACGATGGGTATGCGCCGCCCCATCAGGTCCATCGCTCCGGGCGCTGCAGATTGCCGCCACGCCACCGCGACTACAGCCGGATCGGACATCGAACAAATGGCGAGCACGTCGTGGTTGGGATGCCTGAAGCGCTGGACGCCGATTCCCGCAGGCGCCGGATCGCTCGAGACAAACCGGGCGTCGCCGATAACGCGGCCGATGGTCTGCAGCGCTCGATATGCCGGCCGCGACGAGAGGTCGGGGTGGCTGAGGAGCCCCAGCTGCTCATCGCTGTCGGAGCGGCTCGGTCCGGTGGTCATGCGCACCCAGGCAACATGGTCGGCACGGCCCGGGCCGATGGCTGTGATATACGTCCGCGCAAGGGAGGCCGCCTGTTCTGAAAGCGTCCTGGCGGTGCCGGGCAAGACGGCAGAGCCCGTCTCAGTTACCCAAAGGCTGCGCGGATGTCCGTCGGGATGGGCCGATGCCTGCGTGGCGTGCTGAAGCCGAGCCGCCAACAACCGCTGGTCGAGCTCAAGGCCGTATGGATGCACGCTTACCGCGTCGAACGGCGCCCCGGTGGCGGCGACCGCACGCAGGAACTTCGGGTCCATTGGGGCTGCCGAGCCGGCGATCACCATCGCGCCGGGGTCGGTCTCCTTGATGGCGCGGGTGGCCTCGGCGACCAGAACGGGATAGAAGTCCTTCGGCCCCGTCCAGAATCCGCCGTTGGGCTCGTTCCATAGTTCCCAGTGGCGAACGCGTCCTCTGAAGTGCTTCACCAGCGCGCGGCAGTAGCCGGCGTAATCCCGGATGCCCTCGCGCGTGTAAGGCTTCGTCCAGCGCGACCAGTAGCCGATGATCCCGTAGGGCGCGATGCCGTGCTTGAGCAGTGTGTTGACGGCTGCATCGAACCGCTCCCACCGATAGATGCCGCGCTCGGGCTCGGCCCATTCCCAGAACATGAGCTCGATACCAAATCGAATGCCTGCCCGTTTGGCGATCCCGGCGATGCGCTCCCGTTGCGCGTCGTGTTTCGGTCCGGGCTGGATGAACGCGAGGCCGGCGCCCACGCCCCACCGGGGAGTTCGCGCGCACTGCGGAACCGGCTGCGCGGGGGAAACGATGGCGGCCTCAGCGGGACCGTACTCGCGCCGAGCGGTTCGCAGGACGAACTCCGCAATGCGGCAAGGTTGGGTTCCCGACTGGGGGCTGAAGCGCTCGGTGCGCGAGGCGCCGGCCGTCAGAGACACGCTGCGCGATGCCGACGCGATGCGGTTCCCGGCCCAGTCGCGTACCGTAAGCGAGAGCGCACCGGACACCGTGCCGCCCGTCAAGTTCGTCATGGCGCAGGTCCACGTGTCCATGCCTGCTGACACGCGCCCTGACGCCTCCAGATCAATCTCATTCGAGGGCGCGGGCAGCGTGAGAGCCTCCACCGAGAGCAGAATCGGAGCGGCCCGATCGGACCCGTCCGACTGGTCCGACGCGCCCGACGCCCTCGCTCCGCGGGACCCGCCGGCTTCCACGCGCGCCTCTTTGAGGCGCAGCGGGAGTGCTGCGAGGCCGTCGGCGAGGAAGCCCTCGTACCGCCAATCGCCGAGGTCTTCCAGCGAAACCAAGGCGGTCTGCCGCACGCCGGACGCTCGAATCGGAACGCTCTTCGTGAACTCCGTCCAGCCGGAACCAATGCGGATGAAGCAGCGATCGGAGGCCGCAGCGCCGCGGAGGCGGACACGGAGGCGCAAAGGGCGGCCCTTCAGTTCGATGTCGCCGCGGAAGAGCCCGGACGATCCCGCGTCTGACTCCCCAAGCGCCGTGTACCATGCTGCGCGGCGGCCGACATCCGCAACTCCCACTGCCTCCAGATCGTCTACCACTATCTCGCCGGTGGGCGCTTGACCGGGTCCCACGACGAGCGCGATCCGGCGAGGCGGATAGCGAAAGACGCGATCGGGCGGTCCGTCCCAGCGCTCATCCCAGAGGCCGAAGAGCATTTCCGCCTGCTCCCAGCGATCGGTGCGAGTCCGGAAGTCGCGCTGGAAGACATGGCCTACGGCGTCGCGAACGCGGATGGCAAGCGGGTTGCCGCCCGGATTGCGGACCCAGAACCGCATGCCCCGAAGGTCCGGAAGCTTCGGGGGCGGCCCGGTGACCACAACATGCTGCCCGCCTCGGCTGAAGTCATAGCCGATGCGTAGGGCATGCCTGCCCGAATGTGCGCTGCGCGCGACGACGCCGATCGTGCCCGGGGATGTGCCCACGCTGGAGGCGTCGAGCTTCCAGTACCGTGGGGCAAGGATGCCTTCGAAGCCTTCGTGCCTGAATCCGGATGCCTGCGAGCGAACGAACAGAAACGCGGCAAGAGCACTGACGGTCAGGCACAGGGCGATGCCTGCCAGAAGACGAAGTGAACCGACGCGTCGTGAGCGCGTAGCCATCGCAGGTCAGTGATCACAAAAGCGACACAAAACCTGGTCCATTACGGCTTCCAGACGACGGCATTCGTCACGATGCGCAGGTAGGAGGGATTGCGGAACTCCTGCTCCGTGTGTCCGGGCATGAAGTACAGAACGTGTCCTTTGCCGAGCCGCATGAGCCATCCGGCCGTCGCCTGGGTCCAGACCTTCCCTGTCGCTGCGTCCACGTAACGATAGCCGAGCAGCGTCGTGCGCCTCCCCGTGAGCTTGTGGTTGATGTAGACCTCGGAGTGCTCCAGCGAGAAGGCGTCGCGCGTGGTCTGCCTGCCGCGGGCATCGGCGAAGGCGATCTTCGTCGGGTAAACGATTCCGTTTCTCGTGATCGGATGGCGCGGGGCGAGGTTGCACACCTCCAGCGTGACGCCCTCGATCCACTTGTACCCGCCGGCCTCGACATCGCCCGAGGCAAGCTCGACGCCCAGCTTCGCGAACCACTGCTTATTGGCGCGCTTGCCCGAGCTGATGGAGTGGTGGAGCAGGATCAGCTTGCCGCCGGATTCGGCGTAGTTGAGTAGAGCCACTTCCGGCCCCTCGTCGAGCCGACCGTGAATGTAGACGATCACCGCGTCGTACGCCTGCAGGTCCGCAGGCATCTCCGTCTGCTTGACGATGCGGCTCTCGACCCCTTCGAGGCGCTTCATCCCCTCGGCCAGAGCCTGCATTGCCGGAATCTCGTCGGCGACGATGAGCACGTTCGCTCCGCCCGATGCGCACAGCGCGACGGCGATCATGGCGATGATGGTCATCCAACGTCTCCCTGTTCGTTGAGAGCGGTTCTATCGCACCTGAGGTACGCGCGGGTAAGGAACTCGCGCCGATCGCGGCAGGCGGATTCGTGGCGTGTGGACACGTTGAGCACCGGTCAGGCCTTCGTATCGTCAAGCAAAGCTCGCAGGCGCTCCGAGAGCGACGGAAGATCGTCTGTCACGGTTTTCCACACCTCGTCAAGGTCCATATCGAAGTAGGCGTGGACGAGACGGTTCCGCATACCGACGATGTGGGCCCAGGGAATGAGCGCATCAACGGATCGGGTCTCGGCACCTATCCTGGCCGCTGCCTCGCCGACTACCGACAGGCAGTTGATCAGAGCTCGCGTCAGCATCGAATCGGAGTCCAGATCAGCTCTCGAGCGCCCTGCCGCGAACGCCAGCGCCTCGTCGGTCGCATCCAGCATGTGCCGGACGCGAACGAGATCATCCTTCGGCAACATACTGCGGTATCGCCTCTTCGAGGACATCGTCGCGGAAATAGCGACTCAGGTCGCCTGGCGTGCGAAGATCAACCTTCCGCCCGATCATCTCGGACAACTCGATCTCGAGCCTAGCCATGGTGAGCAGACTGGGCGTCCGTCCCGGCTCAAACTCCACGAGGAAGTCAACATCGCTCTCTCGGCGGAAGTCGTCGCGCAGAATCGAGCCGAACAGCGACAGCCGTCGGATACTGTTCCGCCGACAGAAGTCAGCCAGCTTGGTGCGAGGTATCTCAACCTCGTGGTAGGTTATGGTGGCGCTTCCTGCCAACCCTCCGATCGCCTCCATCGCTCCTTCTATTATCCTTCACCGCGCATGGCGGCCGACTTGGGCCATGTACCCCGAGTCGGTATGTATACGCTAGCGCCATTGTGTGTTCCATTGCAGCATCCGCGCTTTCGATATCGGCCCACGGGCCGCCGAGTCTTCTGCAGTCACATGCGAACTATGCCAATGCGTTGGTTACTGCATCCGCGGCAACGGGGATGCCCGCATGACGCAGGCGTTCGACGAGTTTGGGCACAACTTCCTGCACGTCATTCTCAAACCGCAAATGTAGGACGCCATCGAGATACGCAGGAAGGGCTCCTCGTGGGCCACGCTGCGAAACGAGGGCAGCTCGTCAAACTGAACTCGCAGAATGCGCGCAGGCGCGATGCCCGTGTCAAGGAGGTCCCGAATGACCTGCATTTGCAGCGTGGTCTTGCCGATCTGGCGGGGACCGCGAATCACAAGAACCGGCGCGATCGGCTTGTCGAGGCGCTCACGCAGCTTCTGGTAGGGCCACCGTCGGAAGGGCGGCAGGACAGGCAGCGAGCCGCCCGACCACCAGGGATTCTGGCGGTGCAGGTCGCGGATCACCGTGTCGGGCAGCGACAACTCGCTGAACAGGCCAAGTCTCATAGTCGGTGCTCAGGTAATGGAACCGGCTGTGTCCCGTTGCCGGTCATGCCGTTCCGAAATGCGATTGTTGATGGATGGTACCCAGAACTCGGGTCCGGCGTTCACGGCGACCATCGTTGCGTCTCGGCGGCTTCTATCGTACGCTGATCACCCGACACCCCTCCGCGCGCTCCACGACGACCTCGCGGCCGGCAGCTCGGAGAGTGACCGGCCCGGCGCCGCTGGTGAAGTCGGTGCGGCGGACGAGCAGGCGATCCCCGAGAAGGAGGCCGGATATCACCGTGCCCGGTCGCTCCGGGACGTCGAATGAGATGGGCTTGCCGCCGTCGAGGAACTCGCCATATTCCTGAGCCGCGGCCCAGACGGGATGGAGCAGGCGGACCTCGGCGGCGTTTTCGTCGGCAGGACACCAGAGGAAGAAGGTGTCAACGCCGCGCAGGAGCATATGCCAGAGCAGCTCTCTGTAGGCCCACTCACTCATCTGCTTCATGGCCGGGTCGGGCGGCTTGGGCGGGTCGGTGGTGTGCCAGTGGACAAACGCGATGACGGGCACGGTCGCGGGAGTGTGTCTGGCGGCGTTGGTCGCGGCGAGGAGCATGGGCCGGAACCAGCGGTAGTCGGCGTTGTCGAAGCCGTACCAGTTCCACATGCGGGACCACGTGTAGACCACGGGCATGGCGAAGGTGTAGCCCGTGCCTGTGAACTCGTCGGGCCAGTGCCGATAGAGTGCCTTCTGATCGCGGATCCCAGCGTACCAGGTCTCCTCGCGCTCGAAGTAGTCGTACCAGTAACGGAAGCCGTCGTGGGGATAGACGCCGTAGTTGCCGACGAGCGCATCGGGAAACCGCCGCAGCAGGGGTTCGGCATAGACATCGCGTTGAATGTCGGCCCTCAGATCGTAGAGCGCCTTCTGGAATGCCAGGAAGTTGCCGATCTCGGGAGTGCGCTCGCGACAGCGCTTGCACCGCTTGGAGGCTTCCCATGCGCCGTTCCACGCGATGGGGCCGTCCACTTCCCAATCCGCGAAGACGAAGCCGGGGCTCAGTCCCTCCTTCGCGTAGGCGTCGGCGAAGCGCTCGATGCGGTCTCGGATCTCTTTGCGCCTGTGATCCGTCGCGAACGGACAGCCCATGTCGGCCTTGCCGAACGACGGATCCCAGAACGGTTTGCCCGCTTCGTCCACATGGGCGGTCGCCTCGTCGCCATTGAAGAACGAATACAGGCACGGCGTCGCATCAATGTTGATCCGCAGCCCGAGCTTCCTCTGGGCGCGAGCGACAGGCATCGCCTCGGCAAGCGAGGCCTCGAATCGTGTGTGGTCCCACCGGCAAACGAGCCCCACGCCGCGCCGATCGAGTTCTGCCACGAGGCGCTCAGCATCGGCGTCGCTCAGCATGCCCGGGTTCATGGCGGGCCAGAGATACAGCGGCAACCGCTTGCCGCGGGGATGTTTGAGCGGCGTGGTCTCGCGCAAGACGATCTCGATGGACTCCGGCAGCGCCATTGTGCCCTCCCTCCAGCGCGCGTTCGCGCCGGCCGCCGCCGCGCAGAACAAGAGACTCACTATGGCAGGCGCAACTCGCATTCTGATACCCCTCACATCCGGTTGAATGCCGCGCGGCTCACCCAGCGCACGGCGATCACGCGCGCGGCGATGACGCACAACATCGCAAGAAGGGCCATGCGGTTGAAAGCGCGCCTGACAACGGCACAAAGTCGCCCTTCGGCGACTGAACGGTCAGTGCCCGAAGGGGCGCTTTGCGACGTTCGCAGCCGCGAATTCATTCGCCGGGATCCCTCCGACAACCGGGGTCCCCACGACAACCGCGATCCCCACGACAACCGGGAGCCCTCCGACATCCGGGATGCCCCCGACAATGAGATTCGCGAACAGGAGGCCGGCTACCTTCCAATGAGCCGCGTTTGAAGGTCTGATGAAGCTACGGGTCGAAAGCAGATTCATGAACGAACTCACACGGACCGCAAGCGACCATCTCGATGCTCCGGCGGGGCGAACCAGACGACGCCCCAACGTCGTCTTCCTTCTCGCCGATCAGTGGCGCGCGTCGGCGACAGGCTATGCAGGCGACTCGAACGTCCGAACTCCGAACCTTGACCGTCTGGCGGACCAGAGCGTCAGCTTCCGCAACGCCGTGTCGGTCTGTCCGGTCTGCACGCCCTACCGTGCCGCGCTCATGACGGGGCGCTATCCAACCTCGACGGGAATGTTCCTCAACGACCTGCACATGCCTGCCTCGGAGCTGTGCATGGCCGAAGTGTTCGGGCGAGCCGGCTACGAGACGGCCTACATCGGCAAGTGGCACCTCGACGGACACGGACGCCAGAGCTACGTACCCCCGGAACGGCGTCAGGGATGGCATCACTGGAAGGCCGCCGAGTGCGATCACAGCTACCTGCATTCGCACTACTATGAAGGGACGGACCCTACGAAGCGCTACTGGGACGGCTACGATGCCTTCGCGCAGACCGCCGACGCCCGAGCGTGGCTCAGGGAGCATCGGGAGCCGAAGCGACCGTTCTTGCTGTTCGTCTCCTATGGAACGCCGCACTTCCCCCACTTCGAACTGCCGCCGGGCTACGACCGCCTCTACGACGAGGCCACGATCCGCCTCCACCCCAATGTGCCCGAGGAGATGCGCGCCGCTGCGAAGCGCGAATCGGTCGGCTATTACGCCCATTGCGAAGCCCTTGACCGATGCGTCGGCGAGATCGTCGCGACGCTGGATGAGACCGGCCTGTCGAAGGACACGATCCTCGTGTTCACTTCCGATCACGGCGAAATGATGGGATCGCACGGTTGCCCGCCGTACACCAAGCAGGTGCCCTGGTCCGAGTCGGCGTGCGTGCCGATGCTGATCCGAGCGCCCGGGGCTCCGGCGCGGACGATCTCCGCCCCAATCAACACCCCGGACATTCTGCCGACGCTGCTGGGAATGGCGGGTGTCAAGATACCGGGGACAATCGAAGGCGAGGACCTCTCGTCAGTCGTTCATGGAGGACCCGATCCCACCGACCGGGTCGCGCTCTACATGCTCGTGTCGCCCTTCCACGGCGTGAAGCGATATGACGCCGAGTACCGGGCGATTCGCACGGCCTCACACACCTATGTGCGTGGGCTCGCCGGTCCGTGGCTTCTGTACGACGACGCTCGCGATCCCTATCAGAGGCGCAACCTGGTGGCGTCGCCGAGCTATGACGCCGTCCGAGCCGAGCTTGACCGACGTTTGGGCGATGAGCTGGCGCGCATCGGTGACGACTTCAGGCACCGCCGGTACTATCTGGACCGCTTCGGCTACGAGATAGCGGCACACGGGTCCATCTCCTATGCGCCGGGCGCGCGGCCTCAGACCCCGAGTCGTGCCGGACGCAAGCGCTGACGGCACTGTGAGGATGCGATGTCCCGGCGGTCAGGCGATGTCCACGCGGACGCCGCCCGTTGATGCATGGAGGACCCAGTAGCGGGCGCGCAGGCCGTGCCGCTCGAATGCAGCCGTCATTGCCTCGCCGATACTGTCATGCCCGCTTCGGGCGAACGCCAACAGGCCAGGTCCGGCGCCGCTGAGGCAGACGGCTATCGCCGATGCGTCCAGGGCGGCCTGACGCGCATCGAACGCGCCCGGTATGCTCGGGAGCCGGTACCGCTCGTGGAGCGCATCTCGCAGCGCATCCGACAGTAAAGCGTCATCCTGACTGCGTAGCGCCTCAGCCACCAGCATGGCGTGGCCGATGTTGAATACGGCATCGGCGTGGCTGATCGAGCTCGGCAGGGCCGCTCGTGCCTGGCTCGTCAGATAGAGGAAGTCGGGGACGCACACAACGACCTTGGTCGGCGGGATGGGGATGGCCCGGTTCCGATAATGGTCGCCGTGGGTGTACACCACCTGCAAACCGCCGTGGATGGCCGGCGTCACGTTGTCGCCATGTCCCTCGACCTCAACGGCCCTCGCGAGGACATCATGGAGCTCGATCTCATGCGGGCGTACGCGCCTCCCAAGCCGGGCGGCAAGACGCAGGACCGCGGCCATCATCAACCCCGCTACGACCGCAGACGAACTCGAACCCAGACCGCTGGCCGAGGGTATTTCGTTGACGCATTGAAGGTCGAGGCTCTCCGGCACAGGGACGCGGTTCCGCGCCAGTTCATCGAGGAGCGTTCCGATGGTCAGGTGGGTCTCATCGCGCGGCAGGGTATCCTCGCCCTCTCCGGCAATCGAAACCCGCACGCCGGGCTCCCCGCTTCCCACCGAGAGCGTGAAATCGTTCCACAGGTCGAGGGCGATGCCCATGCTGTCGAACCCGGGCCCGAGGTTGGCGGATGTTGCCGGCACGCGAACGCGAATGGCGCTCACAGACCAGGGCGCGATGCCGGTCGGGTCACGCATGGCGATCCACCGCGCGAAGCAGCTCTTCGGGTTCAGGCCTGACGGCAGTGATGCCGGCTTCGTCCCTGAGGACCGCATCGGGGTCCTTGAGACCGTGTCCAGTGAGAACACATACGATCTCCCGCTCTCGAGGGTCGAGCGCGCCGGTGGCGACGGCCTTCTTCAGACCCGCAACCGCTGCGGCAGAAGCAGGCTCGCAGAAGACCCCCTCCACCGACGCCAGCGCATGGTGGGCTTCGAGTATGTCTTCATCCTCAACCGCGAGGACATGCCCGCCAGAATCCCGGAGTGCAGCCGTTGCCTCTGCCCATCGGGCCGGACAACCGATGCGGATCGCCGTGGCAACCGTTTCCGGATGCGCGATCGGATGGCCATGGATCAAGGGAGCGGCCCCCGATGCCTGGACGCCGAGCACCCTGGGTGCGCCGTCGCAATCGCCGTGACCGAGCGCCTCCCGGAACCCCTTCCAATAGGCCGTGATGTTGCCCGCATTGCCGACGGGAAGGGCAAGCCAATCGGGGGCGCGCCCAAGGTCCTCGACAATCTCAAACGCGGCGGTTTTCTGCCCTTCGATCCGGGCGGGGTTCAGCGAGTTCACCAGCATGAAGCATCCGCGTTCCGAGACGTCGCGCACAAGCTGCAGCGCGAGGTCGAAACTGCCCTTAATGGCGATGACGCGTGCCCCGTACGCAAGCGCACCTGCGAGTTTGCCCAGAGCCACTTTGCCCTCGGGGATCACCACTGCGCAAGGAATGCCTGCGCGCGCCGCATATGCAGCAGCTGATGCGGCCGTGTTGCCGGTGCTGGCACAGATGACGCCCCGCGCTCCGCCGGACAGGGCATCGGTGATGGCGCAGGTCATGCCCCGATCTTTGAAGGAGCCGGTCGGGTTCAGGCCCTCGTACTTCAGGTAGAGCTTCGCGCCCGGAGCAATCCGATCGGCCAGGCGCGGAGCCGGTATGAGCGGAGTGCTTCCTTCGAGCAGCGTGACCACACCCGTGGACGCGCGCACATTCAGCCGATCGCGGTAACGCTCGATGACGCCTCGATTCGCCGGGTCCTGTCGCATGGCTTGCTCCGTGTAGGGAGGCTAGTATACCTTCGGCGAAGGCGGCCTCATGCGAAAGCGCGAACACTATGGCTCGCAGTCGGCGGCGGGACGGTTGCCACTCTATGGCTGGCCGATACAAAGGAGCGTACCAATGCCTACGATCAACCCGTATCTGAACTTCAACGGCACCACCGAACAGGCGTTCGAGTTCTACCGATCCGTGTTTGGAGGCGAGTTCTGCGAGGTCATGCGATATCGCGACATCCAGATGGATGAGCCGGTCTCAGATGAGGACGCCGGCAAGATCATGCACATCTCGCTACCCATTGGCCCGACCTGCGTACTCATGGGCACCGACACCCTCGCATCCATGGGCAGGTCATGCATGCAGGGCACAAACATCAGCCTATCCGTCGAGGCCGCGGACAAAGCCGAGGCCGACCGTCTTTTCGATGGGCTGGCCGCAGGCGGCACCATCGAGATGCCGATGCAGGAGATGTTCTGGGGCGCCTACTGGGGCATGCTTCGGGACAAGTTCGGCATACAGTGGATGGTCAACTGCCCACTTGGATGATGCCGACGGCATGAAGGTGCCATGCGGTTGAAACCGCGCCTGTCGTCTATTGCAACAGCGCCCAAACGGGGCACGTGGCGACGTTCGTAGCCTCGAGTTTGTGGCCATGCGGTTGAAACCGTGCCTGCCAACGGCACCAAGTCGCCCTTCGGCGACTTCGCCGCGGGGCTATTCCCATGGATGCAGCAGTATCTTGGCGCAGGTGTGGGAAGCGGATATGTCGAAGGCATCCTGGATGCGCGACATTGGGAGCGTGTGGCTGACGAGCAGGTCGGTCTCCCGGGGCATGGCGCGGATCACGTCGTAGATGGCGTTGACCCGCGCGCGGTTGTAGTGCCATGAGCCAACAATGGTCAGGCCCTTGCGGATCAAGTCGGGGGAGACACGAACCGGGGTTTCGTCGGCACACTCGCCCACGAAAGCCACGCGGCCCTTGCGCCTGGTGGCGTCTATGCAGATTCGATGCGCCGCCGGCACGCCGCTGCAATCGAGCGCCGCGTCCACTCCATTGCGGTCTGTGAGCGCCCGGGCCTGCATGGCGCAATCGGGATCGCGCGGATCGAGCGCTTTCTCGGCTCCGAGCGCGAGCGCGCGTTCGATGCGCCACGGGTGGCTCTCGACGCCAATGACACGCGCTCCGCGTCGCCTGGCGTTGACAACAGCCCCCAGTCCCACCGGACCAAGTCCCGTGATCAAGATCGTGTCCAGCCCGTCGAGGGCCATCGCATCATATGCGCCGAACGATGGACCCAGCGCGCACAGAGCCAAGGATGCTTGCTCGATGGTCAGGTCGTCAGGCGCGTGGGGCAGGAGCCAGGCGGGCTTCAGCAGGTACTGCGCGTAGGTAGCCATGCCCTCGGGAGAACCCGTGAACGCTTCAAAGTCATAGCAGTTCTCGCAATGGATGTACTCGCCCGACAGGCACAGGTCGCACCGACCGCACGGGTATTGCGGCATGACGACCACGCGGTCGCCCGGCTTCACTCCGCACGGTTGGGCAATCTCGACGACCTCGCCCGCCGCCTCATGACCGAGAAACTCGTGCCGCCCGCCGCCGAGAAACGCCTTGTACTCGGTACACATGGGCGTCACGAGCACCTTCACAAGGGCCCAATCGGCCACAGGCCTCGGCATGGGCGCCTGTACGAGTTCGGCGCGACGAGCGCCTGATATGATCGCTTTGAGCATGGTTGGTCTCCTGTCGGCCTGACTTGGGTAGGCGAGGCGTGTCGGTGGAACCTGGGCAGTCACCCTCCGACGGCGGCCCCGCTCTCCCTATGTGGCCTCTAGCGCCCGTTTGCCTGGGCGCTGGTCAGTACTTAGCAGCGACATCATGATGAAGTCCTGGAAGCGACCCTCACAGAAGTAGCCGTCGCGAAGGATCCCCTCACGCTGGAAGCCGAGCGACTGCCAGAAGCGGATGGCGCGGGTGTTTGCCGCTACGACGCCGACGGCGAGGCGATGGAGGCTCATCGCGCCGAATGCATGTTCGATGAGAAGGTTGGCCGCCTCGGTTCCCAGGCCCTTGCCCCACAGCGCTTTGTCCGCAATGATAACGGTCATGTCGGCCCCGCGCCACTCGTGGACGATCCGCAGGAGGCCGGCCTCGCCGATCACTCGGTTGTCGTCTCGGAGCGCGATGGCGAACCACCGGCGCCTGGTGTCGCGGCGTGTCTCACTCAGCCACTCCTCCGCGCATGCCCGCGACATGGGCCGTACGCCTCCGGTCATGGCGCGAAGCTCAGGATCATTGGCAATATGCATAACCACCGCGAGGTCGTCCGGCTCCATGGGACGAAGGCACACTCGCCGGCCCACCAGAAACGCGGAAGGCGGGTCGGGCCTGCGGGTCTCGGACATGGTCATATCACTCACCGGCGGCTGATGCCGCGCCCGACAAGGGCACGAAGTCGCCTTTCGACGACCGCTCGAATGACCTGACCACCGTTCCGCCCGGATATGTGACGCGAACGGTCAGGCGGGCGTCCCCTCCGGGCGGTAACGCGGGCGCCCAGCGAATCGGCACGGTGGCGGAGCCGAGACGGGCGATGCTGACCGTGGACGGCACGGAAGCGACGCTGCCTCCGCGGGCCTGAACCTTCAGTTTGGCCGTGACCGGTTTCGGGTATGGGTTTCGGATGCGCAGGCCTGTAGCCGCGCCAGTCGCCGTCGGGCCTGCCTGGACCAATCCGGACGTTACTGTCACCCGCTCCGGCAGGCCTCGAACGAACTTCGGAAGGTCGTCCACTTCGACCAGCACCACCCCATCGTGCGCGCTCAGGTAGGTGCCGTTGCCCATCAGGTCGGTTACGGCCACTCTCGACTTGCCGACAGCAACGGTTATCCAGTCGGGTCCTTTGGTGCTCCAGACGGCCGAGAAACGCTCGGACGGCGAGCGAAACCGCAGCCATCTGATACCCGCATCAGCGGCGAGATCGGCCCCGCCTTTCGCCGGTAAGACGGCAAGCTCGCCGTCGGGCCTTGCATCGCTCAGCAAGACCGCAAGCGTGCGGTGGGCAAAGAACGCCGGCTTCGGTGTCATCCGGTCGTCACACAGGCCGTAGTTATCTTCGGGGAACGTGCGATCCGGGCCGGAATCGTGCATGCGGAACCAGAACAAGCGCTCGACCAGTCCGGTCGAGAACGCAAGCAGATAGGCTCGGGCCAGCATGGCGGCCTGGGCACGCGGCGTCGCACCATCAGGAATGTCCGTTGACCAGCCGACTTCCGTCAGCCATATCGGACGCTTGACTCCCGCCACCGAGCATCTCCTGGCGATCCACCGCAGGTCC
This sequence comes from Chthonomonadales bacterium, assembly GCA_037442185.1. GTDB lineage: Bacteria > Armatimonadota > Chthonomonadetes > Chthonomonadales > CAJBBX01 > JAAYVH01. Next base: position 23,643 of record JBBIQU010000023.1, on the reverse strand, counting down.
TCCGCCAGTCCCGTCTCTTCGGGTGAGCCCGACCGGTACGGGTGCACCGAAATGGCATCGCACCACTTGCCTGCTCCGAGGGCCAGCAGGCGCTCCAAGTAGGCCCTGCCTGTCGTATCGGATGGACCCGACGGACCCCGCAAACCGGGCATGAGCACCGTGGATTGAGGGTTGCCGCGTTTCGCTGCCCCGTAGGCGGCCTTGAGAACTTCAAGGTACTGCTGGGGATCGGGCTCCGGGTCCCAGAAAGTGGGACTGTTGGGCTCGTTCCATATCTCCCAGTGGTTGAGCGTCCTCGCGTATTCGCGTGTTACGCCCTCGACGTAGCGGGTCCACGCACGATTCTCGGGCGGATGCAGCCAGTGGCGCGAAGCCGTTCCTGCCGTCGAGGCCCATGCTGGAGGAAACCCGAGTATCCCGAGCGTCGCCATGCCCTGCTCCGATGCTTCCCGCGCCGATCGGATGGCGTCCGGTTCCATGGGCGCAAGGGGTTTCAGCGCTGACGACAACGAGGCCGATGGAGCATACGTACCGCCCGGCGCATCGAAGCTGTACCATGCGACCAGCCCGTCCTTCGGAGGATCGGCCCGCCGGGCGAGGGCGGCAACGTCGGCCGGCCCGAGCGCCCTCCGATATACCATCACCTCGTCGAGGTCGCCGGCGAGGTCCTGGCCGAGAATGAGGTCGGCATCCGTTATGCGGAGGCGGCCGCCATCGTGGGCGGCGGACGTCATGAGCGTCCCGTCCACGTAGAGGCATACGGATCGGATGTAACGCGAGTACGTGGCCGCGTAGTGATGCCATTGTCCGTCGAAAGCGCTCACGCCCGAACTGAAATCCGCCACTGTGCCGGGCATGCGCTCGTAACCGGCCGAGAAGCAGAGCGCGCCGGTTTCCCTGTGGAAGTAGGCCCCATAGTTGCGTCGGTCGCCGGGCCCCCATTTGCGCACAGCGACTTGAGTTGATCCGTTGGCATCGGCTATGCGCGCCCAGAAGGCCACCGTGACCTCATCGGCACAGTCGAGCGACGGGTCGTGCGGCGCGACGTACGACCGTCCGGCTGTTCGAAGCGCGCTGCCGATCGGTCCCTCAACGGTCCCGGGCCGGTCCCAGGCCCAGACGTTGGGCGCCGGATTGACCTGCTGCCATGAGAGACCGATTCTGGACCATCCGGATCCGGCAAGCTGGTTGAGCCGCGCGGCGATCCGACGGAACTCCTGCGGCACTCCTCCAACGTTGCCGCACACTCCAAACTTGCTGGTCCGCCACGACTGCCTCCCGGGGACCGGAGACGTCCGAAGGTAAGCGAACCTTGAGCGCCACGCGCGCTTCCACGCTCCATGCTCTGCGACGAATGTCACGTCGTAAGGTCCGTACAGTGCCACCGGGAAGCGAAGCGGAACCGTCACGCTGCCCTTGGCCCGGATCGTATGGACGCCCAGATCGAGTGTCTTCGTCGGTCCGGTCATGCCGGTCACCGATGCACGGCACCGCAGGGTCAGCGCTCGGCCGGAGGGATTGCTCGCCCGCCAGATCATCTCGGGCACCTGGCCGCCGAAGAAGACCCCACTCGGCTTCGCAGGCTGGATTCGCGCGTCCAGCAGGTCGCCCGGCGAGATATCCGTCTCCGCACGCAGGCCGGAGAACCGAACGCGCACCGTTGGCCGATCCGACGCCCGAAGGCGCTTCAAGCCAAGGCGGCGCAGGCGGATGGGATGCTCCATCGGAAGAGCGGCTTCCCCACGGCGCAGCATCGGGGTCCACTCCGCCGGCCGCTCCATGCCGACTACGGCCTCTTGCCATCCGCTTCGGGCCTCCAGCGTAAGGTCCCGGTAGTGCCATCTGCCTGCGGCGTCCTCGACTGTCCATCGAAGGGTAGGCGCATCGCCTGCGCTCCACACCCGCATGGCCAACCGACGGCATCGTCCAACGACACGAGGACCCGTCCAGTCAACCGAGACCCATTCCGTGTCCGGCGCAGCGAAATCGGCGACAAGCTCGACCGATCGGTCGGCTCCTTCCGGCGGGTCCTGAACCGTAACGCCGATGGCATGTCGGCCCGAGAGGTTCTGGGGCGAGAGCTGCAGACGCTGGACCGTCGTCATCGGGTCGAGAACGACGGTCTGCGCACCGGAACGCGCATCCTGGGTGACAAGCGCGCAGGCCGCAGCGACCAGCGTAACACAGGCGAACATGACGATTGTGCGCAACCGAAGCATTGGCATAACCTCTGTACGTAGGTTGGACGCCGACGACTCTTCCTCCTTCCTTCCGACCGCAGACGGTGACGCAACGGCCGTATATCACCTTGACTGAGTTGCGTCTATGGAACAGAATCTGAAGAAGCCGACGCCCGGAAAGTGACGGGAGAGGTGGAAGCGCCGAACTCTGCCAGGAGTCAACCCCATACGGAGCGCTCGGAACGCTTCGCCGAGCTGCAGAAACGCACGGCCAAGATCAGCATGGCCGTTGGCTCGGGCACGCCCCTTGTGGACATCCTGCGCATGGTGCGTGATGCGGTCACCGAGGTCGCAGGCTTCGACCGAGCGGGCGTGATGCTCTACGACGCCCACCGCGATGTACTTGAGGACATCTGCGGCGCCCACGGCGAGGAACAGCCGGAGCCGCGCGAAGGCAGTCTCTTTGCGGTACCGGCGAATCCACAGTCCCCTGCGTACCGTGTGGCGCGCGAAGAGGCCGACGTTGCGATCAGCGCGGAGCCGTCGCAGGAGCCCGGCGATGAGGCCGATCATCCCATTCTGGGCACGTCGGCATGCGCCGTTGCTGCGCTTCGCCTGGGGACTGAACTTGTCGGCCTGATCTGGGCAGATAACCGACCGACCGGCAGACCCATCGAGAGCGGCGATCTGGACCTCCTTGCGATGGGCGCGCGTCAGCTTGCGGTTGCCGTGTTGGCCGCTCGCGTGGCTTCGATGAACTCCCGGCAGCGGACGATAGCGAGCAGGCTCGCGCATCTCGGCCAACTGATCGCATCGGAGGCGGACCTCGACGTTGCGTTGCGGGTGACGAGAGATACAGTGCTCGAGATCGCCCGACTTGATCGTGTCGGCATCTTCCTCAGAGCGCCCCATTCAGAGCGATTCGAGGGGGTCTGGGGCACCGACCGAAACGGCAAGCTGGAGGATCCACACGGTCATCGCCTCAATCAAGGCGAGTCGCCCGACGATCCCATAGGCCGCGTTATCCGCGGTGAGATCCCGTTCATTCTGGAGGATGACCACACCTCGATCCATCGCCTCGAGCCCGGCGACCCAATGTTCGGAGTGCGAGCCCACTGCGTTCTGCCCATGCGCGCCGGCGACGAAACCGTCGGCCTGATCGTCGGCGACAACCTGATCACGGGCGCGCCGCTGACGGAAGACGACGTGGAAGTGCTGCTCCCGTTCGCCGAACAGGCCGCAGTGGCGGTTAGGAACGCCCGTCTCCGGGCGGAACTCAGCGCCCGCGTAGCGCAGCTCCAGCATCTGGGCCGAATCGCGTCAGCCATCACCGCCAACACGGAGCTGCACCAGATGATGCGCCTCGTGCGCGACGGTATCGTCGGGTCGGGGCTCTTCGATCGCGCCGGCGTGTTTCTCTACGATCCGGCTTCGAACGTCCTGCGAGGCGTTTGGGGAACCGACCGTAACGGCAAGCTTGAGGATATCTCACACAACGTCAGCGTCGTGGACGCTGAGCGCGGCATGCCTTCGGACCTGGTCGTGTCCGGCCGAATACCCTATTCGCTCCTCAGCAAGCGCGACGAACTCGGCAGCGACCTGACTCCCGACTGGATGGACGGCGTCCACTGGCACGCCGTGGTGCCTATGCGGGCAGGCGACGTCATCGTGGGATGCATCTCCGTTGACAACCTCATGTCCGACCGACCGATAACTGAGGCTGACGTCGAACTGCTCCTGCCATTCGCCGAACAGGCGGCAGCCGCCGTTCGGGCGGGCAACATGTCAGACGAGCTCCGAACGCGCATCGCACACCTCGAGGCGCTCAGCAGGGTCGCGGCAACCATCGCCGCCCAGACGGACCTTCGCGAGATGCTGCGCATGGTTCGCAACGCTATCGTCGATTCGGGAATGTTCGATCGCGCCGGCGTGTGGCTCTTTGATCCAAGCTCGGGGATGCTGACCGGCACCTGGGGTACCGACCGTCAGGGCGGCATCGAAGATCTCTGGGACCAACGCGCGCCGCTCGATCCCGCGAGCCCGATACCAATGCATCGCGTCGTGCGTGGTGAAGTGGAGTACTCGCTGATCGTGGACCGGGCCGCCCTTGGTGAGCGCTACACCCCCGAGACGATGCAAGGCGTTCGGGCCCATGCCGTTGTTCCCATGCGGGCGGGTGATGCCATCCTCGGGTGCATAGGCGTGGATAATCTGTTGACAAACCGACCGATCACGCATCGAGACGTGCAGGCGTTGCTGCCATTCGCGGAACATTCGGCGGTGGCGGTACAGAAAGCTCGACTGTTCGCCGAGGTGGAAGCGGCTCGCAGGGATCTTGAGAAGCGCGTCGAGCAGAGGACCGCCGAACTCGTTCAGGTGAGCGAGGAAATGGCGGCCTTCACATACACGCTGTCGCACGATCTGAAAGCGCCCGTCCGCGCCGCTCACGGGTTCACGTGCTCGGTGTTGGAGCAGTACGGCGAGCTTCTGCCCCCGGAGGGGCGTCGGGACCTTGAGCGTGTGCGAACCGCGTCCAGGCGCATGGGCACGCTCATTGAGTCGCTGATTGCCCTCGGCAGGCTTGGACGATCGGAGTTGGCGAGAAGGCGTCTAACCCCAACGCCCCTTGTGCGCGAGGCCATACGCGATCTGCGGAGCGAGTTCCCTCACGCGGCGGCGATCACGGTACACGACCTCCCGCCGTGCAGCGCCGACCCGGAACTTTTGCGAATGGTGTTCACGAACCTCATCCGTAACGCGCTCGAAGCGACGCGAGACGCGACCGTTGCGATGATCCACGTTGGATACGAAGACGGGGCCTACTATGTGCGGGACAACGGCGTGGGCTTCGATCAGGACTACGCCCATACGCTGTTCGACTTGTTCCGCCATTACAGGCCGGCCGAAGAGACCGAAGGCGCGGGCTTCGGCCTGACGTTCGTTCGCCGTGCCGTCGAGATGCACGGAGGCCGGGTGTGGGCCGAAGGTAAGCCCAACCACGGGGCCGTTTTTCGCTTCACGATCGGTTCCGGCACGAAAACCGAAGCGGCCCGCCCGCCCGGAGTGCTCACGCGCAGCGCACAGTCTCTTGTAACCCCGGCGTGATGCCTGCCTCGGGTTCGCCGGGGCTTCGAAGACCCTACGGAACGACCTGAAACTGCGTGGCGGCGGCCGCCGGGCTGTACCACGCGTCGCCTGAGAACGCGAACGTGGCGGTCTGCCATCCGATCGGCTCATCGGGCGGGATCCCCCAGAGAAGGGTCGCCCAGCCCGTATCGGACACAACGGCGGTTCCGAGCTCGGTGCCGGCAACGGACACGGCGATGGCCTTGCCCGGCAGAATCGAGTAGTCGGGCAGACTCCGAACGTATGCACGGAGCGGATGCGCCGTTCCCCGTTTGCCGCTGCGAACGAAGGGCCAGATGTAGATATCTCCTCGCTCGACGGTCAGCCGCCCGGAGCCGCTTGATGCCGTATAGCCGGCCGTGCCCGCGAACACTCCCTCGATCGTGCGAGCGCCCGCTCCGGCTCCCTCGGGTACGACGTGCATGATCTGCACGCGTCCCGTTGAGCTGGTCGCGCCCGAGCCGATCTCGGTCCCGTCGAGTCGTATTGCAAGCGTCCGGCCGGCAATCGGTTTGTTGGTCAGGTCGTAGAGATAGGCCCGCAGCGCCGCGGTTCGCTTGATCCTGGCTGTCCGGTCGGGCACATAGACCTTCGTCGCGGCCACGAACGCGCTCAACGTCGCCTCGCCCCATGCGGTCTCGTAGGCGGCGTCGCCCGCGAACTCCGCTCGGATTGTGTGATCGCCCGGGACCGCGTCAATCACCCAGTCGAGCGACGCTCGGCCCGATGCCTCGGTGGTTGCCGAACCGACGCTCGTTCCCCCGACCGAGAACGCCACGCTGCGCCCGGCTATGCCGACACTTCCGGGCTGTCGGTAGAGGAAGGCGCGCAGAATGGTCGGAGTCGTGATGATGCCTGCGCGATCAATGACATACATGCTTGTCGCGCCGCGATCAACGGTAAGCTGCGCGGCTCCGGATGATGGGGCGTACAGGTCGTCCCCTGCGAAGGACGCGGCGACCTCTCGCATGCCTGTGCCGGTCAGCTCAGGAATGGCATAGGGGAGACGGGCGACACCCGATCCGTCTGTCGCTGCGACGCCTGCGTCTGTGCCGTCCACGGCGAAGCCGACCTCCCGACCGGAGACCGCCGCTCCGCCCTGCGTCAGCGTCGCTTCCAGCGTCACGTTTGCGCCGATTCTGCCGGATGCCGGCTGAACGGCAAGCGCTGTCGGCCGACAGGATATCCACGCGATCTCCACGTAGTCGCCGGGTCTGCCCTCGACTACGGGATCGAAACGGAGCCGACTGATGAATCCCGACCAGGTCGGAATCGGCGCCAGAGGCAGCACATAGTCGTGGAACTGCCCGTCATTGGTGACCGGGAACCGGATGCTCTGCGCCTCGCTGAACGGGAGTGCGCCGTTTTCACGCTCCCAGAAGAGCTGACCTGTCAGCCATCCGCTCGGCGGGTTGTTCAGCCGCGCGGCCATGCGAATCGTGATGCCGGGGCAGTCCGAGGCGCTGAAGCCGACGTGCGGACTGTGAACCATGGGATCAAGCTGCCCAACCTCGACTATCAGTCGCCCGTCAATGGGCCAACCCGTATCCCGCGCGTTGTTGTACGTCCAGTGCTGCCGATCCCTCATGAACACCCAGTGCGGGAGGAGATCCCAACGGTTCGCGTAGGCATGGGCGCGGATTTCGTCCAGCGTGCCGAGGACAAGATCGTACTCGTACTCGTACACGATGTTCCAGTCGAGAACCTCAAGATGGCTTGGCGCCATGTAACCCGTTGGATCATCCTTGGGACCCGCCAGGATGGTCGTCGGGTTCACTTCCGGGTAGAAGCCTCCGATGATGACGCCGACCTTCGGCACGAACACGCCCAGCCCCCATCCGGACGGATCGAGCTGGGCCGCCCATCCTTCGGTTGCCCGCCACGAGGTCCACAGGAAGCCGTTGGGCTTCTCGACCGGCGGCTCGCCCTCGAAGGGCCGGACTCCGTCGTATGTCCAGAGCCTGTGCAGCTTGCCGACGGTGTAGACCGCAGGTAGCTCCTGAGCGTATGTGCCGTACCAACTGCGATCCACGCGAGCGTTGTTCAGGCGGTTACGGACGTGGACGACGTTGCCTTCGAGCGTCACCCAGTTTTCGAAGGTGCAGTCGCCGGGCGTTCCTGCCGGGTTGCTCCCGCCCCACTGCATGGGGATGATCTTCGTGTAGAGAGTCGTGCCGTCGGTCTGGAAGTCCAGCACCTGCGAGTAGTTGCCCCACTGGTCGCCGACGCTGATGGGGTTCCACGGCCACGGCTGACCGTTCCACCAGCCGAAGTCATTGGGACCCGAATAGTACGACTGCTGTATCTCGCGCCCCGGATCGTGGCTGTTGACGACGTTGTCTGTGGTGCCCGACACGGAGAGATACGTGATGGCGCCGCCCATGGCGAGGTCAATGCCGACGCGTATCCGGCCGTTGTCCAGATACCGCATGGTGCCATGGGCGCAGACAGGCGAACTCAGCGCCGCCGATGCCAACGCACAGCAGACGGCAACACATGCCCGAATCAAGCGCGCCACGGGTTGGCCTACGGAGCCACGAGCCTTATGTAGTCGAGGCCGAACATGTACTTGACGACGGCCTTCTCGTTGGCGCCGACGATCTCGGCGACGAGTTGGTGCTCGCCGGCGGTGAGATCGAACGTTCCGAGGCTCAGTTCGCCCGTGGGGATCACGCCGTTGTTGAAGAAGTCCATCGGCTCGCCGAGTTTCTTGCCGTCGAGCCAGAGCTGGACGATCCCGTAGTCAATGGCCTTTGTGAACTGGGCCTTGACCGCATATCGTCCGGCCCTGGCCACGGGAAGCGCCAGCGTCAGCTTGTCGCCCGGCTTGCCTTCGGTCCACCACACGTGGGCGCCCTTGCTCCATTCCCCCTCGAACGAATCGAGATCCTGGCGGTTGGCGCTGCCGCCGGTGCACGACAGGACCTTCATGTCCTCGCCTTCGATCGCGCCTTTCGCGACGAACGGCTCGGGCATCTGCAGGTCGAAATAGCCCAGGCGCTCGGAGACCGGATAGGGTGTGTAGGGGTCCTTCCCGCCGGGCATGAGGTACCAGTATGCCGTTGCCGCATAGAGGGTCGGGCGATCGTTGGGGAAGTACTTCTCGATGGTGCCCGTGAACGACGTCAGGAAAGGCACGTTGTCGGCGATGTGCCACCGGTTGACCGACGCGTGCCCCTTGTTGTTGCCGCTGTTGAACGGCTGGTTGTGGTAGGCGTTGTAGAACCGCGCGGGGTTGCACCAGGCGTAGCCGAAGTAGTCCTCCGAGCCTGTTCCGAAGGTTGACGGGAACTTCTCGCCGTCCACATAGAACATCTCGTCGCCTTCGCCCCACCATCCGCCTTTCGGGTTCCAGACGTGCAGGTTGACGCCCACGAACCGACCTGCTCCCTCGGTCGTGACCATGGTCCACTCGATCCCGCGGCCCTTCTCGGTCGGGTTGAACGCGTCTCGGTGCCATTTTGCATGGAACCGGGCATACTCGCCGGCGGGGCGCGTGAGAGGGGCGTGGGTCACTTCGGCGCTGACCCGTCGCGCGGCATTACCCTCGTTGACGATCTCGACCAACGCGCCCTTGGCGAACGGCATGAACCAGAAGCTGTAGCAGCCGTCCTGAGTCATTCCCATGGGCAGCGATTTGTACATGTTGATGCCCGGAGCCGTGCCGAAGAAGTCGCCAAGCGGCGCCCAGACGGACGGCTCGGATTCTCCGTCGAAGGTGATTTTCAGCACAAGCTGGCGCATGGCCAGCGTCTCTGCCGTCCGATCATTGAGCCCGCTCACCTTCACGCGCAGCGCGGTGATCGCCCGCTCGCCTTTCAGGCGCGCGACCGTCACCGTTCGTCCCGGGCGCAGGTTCGCCGACGCTCGGGCCGTCCTCTGTCCGGGTCGCACCCCGGCCGGATCGGAGCCCAAGCCCTGGGTTAGCTTGACGTTCGCCTCCTCAAGCGCCGCGATCTCATCAGCCTGCAGATTGCGCGTGAACACCGGCAGGACGGTGTCCTTCTGATACGTCGTATACGTGAAGTGGTAGTACGCGCCCCACTTGTCGTCGGCGATCACCTTGCACGACTTCTTGAACGGGATGGGAACATAGAGGTTCTTGCCGCTCGAAGCATCGTGGACAAGCGGCTGATGGACGAAGGGCCACTGCGTGTTGTCGAAGTACTGGCTGAACTTGAGGTCCACGGCCGGTTCGGATGCTCCGTCCAGATAGATGCGCACGCGCCCTTCCTGTGGCGCCGCCGACCAGATGCGCCAGATGACGCCCGGGCCTTCGATCTCGGCGAAGACCTGCTTGTCGCCCTCGCGCCGGATGATCCCGTGTCCGTCGCCGTTGGCGTCCCAACCGACGTACTCGCCCGTAGCCGCATCATAGCGGCTCGCGCGATCGTAGCTGGACCACTGGGCGCACTTCACGCCGGGCTTGGGAGCAACGGCTAGGCTCTCGAGATCGGTTAGCTGCCGGATGAGATCCCTGTACGTGTACGAGTCCGCAATCGCGGTAGCCGAAAGAGCAGACAGCACTAGAGCCGCTGCCAGGTGTCTCCATTGCATCTGGACGGTTCCTCCCCTTGGGACGCTGATGAGCCTGAGATTCGGCGCGCCGCCGGGAGCATCCTTCAGCAAAGCGGTGTTCGAATCCGCATGGATTGGGATCTCATGTATCGCGCTTCGGCTCACGTTATTCCCATTGCAGGAGGCGGCGCTCGCCTTCGATGCCCTTGATCTCGGTGATGTCCTGGGTGACTTCCATGCAGCCGAGATAGCGCCCGTCCTCCGCCCTGACGGCATGGTAGCTGATCATCACCAGTTTGCCCCTGAAGTTGATCCAGAACCTGGCGCTGTCGCGTTCGCCGCTGCGGAACGCGTCCAGAATGGCCTGAACGATGTGAAGGCTCGACTGGGGGTGGCAGTTCTGCACGGCGCGGCCTATGTCGCCGGGACTTCGCGGGAAGATGCGATCGGGATGATCGCTGTAGAAGCGCACGATGTCCTGGTCGTCAACGAACGACATCTCCACGGGCAACGTTACGAGGATGCGCTGGAGCTGTTCCTGGGTGAGCGTGCCGGTGCAGAGCCGGACCTCTCCGCTCGGGGTCTCGGCGGAAGTCGCAGGGGTCGCCGATTCGAGCGGCCAGTCGGACTCGGGCTCAACCAGATAACCGATCGAGGCGTCTCCTTCGCGCATGCGGACCCATTCGTCGTCGCCCAAAAGCGAGAGCGCCGTTGGGAAGAGGATGCGCTCCTCCTTGTAGACCATTTCCGTGATCTGCCGGGCAAGCTCGATGCCCCGTTCGACCACAGGGGTGCGGTCGCCCGCCTCAAATGCGCTCCTCATCGCCTTGATGCCGGCGCGAATCTCGTCATGGATGCCCCACATGACGCGGCTGGGTCCCGTGAAGCCGTGAGCCTCGAGCGCGGGGAAAAGCTGATGCTCCTTGCGCGTGTAGTGGATATCCACGCCCGCAAGCGCTTCGATTGCCGCTCGCAGGTCATCCGAACAGACGATCTCGCCTTCCTGTATGCGGCGGCAGATTGCGACCCATGCGTCTGCCCGTCGCTCGATTTCGCGATTCTCGGCCATATAGGTGTGAACCGGATGGCCCGGAGGCGCCTCCGGCGCGGGGTTGGAGTCGAGACCGATCCGCACGACGTTGACATGCAGGTCGCACAGCCGCTGGATCTCAGAGACGGGCATGCCGTCACGGATAAGCTGCTGCTCCATTTCGGCGATCTCGCCGGGCGATGCGGTGCCCACCACCTTCCCGAACTCGATCCGTGCCTGGTCAAGAGGCGTTCCGGCATGAAGGCCCTCGATGATTTCCCGTAGGGCCGCCACGCGCCGGTCGCGCTCGGAGGCGGCGCCGGGATCGGCGGGATGCGTGTCGCTGCGCCGCTCGATCATGCCGGCGATGTCGCGCAGCAGCTTCTCGACGGGGACTCCGGCAATGCCTGCAGCCCGCTCCACCGTGGCAACCTTGGCCATGACGGCGCGAGCCGCAGGGTTTCGGAGCGGCGCGAATCGGGGATATGCGTTGGGCAGGTCCTCGATCAGGTCGGGATACGCGGTGATGATTTCGTGGATGGTCGTGGAAGGTTCCAGTCTGAGCACTTGCGAATACTCCTTGCGGCAGACGTAGCCGATGTATGTCACGTCTCTATACGCCAACTCCGATCCATATATCTCGAATATGCGACTGGATTGTTGTCGGCATGCAGCGACAGGCTCAGCGCCGACCTCCGGAGCGCCACTATGAACTTGATGTACGCAGCCCTTGTTGCTGCGCTGCCGCCGGTAGCGCAGCCGCAGCGGCCGACCATAAGTTACACGGCTCTGTCGGACGCAGCCCGCGCTGCGGGGCAGCTCGCCCGGTACGACAGCGTGGCCGTGACGACGAGAAGGCTATCGGTAGACGGGCATGAGTTGACCTTTTCGATTCCGAAGACAGCGCGTGCCTACGACGTTGTTCCGATCCGCTACAGGCTGCGTGGGCACGGAAGCCTTCGGCGCGCTGCGATCGAGGCAAATGCGTTCCTTGATCCGGTGCGCGCCGGACGCAAGCCACTGTACAGCCTCGCCATACCGGGCGATCTCGGCGTCAAGATCGAGTACCTCGGCAGCGTCTCGGCGGACTTCGACGACGATGCCTATATCGCTCTGAGCGCCGATCCGAAGACGCCCATCAGCCCTTTCCCTCCTTACCGCCGCGATCCCATGGTGCGGTCGAGCACGATACGAGCCGCGCAGGCTGTCTGGTTCAAGTTCAAAGTGACCAACACCGGCAACACAGTCCTCGATCCCGACGGGTTCGGAGCCAGTTTCGCCCAGCCGTAGTTGTACTCCGTGGACGAGAACGGCAAAGAGGAGCACATCGCCGGAACGATCAACACCTTCGAACGGCACCTGAACTACCTGTACCCCGGCGAGTCCGTTGAACACTGGATCAACTTCTACAACCCGCGCGGCGGGTGGGTGCGCGGGCTTACGCCTGGTGACTACAAGATCAGCTTCCGCATGCTGTTCCGCTACTACAAGGAATGGAACTGGGGCATCAACATCTGGCACGGGGCGGAGTTCGCGCGGCTCGAAGTGCCCATCATGGCGCGTGAACGCGCCGAACAGACCCCTGTGCGGGAGCGCTTTCTGCCCTCCGATCATGGCGAGACGATGCCAGGGTTCCTCGGTACGTTCGAAGAGTTCATGACGGCGTTCAGGGTAATCGGCTCCGACTCGGCGGATAGAGCGGATTCCGTCCACGGTGTCCTCTACTTGCAGGTCGCCCCATGGACGCAGCAGGTCTCGCTGAAGCTCATTCTCACCGATCCGCGCCGCATGGCCGAAGCGCGTATCCCGATCCGTGTCACCGACGAGACCCTCGCCATCAAGCATAACCCGAACAACCCGATGGTGGTGGAGGAGAACGGCACGCGTCGGCCGGCCATCGTCGTGATGGCGCTGCCCGGCATGCGAACGGGCTTCGCCCTCGGACCCTATCCCGAGATCCACATGGAGGACGAGATCCGCGAGCTGAAGGAACTCGGCGCAAACGTCATCTCCAATACCGCTGGAGGGTGGCGGATCAGCGAGCTGACCGGCCGCAAGGGCGTCGAACTGCACAGCGCTTGCTACAAGTACTGGTACGACGTGCTCATGCGCAACTACGGGCTGAAAGCACTTGGGTGGGCAGTCTATCCTCCGTCAGGCGCGCACTGGTTTACGCATGCAGAGCCGCTCCTCGGCCGCAAGCTCGCGCCGTCAATGGCGGATGTCGGCTATGGCGGCCATCGGAGCGTAGACATGGGCGATCCCGATCTGCCCGAGGTTATCGCCGCGTGGGCGCTCTACAACCATTCCAGATGGGGCGACATGTGGTTCTGCACGTCGGACGGCCGCATCCCCATCGAGATGGAAGACACGTGGGGCTGGATGCGTGACGACATTAACGTCAGGTATCCGCTCGGGCCGCTCGGGCTGCAACGGTTTCGTGACTGGCTGCGCGCCAAGTACGGCTCAATCGAGAGCGTCAACGCCGCCTGGGGATCCAGCTACGCCGACTTCGCCGGCATTGTTCCTCAGATAGACCAGGGAAACGAGGACTATGCCGGGCTCAAACACGCACCAGTCTACAACAAGCCCGATCACGTATTCCATGACTGGAGTCCTGCCACCGAGGACTGGGATCGTTTCAGAACCCACCTGCGCATGGACATCCTTCGCAAGGCCAACGCCATCATCGGAAAGACGCTGCCCGGCGCCGAGCTGTCGGTCCGCACTGAGGGGTCCAACGTCCTCATCGCCGGTGACCCGCGCTCCGGCAACATGCATCGTCGGCACGTCTTCTATTCCCAGCGCCGCAACGCCATGGTGTTCGATATAGTCCGCTCCGCAGGCGTGCTCCATTTCCACAGCGACTACACGACGCTGCCCCACTCGGAATACGACTGGCGCGACGCCATGCGTGAGACGGTAGCGTGGGGCGGCGTGCCCATGTTCCTGCCCATGTTCAACCACATGCGCGATATCGTGCTGAATCCGCACTACGGCCGCGAATACCGGACCTACTACGGGCTCGAGAGGTCGGCAAAGGGCGCCATGGTCCACTGCCTCGTCGCGGCGTATCCGTGGCGGAAGGCGACATACGAGGAGGGCGGCGCGCCGGGAATCATCTGGGCCGACTACGGCTGCGATGCCTTCGCGGGCGAAACACAGAAGCGCGAGTTGAGGCTGCTGAGCGAGCATCTCGGAGATTTCCGAAGAGAAGCGAGCGCCGAAAGCTAGGGACGGCACGGCCGACTTCCGTGGACTCTGGAGGCACGATCGGCGGCTCAGGCCGGCTCTTTCCGATCAAGGGCTGGCTGGATTGTGCGGGAATTCGCCGTGAACGCGCTTGACGAAAGCCCGGAGTTCCTTTATAGTAAGGGTAGTGCGTTGCAGGGTGTCCGGCCATGTCGGTGGTCGGCGTCCGAGCATCATTGACGTACCAAGAACAAGGGAGGTTCTTGAATGAAGCGTCGCACCGGCTTTACCCTCATTGAGCTGCTCGTCGTGATTGCCATTATCGCAATCCTGGCAGCCATCCTGTTCCCGGTCTTCGCCCGAGCCCGGGAGCAAGCCCGCAAGACCAGCTGCCTCAGCAACATGAAGCAGATCATGCTCGCGGCCCTCATGTATGCCGGTGACTATGACGAGGCCTATCCGGACTCTCAGGTCACCACCAACGAGTTGGACGGACCGGGATGCACGCATACGCCCACTCCGTATCAGGGTGCGCTGCACATCCAGTGCTGGGGCATCCGCCTGTACTATCCCGGCACCGGTCTGACGACCAAGCAGCTTGCTGGCTACCCCCTCCGCCTCAACCCATACATCAAGAACTCGCAGCTGTTCCGTTGCCCCAGCGACAACCTGGTGGACCGCTGGATCGCCGGCAACGAGCGCGGTTCCTACTATTTCCGCCATGCCCATGACGCCTATGTCGCGTCCGGCTTCGGCGCTGTCCGCCTCGCGGTAGTCATGCGCCCGGCGCAGCTGGCCATGTTCGTCGAGGAGATGTGGCACTTCGGCGGCAGCGACCCGTACGCGTGGAACGGCACCAATACGGGCAGCAAGAGCGCCAACGCGGCGTTCTATGACGGTCATGTCAAGCAGATCACGGTTCCGTTTGTGACGCCTCTGGGCGTGGCCAACTACGACCTGAACTGGTTCTTCCAGGGCCACCATTGGCACTTCCCGAGCGATCCGTTTGACGTGTAAGACCATAGGTGTTTGGGCCTATGACGTAAGGAGACAGGCGTGGAGATCAAACCGCCGGTGGCAATAGCCGCCATAGTCCTGGTCGTTCTGATTGCCGGCTTCTTCCTCTGGCGCGGAACAGGTTCAAACCGTTACAAGGCGCCTCCGCCTATCACGACCGGCACAGTCATGACGCCCGGGGCGCCGCCGGCCGGCGCTGCCGGAACGGGTCCTCAGATCCAGACAGGGGTCCAGTTGCCGTCCGGCGCAGGCTCCAGTCAGGCCGAATACCGTCCAGGAAAGTAACGGCCACGGGTGTCCGGTATTGTACGATCACCGGACACCCCATCACTTTGAGCTACATCCCACCGCAACCAAGCAACACAGCACGGAGGAGCACAATGAAGCGCAACCGTACCGGTTTCACGCTGATTGAGCTGTTGGTCGTCATCGCGATCATCGCGATACTCGCAGCGATTCTCTTCCCGGTCTTCGCCAAAGCAAGGGACCAGGCACGCAGGACGAGCTGCCTGAGCAATGTCAAACAACTTGGACTGGGCATCCTCATGTATGTCCAGGACTACGACGAGAGCTTCATGACCACGCAGAACGGGCTCGGCGGAGCCTATCCCGGCTGGGATCCCTACTGCGGCACATGGGTTGGTTTCCGAAGCTGGGTCCGCATCATCCAGCCCTATGTCAAGAACAAACAGCTCTGCCTCTGCCCGAGCGGTCCGCGGAACTTCATGGTGGGCGGTACCGGAGTTGCGGACGGCATGGCGACGGATTTCCCCGAGGGCAACCACTTCCTGTTTAAACACGCCATCGCGGCCTCAGGCGACTTCCTGGGACGCGCAATGAAGCTCTCGGACTACAACGTGCCGTCGTCCATCGTCCTGATTCACGAGTACGCGTCGTATCACAACAACCAGCAGGCCGTCATGACCATGATTGACCCGCGGCTCGTTCAGGGCTTGAACTTGAACGTGTGCTTCATGGACGGACATTCCAAGTACGTTCCCGGAGGCCAGTTCCGCCAGGCAAGGCTCCCAGCCAGCGGCCATCCTTACGGGAATCCGCCGCAGAACCTCGACCTCAACTGGCTCGTGAGGGACGATGGCGCCTGGACCTGGGATGGTCGGGACCAGAACGCCCGCGACGTGGACTAACCACGGAAAGGTCCTGAAGTGAAGCAAAACGTCAACCCCGTTGTGGCCGCAATCGTGATCATTGTGATCCTTGCGGTCGTCGGCGGGGTGTACTACTGGCGCGACCAGCAGCGACAGGATGCGGCATCGCTCAAGGCGCCCAGCATGCTGCCGCCGCAGTTCAGCAGCATGAGCACGAAGGATCCGGTACCGCAAGGCGGGGCCCAGAACCAGCCGATTCAGGGTCACAGTCTGGCGCCTCCCGGCCTGGGCAGCAGCGGTCCTGCCATTCAAAGCGGCGGAATGATGCCGGGAACCGGAGGCATGGCGCCAACTCCCGGCGGGATGCCCCCATCGCCGCCCGGAATGGCCCCGGGAGGCCCCCAGATCCAGCCGGGGACCGGTGTGCGATAGCGAACCGTTTCGTCGCCAGCATAACAATGCGGGGACCGTTCTCGGACGGTCCCCTTTCTTGCATCGGGCCTCGGCGGCCAAGACGAACCCTCTCAAGGCAGGACATGGCGTGCGATACGCTGAATCATGCTTCCTGTCTGGACCTTTCAGATGGAGATCTCTCGAATGCACAGGCACTTGATCGCACTTGTCGGACTGCTTGCGGCCACAGCAGGGTGCGCGGCGCAGACTGCGCCCACAAAGCGGAAGCTGGGCATGAACCTCGCCGGTCCTGCCGATTGGAGCTCGGAACTCCCCTTCACCGATGTGTTCCGCCTCTCGCGTGAATGGATCAGCCAGCGCTCAGGAGCAGGATGGGGACAGGGACCGAAGCTCGAGCGAGATGCCGCCGGATGGGTCAAGCGGCTCGAGCCAGGCTGCTATGCCGAGACACTCATGTGCACGATTGACGGCGGCCACTATCCGGCGGGGGAGTATGTTTGCCTTTACGAGGGAAAGGGCCGGATCGAGTTCAACAACATCAAGCGGGAAGTATCGCGGGCTCCCGGGCGCATTGTCTTCGAGCCTGACCCGCCGAAGGGAGCGATCTTTCTGCGGCTGATGGAGACCGATCCGCAGGACTACGTTCGCAACATACGCGTACTCATGCCCGGCTATGAAACACGGTACGTCAAGGAGCCGTTCACGCCGTGGATGCTCGAACGCTGGAAGGGCTGCAGCGCTTTCAGGTTCATGGACTGGATGAATACAAACGGCTCACCGATCCGTGAATGGTCCGATCGCCCCAAGCCGACCGACTGCAACTGGACCGAGAAGGGCATCCCCGTCGAGACCATGGTGGAGTTCAGCAATCGGACCCAGACGGATCCCTGGTTCTGCATGCCTCACCTCGCCACCGATGACTACGTGCGTCGCTTCGCCGAGCTTGTCAAGCGTACGCTCGACCCGAAGCTGAAGGTCTACATCGAGCTTTCGAACGAAGTCTGGAACGGCGGCTTCCGTCAGCATCACGACTGCGCGAAGGAGGGCATTCGGCTGGGGCTGAGTGACGCGTCGAAGCCCTGGGAGGCGGCTCACAAGTACTTCGCGCGACGGTCGCAGCAGGTCTGGCGCATATGGGAGGAGGTCTGGGGCGGGACTTCCCGGCTGGTGCGCGTACTCGGTTCGCAGGCAGCCAATCCCTGGTGGGCCGAGCAGGACCTCGCATTCGAGGATACCTTCAAGCTCTGCGATGCCCTGGCGATCGCGCCGTACTGCAGCCTGAACGTCGGCCCCGACAGCGATCCGAACGTGTCGGCTGTCAGCGGCTGGACGGTGGACCAGGTCATGGACCACATGGAGCGGAAATCCCTGCCCGAATGCACCGACTGGATGCGCCGGCACAAGGCCATAGCCGATCGCTTCAAGGTCCGGCTCATCTGTTACGAAGCCGGACAGCATGCGGTGGGCGTCGGCGGCGGCGAGAACAACGAGGCTCTGACGAAGGTACTGACCGCCGCAAACCGTTCAGAGCGCATGGGTAAGCTCTACGAGCGATACCTCGATGCGTGGCGGGATGTGGGGGGCGGCGACCTGTGCTGCATATTCGCCTCGGTCGGCAACTACAGCAAGTGGGGTTCGTGGGGCCTGATCGAACACTACAAGGACGAGACACCCAAGTACCGAACCGTGATCGAGCGCTTGCGCGGGCGATGAGCATCTGTTCCGCGATCAGAAACGGAGACCAACCTTGACCGAGACATCCGAGCCTCTGCCCCGTGAAGAGGTCGTCAAGGCGATCGAGCGCATGAGGCCGGCACGAATCCCGCTGGTCATGGCCCACTGGTGGGGCGAAGGGCTGTGGGAGCAGTACGGCGATCGGCTCAGGGAGTTCGACCGCTTCCCGAACGATGCGCCCCTGCTGATGATCTCGCCGATGGACTTTGGCGCCATGGACCTGCCGTGGCTGACGGGCGCGAGCGACGAGAAGCGCGGGCATGATTCCGGTGGCCTCCTTCCCGACTGGCGGCATCTCGATGAGCTGATCGCGCGCATGCCCGATCCCGAAAGGCCCGGCTTGCTGGACCCACTCAAGGATGCAGTCGAGCGGCTCCGCTCAGCCGGGCGCTATGTGATCTTCGGCTGGTGGGGATTGTTCTTCGAGCGGCCGTGGGGCCTGCGGGGGATGCAGAATCTGCTGATGGATTACCACCTCAACCCGGATGCAGTGCATCGCCTCCACGACGCGCTGTGCGGGCAGTATGTCGCATTGATCCGCCGAGCGGCGCGCGAGCTTCAGCCCGACGGCTTCTGGACGAGCGACGACCTGGGTCATCAGACGCAGAGCATGATGCGCAGGCCGCAGTTTGCCTCGCTGCTGAAGCCCTACTACGCCCGGGTCGGAGCGGCATGCCGGGAAGCCGGCATGCACTTCTGGCTGCACAGTTGCGGCAACAACACGGACCTGCTCGATGATCTGATCGAGTCCGGCGTGCAGGTCTTCCATCCGGTTCAGAAGCACACGATGGACGAACGAGCCGTTGCCGCCAAGTACGGCGACCGGCTCGCCTTCCTGGCCGGGTTCGACGTTCAGCACATCCTGCAGGAGGGCACGCCCGATGATGTGCGCGCCGAGGTGCGGCACCTGATGAACACCTTTGATCGGCCGGACGGCGGCATGTGCATCGCGGCGGGCAACGGCATCGTGTCGGGCACACCGTTCGAGAACATCGAGGCGTTTCTCGATGAAGCCGTTCGGTACGGTGCGCGCCACCGCGTCGTGTAGCGCACGCTTTATGGCGTAGCGCAGGCGTCCTCGCCTGCTCCGTAACGGTCGCTTTCTGCAGCCGAGACGGCTGCGCTACGTGTCCCGTCGCTATCTGCAGCCGGGACGGCTGCGTTACGAAACTGGGTATCCGGCTCTGCAGGACATACGTCCGTCGCGAGCGAACAGGGGTTCAGAGTTCATCGAGGAGGCGTTACTGAATGGCAACAGACAAGGTTCGCATCGGCGTCATCGGCACTGGAGGCATGGGTTCCGGGCACTGCTCCTGGATGCATGAAACGCCCGAGGCGCAACTGACCTGCGTGTGCGACATTGACCCTGCCGTGGTGAAGGAGACTTCGGAGAAGTTCGGCGTGCCCGGCTACACTGACGCGCGCGACCTGCTCAAGAGTCGGCTCGTGGATGCCGTGATCCTTGCGACACCGCACTACTTCCACCCGACCATCGCGATCGAGGCGTTCAAGCGTCGCATCCACGTGCTGTCGGAGAAGCCCATCGCCGTCACGGTCAAGTCCGCCGACAGGATGCTCGATGCGGCCGAGAAGTCCGGATGCGTATTCGGAGTGATGTATCAGATGCGCGCCCTTGGGCGCATGCAGCTCGCGAAGAAGATCGTTGACGAAGGGCGGCTCGGCGAGATCTACCGGACGTCCCTCGTTGTCGGCTGGTACAGGAGCCAGGCCTACTACAACTCGGGCGGATGGCGGGCAACATGGACCGGCGAGGGCGGCGGCGTTCTGATCAATCAGGCGCCTCACTTCCTCGATCTGTACGCATGGCTCGGGGGCATGCCCGTCAGGCTGACGGGCAATACGCGCACCCGTATCCACGACATCGAGGTTGAGGATGAGGCATTCGGCCTGCTGGAGTATGCCAACGGCGCTCACGGCTACCTCTATGCGAGTACAACGGAGGTCCCGGGCCATGAGCAGATCGAGATATGCGGCGACAAGGGCAAGCTCATGCTTCAGGGATCCACCATACGCGTGTGGCAGAACAAGCAGCCCATACGAGAGCACTCGCGCACCGCGAAGGAGATGTGGGGCTCGCCCGGATCAGAGGAGATCCAGCTCGACATCCCGCCAGGCGACGGCAAGCACCAGGAGATCACGCGCAACTTCTGCAGGGCCATCCTCTACGGCGAGCCGCTGATCGCTCCCGGCAAGGAAGGCATCTGGGCCGTCGAACTCATCAACGCCCTCATCATGGCCGGAAAGACGGGCAAACCGGTTGACCTGCCCCTCAACCGCGCCAAATACGAGAGGCTGCTGGCCGGGCTTCGGGCGCAGTCCACAGGCAAAGCCACTGTCGAAGTGATCCGCGAGACCGATCCCCACTTCGTGTAGTAGTCCATCTCGATCTCCACGCCCTCGCCACGACGATTCCAACGTGGCGAGGGCGCCGGCGCCGCTCCAGGACCCTCATGCCGGCGCGCCGGTCATCGCCCCCCGGCGCGCTCGTGCGACACACTCATCCAGTCTCGCTGCCTTGACATCCGCGCAACGGCAGGCCGACAGACGCAGTCCGGCTGTCCAACGCCCGCGAGATGGGAATGTTCGCGATTGCGCCCCGGTTCACGATTTCCGATGCCGGATGCCGTTTTTCTTGGCGGTCGGATGCGCCAATACGCGCCATGGTACGGTAAGATCATGGATACCCGAATAATGAGTCCCGTATTTACTGGGCCGTTCCCGGGTTCGATGCCGACTGTGCCGCATTGCACAATGCACCAGGCCGGCCGTGGTCTCGCGCAGAGTCTCCGCGGCTCTGGTATGCTCACGGAACGCCCGACTCACCCCCGACCGTGCCGGCGTTGTCCCAGGCGGCAGGGCCTGACGACACCTTCGATAGCGACGCCCATGGGGCTCGCACCCCACAGAGGATGGAGGAACCGCACCGGCATGTAACTACGCCACTGCTACATCCGCTATTGGATGACGGCAGCATGGCGAATGGAGGGGTACACAGAATGGCTGAATGGAAAGCAGCCGCAGTCAGGCATGCCGCACTCATCGGACTGGCGTTGCTGACGTTGCCGGGAGTCGGACGCGCGCAAAACGATGTGAAGCGGCTGACGGAGCAAGTGGAAGCGCTGCAGGCGCAGCAGACGCGGCTGCAAGAGCAGATAAGCGCATTGACAAAGCAACTGTCGGACCTCAAGGAGCAGCAGGGGAAGAAGGACGCCATAACCAAGAAGGCGTCTGCACCGGTCGCTGGGGGCTACGGACAGATAAAGTTCGCCGGCCTCGCGCAGAACTGGGTTGTCGGCGCGATAGCCGGAGGAGGCAACAGCACCGCGCGGATCCGCCGCATGGAGCTGAAGTTTGCGGGTGAGGTCAGGCCCGACGTTAAGTGGACAATCATGGTTGACCCGGCCAAAACACTGAGCGTGAATACGACGACGCTGAACGGTACATCTGTGGTGACCGGCGTCAACCAGAACAGCGCTATCCTTCAGGACGCGTTCATCAGCTATGCCGTCACTCCGCAACTTTGCCTCAACGTCGGTCAGGAGAAGGTGCCGCTCTCCATGTGTGCGTTGCGGTCATCCACGCAGATACCGACGGTCGAGCGGCCCATCATGAACGCGCTGCCGGCCGGCAACGGCCGTATCGGCGACATCCGTGATCTGGGGGTCCAAGCCAAGTGGACTTCCCCGAAAGCCGATGTCACGCTCGCCCTTCTCAACGATACAGGCCCGGGGCAGAACAATACCGACAACAACAACCGCAAGGACGTCATGTATCGGCTTGTCTACAAGGGCCTGTCGGACACGCAGATGGGCATCAGCGGCACGTTGTTCGCCGACAGCTACGGAGCCTCGAAAACACCGCGCCGCCGTTTCGGCGCCGAGTTTGCTTTGAGGCGCGGCCCACACACGTTCGAAGCGGAGTACGGATACGCCAAGGATGCGCCGGGCGGAGTCGCGACACGGGCCGAGGGCGGATATGCTATGTACGCCCATCAGGTAAGCCCCAAGCTTCAGCTGGTCGCCCGCAGCGAAGTCTGGAACCCGAACCTTGACGCAGCCAATGCGCGGGAGCGGGACTTCACGCTCGGCATCAACTGGTTCCTGCAGGGCCACAACGCCAAGATCCAGCTCAACTGGGTTCGCAAGGACATCGCCGCGGGCGCCCCGAGCTTCCTCGGAACGTCGCGCACGTTGCTGTTGACCAACTTCCAGACGGCATGGTAGCCGCGGACAAGCGATTGGAGAGTATTACCAGACACTGACCACGCGCACTCTCGGTCGCGCGCGGCAGTCAGGAGAACGCGAATGGCCTCAACACAAGTGACTTCCGACGCACTGGAAGTTGACGAGAGCCGCAACGACAGGCGGGCAGTTCTGGGCAAGATCGCGAGCGCCATCTTTGCCGGATTGGTCGCTCCGGCGCTGCTCGGAGCGGACGCCGCTAAGGCACAGTCGGAGGCGGCTGAAGGTCCACGCCTCCCCACATTGCCCGACCCCGAGCCGGGCGAAGACCCGCTCGTCCGTATGCTGCGCGATCTTCAGCGCGCCCTCGCCAAGCCTCCGAAAGAGCGACGATGGGTGATGGTGATAGACCTGAGATAGTGTGTGGGCTGCCATGCCTGCACGGTCGGGTGCATCGCCGAAAACACGCTCCCGCCCGGGGTGGTCTATCGTCCGGTCATGGAGGAGGAGATCGGCGTGTATCCCAACGTCGCGCGCCGGTTCTTGCCACGTCCATGCATGCAGTGCGCGCACCCGCCGTGTGTGCCCGTCTGTCCTGTTCATGCCACGTACAAGAACGAAGAAGGCGTGACCGTCATGGACTACGACCAGTGCATCGGATGCCGCTACTGCATCACCGCCTGTCCGTATGGGGCTCGGACCTTCGACTTCGGTGACCGATATGGGGCCGCGACGCCCGATCCCGCCGCGGCCGCCCATGAGTATGTGCCCAGTTTCGAGTACGGCAAGAAGAGAGAGCGCAAGGGCGAACAGTCCCCATCGGCAACGCGCGCAAGTGCCACTTCTGCCTCCATCGGGTGCATGAAGGGAGGCTTCCCATGTGCGTGTCCACCTGCATCGGTCGCGCGACGTACTTCGGCGACATCCGTGACGCGGAGAGCCTGGCATCCGAGCTGGTCGCTAAGCCCAACGTCATGCGCCTGAAGGAAGAGATGGGCACCGAACCGCAAGTGTACTACTTGACGTAGGAGAACGACAATGACGCTCAAGCGTGCCGCATATGTGTTAGCCCAACTTCCGCAGTTATGGCCCGAATCGGGGTGTTTTTGAGCGTGGCGGCG
>JBBIQU010000022.1:28868-38682 GCA_037442185.1 Chthonomonadales bacterium | reverse complement strand
CGCGTGCGTCACAGGCTGCCCGTCAGAGCAGTCCTGAACGCTGGCGACACGGCCGCAGGCGCCTTCGTCGCGTCCCTTCTCGGCGACGAACGCGTGCGAACGATCGTCTCGGGTCAGCATGGAGTGATCGTAGAAACCCACGATGTCTCGGAGACCGAGGACGGTCTGACGTGTCAAGAGGTTGCTGAACGGCTGAACGCAGTACCCATCGGCCTCAGGGGACGAGCGTCGGACGATGTCAGTGAGAGCGCCCGAAACTCCCGCGTGGCAGCCGGTGATAGCATCGTTCTGGCCCGGGCTATCAGTTCGGCAGGGGACCGCACCCCACAGGGAGATCCGTCGGTTCGCCGCTACGGCCGACAGAGGCTCCGCAGGCCAACGTCGCCTCTCAAAGTACTGCTCGGCCTGTGGCGGGCTTCATCGCCGGCTATCCGATGGGCCTTTGGGGCATTTGTCGGACTGATCGCAATCGGCATCGTGGTGTTCCGGCTGTCGCTCGGGCTCTCCTGGCTGGACGCTCTCTATTTCACAGCCACGATCGTGACAACGGTCGGCTTCGGCGATATCACGCTTCTTCAGGCGCCGCCATTTGTCAAGCTGTTCGGCATTGGTCTGATGCTGTCGGGGGCGGCGTTGCTTGTTGTTGTTTTCGGTATCGTCACGGACTATCTGCTGACCGTTCGCGTCGAGCAGGCGCTTGGGCTTCCGAAAACCAGCCTGAAAGGACATACAGTTGTCGCCGGCGCGGGCAACCTTGGTCATCGGATCGTCCAGGACCTGCTCCGACTGGGCGAGCAAGTTGTCGCGGTAGATCAACGGAGCGATTTGCGGTTCATTAACCCGCTTGGCGATCGAGTAACGGTCTTGCACGGCGACGCCACCGAAGAACGCGTGATCGAGTTGGCTGGGATCGGAGATGCCCGTGCCATAGCGGCCGTGACGGACAATGACGTGGTGAACTTGCGCATTGCCGAGATGGCCAAGACGCTGAACCCGTCCATACGTACCGTCATCAGAGTGTTCAGCACACGCATAGTCGGACGCTTGGGGACCAACGCGCTGGGGGTGGATGTGGTTCTGAACCCGTCGCTGACCGCGGCTGCCACATTCGCGGCATCGGCATTGGCTCCGAACGTGTTACAGGCGTTCGAGTGGAACGGACGCCTGTTCATGCTGAGAAAGGCCGATCCTGAAGTGAGTCGAGAATGGAGAGAACGGGCGATCCGGGATGCTCGAAGTACGGGCAGGATCGCCGTGCTGCTGCGACGCAAGCCCGGCCACGACACGCCGCAGGTCGCCAACCCTGACGACGTCATCGGTCAGGATGATGAACTCATCGTCCTCGATGAGTATTGCCCTCAAACCGGGCGTGTCCAAGCGTGCCTGGTCGTGTTCGAGTGAGTGGCCGAAGGCCAGTCCTCGTCGTCACCGGCAGTACAAGCCCGGGCCCTCAGCTTGAGCAGCGTCTGAGGTATGCGAGGCTCTCTATCGCGATGGTCTCGGGGTCCGGTGAGTAGTCGAACACCTCGACCGAGACGAACCCCCGGTACTCGATGTCGCGAAGAGCGGCAAGGATCGGCGCGAAGTCCGTCTCGCCGAATCCGGGTCCCCGACGGTTGGCGTCGTTGGCATGCACGTGGGCTATCAGCGGGCCATGCGCCTTGACAAGTTCTGGGATCGGTGCGCTTTCCGAAGATGCACTCTTGACGTCAAGGATCGTTGCGGCAGCCGGATGGGCCAGCGCCGAGATGATGGAGGATGCTTCGTCGAGCGTCAGGATGAAGTTGGCCTCAGGCTGCGGCAACGGCTCGATACAGATGCGAATGCCATGCCGGTGAGCCCGATCCAACGCCGGACGCAGCGCTTCCATGTAGCGATCCAGCGCTGTCTCGTATGGTGTGCCGTCGGGGATCCGCCGCTGTGCGGGCGAGCCGAAGACCATCAGGGACCCACCTAGATCCGCGCACAGGTCAGCGAGCGCCACCAGGTATTGAGAAGTGCTACGACGGAGGTCGGGATCGGCGTCGGTAACGGACAGCCCTTTGGGCGAGACCAGAAGCCAGTGCAGTCCGACGATTTCGAGACCGGCACGCTCGGCTTCGCGACGCAGCTTCGTGCGTTCCGAGGACGGGAACTCCCGGACGTCTTGGGTCACGGTGAACGGCGCCAGTTCTATGCCGTCATAGCCGATCTCTGCCACACGGCGGCATGTGGAGTTCCAGTCCCACCCCTGGAAGGTCTCGTTGCATATCGCGTATTTCATCGCCTGGTCTCCCGTGGCATGGTCGCTAGACCGGGTAGTCGCCCTCGAAAACCGTCTCGGCCGGGCCTGTCATCATCACCCGATTGTCGCCGTTCCACTCGACGAGGAGGTCGCCTCCCAAGAGGTGAACGGTGACCCTTCTGATCAGCCTGCCGGTGAGTACGCCGGCAACAACTGCGGCACATGCTCCGGTGCCGCACGCAAGGGTGACGCCGGCGCCACGTTCCCACGTGCGCAGCACGGCCTCTGATGTGGATGTGACATCGCAGAACTGCACGTTGGTCTTCTGCGGGAATACGCGATGGGTCTCGATGGCCGGTCCCAGCAAGGCCACGTCGGCAGGGCTCGGCTTCAGATCGAACACTACGGCGTGCGGATTGCCCATCGAGACTGCCGTAACGGTGAGCTTGCGCCCCTCTACTTCGATGGGTTCGTCCAGCACCTTCTCAGTATCCTCGCCGCGCATCGGTATCTCGGACCTGCGCAATCGAGGTTGTCCCATGTCTACGCGAACGCTCTCGACCTGGCCACGACGGGTCGCAAGCCGCAGAGTCCTCACTCCGGCCAGCGTTTCCAACCGGATGGTGGTCTCGGTTGTGAGCTTTCGGTCGTAGACAAAGCGCGCAACGCATCGCGTTCCGTTGCCGCACATCTCCGCCTCGGAGCCGTCCGGGTTGAACATGCGCATGCGGAACTCGGCTGATCGAGAGGGAAGGACGAGGATGAGCCCGTCGCCTCCGACCCCGAACCTTCGGTCGTTGATTCGGCGGCTTAGCTCCGCCAGGTCAACATCCGGAATCGGTTCCGTCACTCCGTCCACTACGACGAAGTCGTTGCCGATCCCGTGCATCTTGGTGAATCTCACGGTCGTCTAGTCCTGTTCGGATGGTGCCTCAGCGGCATCACTCGCTGTCCCTGCTTTGCCGGACTCGGCAGCATGCTGTTGAAGCTCTCGTCCGATCTCGCTGCCCAGGCCCGGGACGGGTCGCGCGGGCACGATGCTGGTGACCGAGTGCTTGTAGACGAGCTGCGTTGGACGCCCAGGGGACTCGAGGAGTACGGTGAACGCGTCGAAGCCCTTGACAACGCCCCTGAGCTGAACGCTGTTCACGAGGTAGATGGTTACGGCCGTGTTATCCTTACGCACCTGATTCAGGAACATGTCCTGCAGATTCAGTTGTGCTTTCGCCATTCGATAGTCCCCCCCTTTTCGGTACTCAACGCGCTGCGTATCTCACGTCCGCGCCCAATCGTCGGCCATGCCCAAGACACGGCTGACAACTTCATTAACGTCCAGCCCGGTCACGTCGCTCCAGCATATCCGCTTGTCGGCGCGAAACCATGTCATCTGCCGACGAGCGAAGCGCCTCGTGTTTCTCGTGATGGCAGATATGGCATCCGGCAGTGTGGTATGACCGTCCAGGTACTCGTTGATCTCCCGGTACCCCAAACCCTGCAGAATCCCGCCGCGATTTGGGCCCATTCGCTTCCGAAGCCGCTCGACCTCCTCAACCAGCCCAGCCTCGACCATCCTGTCAACCCTTGCGTCTATGCGACGATCCAGTTCCGTTCGGTCCATCGTCAGACCGATCCGAACAGCCGGAAGCTCTCTGCGCTCGGCCGCGTCGCGCTCAAGCCATTCCGATAGCGCCCGGCCGGTTGACCGGAACACCTCCAGCGCGCGAATAATGCGCACTGCGTCGTTCGGATGTAGGCGCGCCGCCGTCGCCGGATCAACGACCTTCAACTCGGCATGCAGCGCAGGAGCACCTGCCGCGGCCGCTCGTTCGGACAGTTCGCGCCGGACAGCGGGATCGGCGGGAACGTGAGTCAGCCCCAGACCATCCAGCAGGGCACGCACATACAGGCCGGTACCGCCAACGACGACTGCCCGACGACCGCGCCGGGCGATGTCCGCAAGGGCCTCGGATGCCAGCCTGCAGAACTCGGCGACGTTGAACGTGTCGCCGGGCTCCGCCACGTCGAGCAAGTGAAACGGAACCAGTGCTCGTTGTTCGGCGCTGGGCTTAGCCGTGCCGATGTCTGCGCCACGGTAGACCGCCATTGAGTCGGCGCTGATGATCTCGGCGTCCGACCGCAGGGCTACGCCCAGAGCGACATCGGTCTTGCCTGTCGCTGTCGGGCCAACGATGGCCAGTAGATTGCCGCCACTCACACCGATGCCGCCCGCGTCGAGGACCCGCGAAGTATATCACACATTCAGACAGGCGTGCTGCGCTTTCGTGACAGCGCAGAGCCAACGAGCATCTCACAGGCCTCACGAACGGCGCCCGATCCGGCCCTGTTTCTCGTTACCCAGGCGGCTTCACGGCGAACTTCAGGGATCGCGTTTGGCGGTGCGATCGAAACGCCACAGAACCGCATAGCCGGCAGGTCGGGCAGATCATCTCCCATGTACGCGATCTCAGCGGCGGCGATGCCGAGGCGGTCAGCTATCTCCACCAGTCGCGCCAGCTTGTCGGTCTCGCCCAGCCAGACCTCTGTCACTCCAAGCTGACCGGCGCGCGCTCGAACCGATTCCGATGCTCTGCCCGAAATCCACGCAACCACAACGCCCGCGTCGAGCGCTCGCTGAATGCCCAGTCCATCCAGCACGCACATCCGCATGGCCGCCGCTTCGTCGCGAACCTCAATGGCCCCGTCAGTCAGGGTCCCATCAACGTCCATCGCGAACAGCCTGACGCGTTTCTGAGCGCAAAGCCGGCCCTGAGGCATTGGCGCCGATTCGTGTGCGTCCATCAGACTATGCCGGATCGCAACAGGTCCTTCAGCATGATACATCCGACAGGACGGCCATCCTCATCGAGCACAGGCGCTTCGCCGGGACGCCGATCGGACTCCTCCAGTTGAGCCAGTGCTTCCGTCGCCAGTACGTCTCCGGAGATCACGATGGGCTGCGTGTTCATCCATTGCGATGCCGGCGTGTCGAGCGCGGTGGGCATTTTCACAAGCGCCCTGCGGATGTCGCCATCGGTGAGAAGACCTGCGAGTCGTCCATCGTCAGTCAGGACAAATGCACAGCCTGCGCCGGCCTTGGTGATGGCAAAGAGGGCGTCCCGGACGGTCGCCTGAAGGCCGACACAGGCAACCTGTGCCCCTGTGCGCATTACGTCCGATGTTCTCAGGCTGAGTCGGCGGCCCAGAGCTCCGGCTGGGTGGTACAGGGCGAAGTTCTCGCGGGTGAAGCCTCGCGCTTCCATTATAGATATGGCCAGTGCGTCTCCCATGCCGAGCATCGAGACAGCGCTCGTCGTCGGGGCCAGTCCCAGCGGACATGCCTCGACGCAGGGACCCACGTCCAGCACAACGGTGGCCGCTTTCCCGAGCGTCGAGGCAGGCCGCCCAGTAATGGCAATGAGCGCGGCGCCGATGCGGCCGATCGTCGGGAGCACACGACTCACCTCGTCGCTTTCGCCGCTGTAGGACATTGCGATGACAACGTCGTCGCCGGTGACTGCTCCGAGATCGCCATGGACTCCATCGGCGGGATGCAGGAACATGGCCGGACATCCGGTTGACGCCAGAGTGGCGGCAACCTTCCGCGCAATCGCTCCGGCTTTGCCGACGCCCGTCGTAATCGCCCGTCCGCGACATTCAAGCAACAGACGCGCCGCGTCCTCGAATGCAGGCGTGATGTGTTCCGCCAATGCTGAAAGCGCGTCAGCCTCCGTGTGGAGTACCGCCTTGGCGCGCTCAAGCAGGCGCGTGGTATCGAGCATCTGGAACCTCAGGGAGTTAATTCGACGCGAGTATACCGCCGATGCGGTGCGCTTGTGGTTGGTCTGGGGCTGGGATGGTGCGGCAGGAAGGCTTGGGGAACTCTGAAGTGAAGGTGCTGTAAGCGAGGACTGCTAGATAGTGACGAGAGGGAGGTTAGGGGCCCGATTAGAAGCGGGTCTTGAACTCGACCGTGCCCTGGACATCGTCGGCCGCGCCGTTCATGTTCATCGTGTAGGCAGCGCCGAAGGCAAGGACGTTGTCGCCGCTGATTCGGCGGTCGAAGCTCATGGACACGGTATGAGCGTTGGTGTTCTGTCCGTTCAGGTTGCTCATGTCAACGCTGTAGCCAACCTGCACTGCGGTGAGCTTGGCGATCTTGGTCTGGAGCAGGGCGCCCAGCTTTCGGACGGACGTGCGCTTGGCCATATCCACGTTGGTGGTGTAGTTCAGGGCAAAGTTCGTGTCGGCATTGAACGCGCGCTTCAGGGCGAACGCCGAACTCACGAGCGGCTGCATCTTGCCGGCCCCATCCTCGGGAAGCGAGGAGTAGGTGTAGGTCAGCTGCGTGCTCTTGTCCATGCGCAGGCCGAAGTTGTACTGTCGAACCAGCTGCACGTCGCCGTGGTTCAGGTTGCGAGCCTTGTACAGGATGTCGAAATGCAGCGGCAGTTTCTCGTTGCGATCGCTGACGAAGCGAATGGCGCGCGACACTGCGCTGTTGTTTTTCGGGTCGAGAGACCCGCCGTATTCGAACGCAAGCTGGTTGTTACCAAGCTTGGCCTGCATGCTGCCGGCCACGCTCTCGCTCTGCTTGCGGCCCTTGTCGTTGAGCGCAACGTACTTGAAGGTCATCGTCGCGTCTCGGAGCCCCAGGAACGAGAACGGCTTTGCGTTGCTGATCGCGATGTCGGACGCCGCGCGGCGGTTCTGTCCAACCACACCTGCCTCGGAGTAGGTGCCCTTGAAGTTCAGGTTGCTGCCAAGCGCTCCGGCAAGCGAGAAGGACTTGGCGGCGGCATCAGCCCCGTTGTTGGTGGTCGTCAGGCTGTAGGAACCCGAGAACGCCAGCGTCTTGCTGAGCTGCAGGCCCATCTCGACGCTGTTCGTCATCGCCGACGGATCCGAGCCGCGATCCACGTTCAGGTGGTTCAGTCGAAGCGACATGTTCCGTGCCGGGCGCAGGTTCATGTCAACCTGCGTCGTGTTCTCGAAGCGATCGTTGGAGTACTGAACGCGCTTCATCTCGGCCATCAGATTGTTCGCCTTGCTTCGATCCGTCTCGTAACGGGCGAAGTTGGTGACGACTGAGCTCTTGTCGGACCCGTTAACGGTCCGAACGGTGTCGGTGAACAGGTTCAACTTAGCCCCTCGCCCCAACTGATGGTCGAAGGTGAGCAGCGTGTGGTCCGCACCGTTGCTGGTCACGCCGCCGGATGCAGCCGATGCGCCTTCGTTCAGGAAGGTGACCTTGCTGCTCTTGGACGGCGTCCAGAGGGCGAAGTGGCGGAAGCGATTGCGCGATTGATCGGCATCGGCGTTCCGTGCGTTGTAGATGTAGGTGTTGAGCGTGAGCCCCTTGAATGCCGTCACGTCAGCCGCGAAGTCCATGCGCTTGAACCCGCGCTCATCCTCGATGACCTTGCGCTCTGCATCGTTGAGCCCTGCCAGGTCGCGCGCGCGCGTAAAGGATTGATCCGTTTCGGAGAGATTCAGGCGAGCGTTGACGCCCCTGGCAGCGTAGGCAAACGACTGCCGGGATAGGCGGCCGGAATCGTCCCCATAAGCCGACTGATTGTACGAAAGCGACGTGGACGCATTGAGTTTCATCGCGAAGTCGAGAGCGCTTCTTCGAATGCCGCGTTCGTTACCAAACTGGCTCCTCTCGAAGTCGCTCATGCTGCCCAGGCGTGAGTAGTCGTTGTCAATGGACTGGTTCAGGTAGTTGAGCGTGAACGCCTTGCCTGTGAGAGCCAGCGTGTTGCGGCGAATACTGCCGCCACCATCTGAGATGGTGAACTGGTTCAGCGCAAGCGTGCTCTGTTTGCCGATTGCGGTGTGGAACGTCATGCGGGACCGGTCAAGGCCGGCTTCTGCGCCGATCTGTTCGCGATCCTTCTGCGAAACTTCACCCACAGCGGCATTCGGGTTGAACTGACGGCGTATCTCGAGTGCGAGCTCATTCTTCTCAGCGTCAGATAGATCGTTGAGGCGTCCGAAGGACCGATCCGTGGACCTGTGGCTGTAGTTGAAGCCCATTGCCTTGCCGGCAAACGAAGCCGTCCGCCGTGACAATGCGCCTGACGCATCGCGGAGAGTGGTCTGGCCAAAGCCGAGCGTGTTGCCCTTACCGGGCGTGAGGCCCAAGCTCGTCGTGGTCCGGCGCATGCCGCGCTCGCGCGCCCACTGGCCGGCTTCACCTTCGCGCAGGCTCTTGAACGCGCCGAAGCCCTTGTCAATGGACATATCGCTGTACTGGAAGGCCATACCCTTCAGGTTGAGGGACAGGCCCTGCTTGGTAATGTCGCCCTGTGCATCGGAGATACGATCCCAGTCAATGCCGGCCGCATTTCCCGCGCCGAGCTGCAGCGCGCTTCCGAATCCGAGTCGGCGAATGCCTCGCTCTTTCTCCAGGGTAGCGATCTCTTTCAGCAGGTCCGCATTGTTGGCATTGGACTGGCGCATGGCCTGAAAGCCTCCGAACCCGCTGCCGACATTCTGGTAGGTGGCTCGGACCGATGCGTTGCCGACCTTCATCGAGAGGTCCTGAGTGATCAGGCTGTCATCCTTGGCCGCCGCCTGGTTGCGTCGGGAGTTAGAGGCGCGGGTTGCATCGGTTCGACCGACAACATTGCCGTTGTTTGCGGCAGGGGTGCTGAAGTACATCAGGCCCTTCAGGGTGCCGCCCTTGCCGACCTTGCTGTTCATGGCGAGGCCGTAGCTGTTGAAGTCGAGGCCGTTGAAAGAGGACACGCCAAACCCGAAGTTCATGGTCGTGCCGCGGAAGTTCATGGTCAGTCCGCTGGCGGGCGCGACCGTTCGTGAGTCGTCCAGGCCGTCAACGTAGGAGTAGGAGATGGTCACGGTATCGAACCGGCGAACCGGTTCGGCGAAGATCAGCATGCCGCTGTTGTAGTCAAGGCTGTAATCCGTATTGACCCGGAGGGTGCGAGCGCCAACCGAGACGCGAACCGACGCAGGCACGACGCCGCCATGCGATAGCATGTAGCCCGCTCGTGTGCCGTTGCCTCGAAGGGTCTCGAGGAAGGGCTTGGACGCGCGGTTGGCCTCGCCGTTCTTATC
Source organism: Chthonomonadales bacterium (assembly GCA_037442185.1). Lineage (GTDB taxonomy): Bacteria > Armatimonadota > Chthonomonadetes > Chthonomonadales > CAJBBX01 > JAAYVH01. The sequence goes on along the minus strand of JBBIQU010000022.1, from coordinate 29,378 downwards.
CACGTATGCGAGGTTCTGGCCTGCGAAGGCGCTCGGCCTCTCCAGCTTCCCGGTGAGGTCGAACGGTGCAGCAACGGGCGTCTGAGCAGAAGCGCCGAAGCGGACACTCATCAGAAGAGCGCCCGCCGCCAGTTGCGTGGCCAGTGTTGCTATTCGGTTTCGGTTCATGAACGTACCTCCATGAGAGGTGCCTTGACTTGCTGGATGTCGTGAGTGTTAGAAGCTGCCTCGGATCACATCAACCCGAATCTGCCGGTCGCGACGGGTAGACGCCGGATTGGCGACGTTCCGTCCCTGCTGATGACTGAGCGATCGGCGCAGATCGGCGAGCGTCGCCACCTGGGATGGATCGAGCGCGACCGAGGAGGCGGTCAGAACGATGCGGGGACCGCGATCGGTCGGCTCTGCGCCGCCATTGGGTGTGTCGCCGGCGTTCCTGTCGGAAGAGGCCACGAGCGTGCGCGTCGTCGGTTCGGGATCGGGAGTTGTGGTCGGCTCTTCGCCCGCGCC
>JBBIQU010000022.1:17179-28826 GCA_037442185.1 Chthonomonadales bacterium | reverse complement strand
CTGAGATCCTCAAGGATGGCCGGCTGATTGGTCCGAGTGTCTGCCGATGGGTTGGACGCTGCCTTGGCGCCACGCCGGGCCGTCGTCGGTTGCGATGCCTTGGCGAGTTTCACGACCGGACGCTGATCGTTGCGCTTTGAGCGGGCCACACGAACGCGAGGCGCGGGATGCGACTCGACGCTCGGCTGCGGCTCGTACACGTCGAGCAGGTCAACCGACGGACCCGAGGAGATCGCTGGAGCATCTTCGGACGCATGCGGAGCGGTCGCCACGGTCGTCGGCTCCTTCGGGATGTAATGGACCGGGTTGTTGCCCTCGCGGATCGTGACCGCCGTCAGGGCTGCGGCTGCGCCGGCTGCTGCAAGAGCGCCGTACCGAACCGGCGCAGGAGCGAGACCCCGGCGGACCGCAGTCGCGAACCGCTCGGTGAGGCTGGGCCTGTTGACTGTCGCGGCCAGGATCGCCGAGCGCAGGCTGATGGGCGGCTCTACCTCGGGAATGGCCTGCAGGGCATGCTGCGTTCCCTGCATGAACTGAAGATCACGAGCGCAGTCACTGCACACAGCGATGTGCGCTTCGACCACTTCGGTCTCGTGAGCGTTGGTCTCGCCATCGGCATAGGCCGAAAGGAGATCCCAGACGTCTTGACATTGCATCACCGTCACCTCCAGGTTGTGATGAGCGTTACTGCCGTTGGGGATTGTTTGCATCGTTGAGAACCTCGTCGTGAAGATTGCTTGCTGAGGGGTGAGACAATGGACCAAGCCGGTTGTTGCAGGTTTGCGGGCGCTATATATGAAATCGCGCGAGCTCGCCCCTTGACGCCTTCGGGACGCGTGCGCATAATGAGGGGCGGCATGGACGAGCCCTTGAAACGAACGGGAGACAAGCATCCGATCCGCATCGCCGTGATGGTCAGCGGTCACGGACGCGGATCCAACCTGCAGGCGCTCATTGACGCCTGCGGAAACGGGCTAATACCGGGCAGCGTGGTACTCGTGATCGGTTCGCGTAAGGGCGCGCCGGCCCTGGATCGGGCGAAAGCTGCCGGGATCGAGACAATCGTGTTGCGACGGGACAAGAACGATCGCGACGAGGCATACGCCGATAGCTTGCTGGAGGCCCTCGCTTCGCACCGCGTTGACCTCGTGTGTCTCGCCGGCTACATGCGGCTCCTGCCGTCGAAGGTGGTCACTGCCTACCGCTGGAGGATCATGAACGTGCATCCGGCCCTGTTGCCCGGGTTTGGCGGTCGCGGCATGTTCGGTCATGCGGTCCATGAGGCTGTTGTAGCGAGCGGGGCGACGGAGTCGGGGTGTACGGTGCATTTCGTGGATGAGGAGTACGATCACGGCCCCATCATCCTGCAGCGCAAAGTGCCCGTGCTACCCAACGATACGCCGGATGATCTTGCCGCGCGGGTATTGCCGGTTGAGCATCGGACGTACGCCGAAGCCGTTCGTCTGTTCGCTGAGGGCAGACTCCGGGTGGAAGACGGCAGAGTACTTGTGCTCGACGGATAGGTTAGCGAGAAGACGGGAGAATCGAACCATGCGCGTTTGCTTGCTCGCTGCTCTGGCGGCGATGGGACTGGGGGCAATGTGCGGAGTTGCCGCAAAGGGGGATGTAAGAGTGGAGAAAGTGGCGTACTTTGGCCAGCCGAACTGCTACAGGCTGACCAACGGCGCGGTCGAAGTGATTGTGACCACCGATATCGGACCACGCGTGATCCGATATGGCTTCGTCGGCAAGGCGAACGTATTCGCCGAGATGCCCGATGACGCGGTCACGACCGAGTGGGGTGCGTGGAAACCCTACGGAGGCCACCGGTTCTGGCACGCGCCCGAGGTGATGCCTCGGAGCTACTATCCGGACAACGAGCCGATCGCCTTCGAGGTGATGGACGGCGGGATCAAGCTCAGCCAGCCGGTCGAGGCCAAGACCGGTATGCAGAAGGAGCTGATCGTCTCGCTGGACCCCTCGGGAACGGGTGTCACGGTCCAGCATCGGCTTACGAATAAGGGGGTCTGGCCGGTCGAGGCGGCAGCATGGGCTCTCACGATCGTGGCGGGTGGCGGTACGACAATCATCCCGCAAGAGAAGTTCATCTCGCACGATGATTACGTGCTACCAGCCCGACCCATGGTGCTGTGGCACTACACTGATCTCACAGACCCACGGTGGACGATCGGGAAGAAGTACCTTCGACTTCGGACTGAAGCGAGTCTGAACTTCGCCCAGAAGGTCGGCGTAGCGAACAAACAGGGGTGGATGGCCTACCTGAACGGCAAGACGCTCTTTGTTAAGCGGTTTCCGTGGATAGCCGATGCCAAGTACCCCGATGAGGGGTGCAACTGCGAAACGTTCACAAAGGGAACGTTCATGGAGGTCGAAACGGTCGGTCCCCTCATGACGATGCGTCCGGGCGACACGATCGAGCACGTCGAACGCTGGTACCTCTTCGACGGCGTCGAAGCCGGCGCGACCGAGGCGACTCTGGACGCAGCCATAACCCCGCTGATCGCCAAAGCTCCAGCGCTACAGCAGGCCAATCCTGTGCCATAATGGCACTGTTGCGAACGTGACTGGCGCAATCGGGGACTGAACCCCGGGGGAGCGTTCGCTGGAAACATAGCCGAGCGCCTGGGCAGCTCATTGGGGCAGCTCAGGCGCTCGTTGCTTTGGGGGAACAAGAAATGGGGAACACTCGTCGCGCTTACGCGCTCATTAGCGTCAGCGACAAGACGGGAGTAGTTGAGTTCGCAGACGGCCTCGTCAGGCACGGTTACACCATCGTCTCCACGGGAGGAAGCGCCAAGGCGCTCGCCTCTGCCGGCGTGCCTGTTGTCGCCGTTGAGGACCTGACCGGCTTCCCGGAGATGCTTGACGGTCGGATCAAGACCCTGCATCCCATGGTGCATGGAGCGATCCTGTACCGACGCGACCTGGAAGAGCATGTTCAGACGGCACGGGCGGCCGGCATTCCGACGATAGACGTGGTATGCGTGAACCTGTACCCGTTCGAGAAAACGGTCAGCTCCGGCGCGCGCGTACAAGATTGTATCGAAAACATAGACATAGGCGGACCGGCGATGGTCCGTTCGGCCGCAAAGAACCATTCCCACGTCACGGTTGTGGTGGACTCAGCAGACTACGACGCGGTCATCGCCGAGATGGATCGAAACGAGGGCCGTACGACCGTTGAGTTTCGAAGGCGGCTGGCGGCCAAGGCATACGCTCACACCGCTGCCTACGACGCGGAGATTGCCGCGTGGATGCGCGCCTGCGCGGTCCCGAATGAGTTCCCCCAGCAGATCACCTTCTCGGGCACACTCGCATACCCATGCCGATACGGAGAGAACCCCCATCAGACAGCAGCGTTCTATCGCGAGAGGGATACAGGAGAGCCCTGCATTGGACACGGGCGTGTCCTCGGCGGTAAGGAGCTCTCCTACAACAATCTCTGCGATGCGAATGCGGCCCTGGAAGCGGTCAAGGACCTGGACGCAGCGCCGGCCTGTGTGATCGTCAAGCATACCAACCCGTGCGGCGCGGCCATCGCCGGGAACCTCGCGGCGGCCTTCGACCAAGCGCTTGAGGGCGATCCAGTGTCAGCGTTCGGCGGGATCGTTGCATTCAGCCGGCGCGTTGACGCCGAGACCGCCAGACATCTGACTGAGCAGGGGCTCTTCTTTGAGGTCATTGTTGCGCCAGGCTACGACAGCGACGCGCTCCATACGATCACCCACCGTCCCAGGTGGGGGGCTAACGTCAGGCTGATCGAAGTGGGCGACCTCGAAGGATGGCGCGCACGAGCCGCCGGATACGACGTAAAGAAGATCGTCGGCGGTTTGGTTGTACAGGATCGCGACTTGAAGTTGATCACATGCGACGATCTGAGGGTGGTGACGCGCCGTCAGCCGACACCGGACGAGCTGGATTCGCTGATGTTCGCATGGCGGGTCGTCCGGCATGTGAAGTCCAACGCCATTGTTCTGGCGCGCGGCCGGCAACTCGTCGGGGTAGGGGCAGGGCAGATGAATCGTGTCCAGTCAGTGAAGCTCGCCGTTGATGGCGCCGGCCCGCGGTCTCGTGGGTCCGTCCTAGCCTCCGATGCGTTCTTCCCGTTTGCCGACGGTCCCGAAGCTGCAGCGGCAGCCGGCGTGACGGCGATCATTCAACCCGGTGGCTCAAGACGCGATGCCGACACGGTGTCCGTCTGCGACAAGCACAATATGGCGATGGTCTACACCGGAGTGCGGCACTTCAGGCACTGAGTTACGGTGTCCTACGGGCGATGGGATGCCTCAGAGGCGGCGGTCTGAACTTCCTCTCTGAGGCGTTCGATCTCCTGTTGCAGGTCCTCAATCCGTCGCAGGAGATCCAGGATGACCTCCACGCCGGCAAGATTCACGCCCATGTCGCGCGTGAATCGCCGGATCTGCTGGAGGCGAGCGATGTCGGCATCCGAATAGAGCCGGTTCTTATTGCTAACCCGTCGCGGCGTAACAAGACCCAGCCTCTCATACAGGCGAACCGTCTGGGGATGCAGTCCTGTGAGTTGGGCCGCAACGCTAATCATGTATACGGGTTCCTGCGGGGGACGTGGCATCTTGGATTGACCTCCGACGCTATGTGCGGGTGGTGTCGCCCCTGAGGCGGCCAAGTTCCGTGAGCAGCTCGCGCTCTCTGGGTGTGAGTTCCTTCGGGACGGTCAGCCGCAGTCGCGCATACAGGTCGCCGGGCTTACCGCCCGGGTTGGGCATTCCCTGGCCCGCCACGCGCAGTTTCTGACCGCTCTGGACGCCCGGCGGGATGTTCAGCGAGCGGGTACCGTTCAACGTCTTGACCTGCACCTCTCCGCCCAAGGCCGCCACAGTGTAGGGTACGTCCACCTCCGTGTGGATGTCACGGTCGCGGAGTTGGAACTCGGGATGCGGCTTGACGCGCACCACCAGGTACAGGTCTCCACGCGTGCCGTCAGGACCGGAGCCCCCTTGCCCCTTGAGGCAAAGGCGACGCCCGTCCTCGACGCCGGCCGGAACCTTCACCTTGATGCGGCGAGTGCGCGAGGTACGACCCTGACCGCGGCAGTTGGCGCACGGAGGCGCACCAATGTCGAACGCGCCGCGAGCCCTGCGCGTAGCTCCCGAGCCGCCACACGCAGCGCAGACGTCCTCGATATTGACCGTGTGTTCCTTGACGGAGCCGTTCATGACTTCGTCAAGGGTAACCTCAATGCCGAACTCGACGTCTTCGCCGCGCGAGGCTGCCCTTCGCGCACGGCTCTGCCGGCCGCCAAAGAGACTCTCGAAGAAGTCGTTCAGGCTTTGGCCGCCTGCTCCAAACCCGAACTCAAACCCTTCCGGCGAAGCTTGGAATGGGTTCGGCCCGGACCGCGCTCCCGGCTGGCTGAAGGCCTTCCACTGATCGCCAAAGCTGTCATACTGTGCGCGCTTGTGCGGATCGCTCAGGACATCGTAGGCTTCGCTGATCTCCTTGAACTTCTCCTCAGCCGACTTGTCGCCGGGATTTACGTCGGGGTGGTACTTGCGAGCAAGCCGCCGGTACGCCGACTTGATCTCCTTCTCGTCGGCGCCACGACTCACTCCTAGGATCTTGTAGTAATCCCGGTATTGCGGCCGGTTCACAGTACCACCCCTGTTCGATCAACGCGCGATCCAGACAGCATCGCAGCCTGAACGATTACTGCTTGAACTCCGCGTCAATGACGTCATCAGACCCATCCGATTCGGACGTATCCTGAGCGGTATCGGACGGCCCTGAACCCTCTTCAGCCTGGGCCGCTGACTGCTTGTACAGGATCTCACTCAGCTTGTAGCTGGCCTGCTGGAGTTCCTCAACCGTCCTCTTGATGTTGGCAACCTCATCGGACTTCACCGCCTGGTTCACGTTCTCCATGGCCGTCTCGATCCGGAGGCGCTCATCCGCCGGAACCTTGTCGCCAAGGTCCTTCAGGAGGCGCTCAGTCTGATAGAGCAGCGAGTCGGCCTGGTTCTTGACCTCGGCGAGTTCCTTTTGGCGTCGGTCCTCCTCGGCGTGCGATGCGGCTTCCTGAACCATCCGCTCGATGTCACGCTTATCGAGGTTGCTTGAGCCGGTGATGGTGATGCTCTGTTCCTTGCCGGTAGCACGGTCCTTGGCCGATACATTGACGATGCCGTTGGCGTCTATGTCGAAGGTGACCTCGATCTGCGGAACGCCACGCGGCGCCGGCGGCAGTCCTGTCAGCACAAAGTCGCCGAGAAGCTTGTTGTGCGCGGCAATCTCACGCTCGCCCTGGAACACCTTGACGTGGACGGTTGTCTGACCGTCGTCGGCAGTAGAGAACACCTCGGACTTGCGCACCGGGATGGTCGTGTTGCGCTCGATCAGCTTGGTGAAGACGCCACCGAGCGTCTCGATACCGAGCGAGAGCGGTGTCACGTCGAGAAGAACGACATCCTTGACTTCACCCGCAAGCACTCCAGCCTGGATCGCGGCTCCCACGGCGACCACCTCGTCGGGATTGACACCCTTGTTGGGGTCCTTGCCGTTTCCGAGGCGCTTCACGAGTTCCTGTATCATCGGCATGCGGGTCGAGCCGCCCACGAGGACGATCTCGTCAATGTCCGACGCGTTGATCTTGGCGTCCTGAATCGCCCTGCGGAACGGTCCCTCACAGCGCTCGACGAGGTCACGGGTCAGTTCCTCGAACTTGGCGCGGGTCAGCGTTACGTCCAGGTGGACGGCTCCGTCGGCATTCGCGCTGATGAACGGAAGGTTCATGTTGGCCTGGACGACATTCGACAGCTCGATCTTCGCCTTCTCGGCCGCCTCGCGGATGCGCTGCATTGCCTGACGGTCCTTGGTCAGGTCAATGCCCTTCTCCTTCTTGAACTCGCCCGCAACGTACTGCACAATGCGCTCATCCCAGTCGTCGCCGCCGAGTTTCGTATCGCCGGCTGTGGACTTGACCTCGAACAGGCCGTCGCCGACTTCGAGAATGGACACATCGAAGGTCCCGCCGCCAAGATCGAACACGAGGATCGTCTCGTTCTTCTTCTTGTCAAGACCGTAGGCCAGCGCAGCGGCCGTCGGTTCATTGATGATGCGCAGGACCTTGAGTCCGGCGATCTCGCCCGCGTTCTTCGTAGCGGTTCGCTGAGCGTCGTTGAAGTAGGCAGGGACCGTGATAACTGCGGACTCGACCTTCTCACCGAGGTAGGCCTCGGCGTCCGTCTTCAGCTTCTGCAGGATCATGGCCGAAATCTGCTCGGGAGTGTAGGTTCTATCGTCTATGGCGATCTTCTCGCTCGTGCCCATCCGGCGCTTGATCGAGATGACCGTGCGCTCTGGGTTGATGATGGCCTGGCGCTTGGCGGCCGCGCCAACCAGACGTTCGCCCGTCTTCGTGAAGCCAACTACCGAAGAAGTCAGTCGGCTGCCCTCGGCATTCGGGATGACAACAGGCTCGCCGCCTTCAAGGACTGCGACCACGGAGTTGGTCGTTCCCAGATCAATTCCAACTGTCTTAGCCATTTCGGTTCCTCCACCTACGATCGGCGCCTTTCAGCGCTACAAGTTAGTGCTCAACTATTATTCAACTTGAGTGCATGTTTGTCAAGTGTCCTTACGGAGATCGAGCGCGCATAGTTTCACCCTATCAGAAACCACGCGCAGGCGCGTGCCCGTCCGGGTTCAGACGTCGAGGGGCAGTAACGCGGAACAGCGGGGGAACGGAGGGGGCGGGATTCGAACCCGCGAGGCTTTTGGGCCTACCCGCTTTCGAGGCGGGCGCACTCGACCACTATGCGACCCCTCCGTGCCTAACGGAAGAGCGCCCTCGGAGGGAATCGAACCCCCGACTCAGGGCTTAGGACGCCCCAGCTCTATCCACTGAGCTACGAGGGCAGTCAGACACAGCGGAAGCTGAAGACGACACAACGCCTTCAGCTTCCATGGCGCGCTCGGAGGGACTTGAACCCCCGACCTACAGGTCCGCAACCTGTCGCTCTATCCGCTGAGCTACGAGCGCATGAGTGCCGGACTGACCGGAGACAGGGAGAGTATACGGCACCTGCATCGCCAAAGTCAAGCACAGTGCCCGCCGCCGCGTTGGCCCACCAGACAAGCCGTCTGCCATGGCACTCAAGCAGAAGGTCACGCCGATAGTGTCATGGGCCGATCGGCACACGGAGTGTCATGCGCGACGTTGAGGACGTCCGCGCGACGAGGCCGTCAGGGTCAACAGCGAGTTCCGTTGGGCGGGCGCGCGTCTGGACGCGAAACTCGGTCGGGTCGCCCTTGATCAGGACGTTGGCAACCACGGGATCGCCGTCCGTCTGTAGGCGCAGAGGTATCAACGCCCAGAAGCCATCGGGAGATGACGAAAGGGTTCCGGTGACTTCGTAGCCGCCGGCGGTCTTCCGGGTGCCGACGCCGCTGACGTTGAATGTCGGCAAGCCGGCATGGTCAAGCCACGCGCGAAGCGCGTTCTTCCATTCTGGGCCGCAGGCGGCTGCAAGCGCCTCTTCGAAGTCCTGCCAATCGGCATCATCGCCGCGCCGGTGACGGGCAACGAAGGCCCGGAGCGCACTTAGCATGCGCTCCGTTCCGAACATCCGTTCGAGTTGCTCCAACACGAGCGAGCCCTTGCCGTACCCGATCCCGGCGTGAACCGGGTGCATTGCGTCGGTCACCTTGCGCAAGGGAATCACGTGCGGCACATTGAGCGCGGCCTGCGCGGCGCCATCGCCGGGGGTACCGGCCGAATCCCCCGATTCGGCAAGTCGCCGATAGAGAGACTCCGAGTAGGTGGCAAAGGCTTCGTTCCACATGGACCTGGTGTATGTGTTGGGAATGAGGCCGCCCCACCAGGTGTGCGAGACTTCGTGGACGATGACGCCGGGAATCGCGTTCGTACCAACCAACGTGAACGAGTAGGCCTCCAGCGCCGGCGGGAATATGGTGGACTCTACCACTGTGTACCGGTCATACGGGAACGGCGCGATGCGGTCGCTGAAGAACCGGATGGCGGTCTCCGCGTGATCGAGAGCCTCCTTGGCCTTATTCGCCGAGTGCCTTCGGAGCCAGACCGAGAGCGTTCTGCCGTCGGTCGTTCTTGAGGTGCGGGTGTATCGTCCCGCTGCCACCGTGATGTAGCTGATCGGAAGGTCATTGCGCCACCGTGACGTCCGAACGCCGTCGGCCGCGGTCTCGGACACCAGGCGTCCGGTAGCGATCCCGTGCCAGCTTTCAGGCGTCGAAACGCGCACATCCGTCGTCGCGGGCAACCGTCCCGTGTGGGGATACCAGTAAGCCGTAAGCGCCGACTCCTCTGATGCTACGAACGTCTCTCCTGTCGAAGGAAGGATGCCGCCTATCTTGAGGGACAGGGTAGCAGTATTCCCGGCCGGCTTGGGCACGAAGAGGAATCCGCCGGCGCGAACGTGATCTGAGGGTTTCCCGTTGACCTTGACATCCGTGACGGAAAAACATGCGTTCAATCGGAACGTACATGTCTGCCATGTGTCCGGGCGACGCTCGAACATTGCGTCGTCCTCGATCGCAACGCGATGCGCGGTCGGGTCAAAGGTCGCCGAAAGCCGGTGGCTCAGGACGCGCGCGCCCATGAGCGCGGTCTCGGGGATCTCGCGGCCCAACTCGGGCCGAGAGGGGGTGCCGGCAATCATGTACAGGTGGTCGTTGGAGCTCTGGCACAGCTGCATGCGGCTCACATGCAGCATCGGAGCGCGCCCACGAACGGGAAGCCGAACGATGCCGGCTTTCCACTTTCTCGGGTTTCCGCCCTCACGCCACTCCCTGATCCACCTATTGTCGTTGGCCACGCCTGCGGCCGTCAGGCCCTCAACGGCCACCGGATCACCGGAGTTCACGGCTTTCTCGACACGCTTCGCCAAGTCCTCGAGGCCACGCTCGTCGAAGGCGCCTGCCACACCGATGCGCGCCGCGTCGAGAACGAGGACCGCCGCGAGCGCACAGGAAAGAGGCGCGAGGCGCAGAAAGACGTTGCGTGTCAACGCAGGATAACCGGGCTACAGCTAATGGGGAAGGGTGGCGAAAGGAAGGCGTTCATGCGATGATTGTACACGACATAGGCCGCGTGATACCGGATGAGGTCACGCTCTGGCCCGGAGATCCTGCTCCAACGCTGCGACGTCTGGCCACATTCAGCGTCGGCAGCCCTTATGCGCTGACAGCCCTGAGCTGTTCGTGCCATTGTGGGACGCACATTGACGCGCCTGCACACTTCATCGAAGGCGGGGATGACATTGCCGGCGTTCCCATAGAGAATCTGGTCGGACCCGCCGACGTCGTGATGCTCAGCCGGAGCGGCCCGATTGCGACAGACGAGCTGGCCAAGGCTATGAAACAACCCGCTGAGCGCGTGCTGTTCCGCGGCGGGCCGGACCGATGTGGCGAAACATTCTGGCTCGAACCGAACGCAGCCGAGTGGCTCGTCAGCAAGGGCGTCAGGCTCGTTGGAACCACCTGTATGTCCATTGATGCGCCGGACAGCTCCAGCTTCGCGGCACACAAGGCCCTCTTGGGCCATGGATGCTGCGTGCTTGAGAACCTGGATCTCGAGCGGATCGCGCCCGGCGCTTACTTCCTCGTCTGCGCTCCGCTGAAGTGGAGAGACGCCGAGGCGTCGCCGGTCAGGCCGTTGCTGATCGAGGGGCTGCAACATTCCTGAGGCTGGGTGTGAGCGCAAAGGCGCTGCCTGTTGTCACGCGGGCGCCTCGCGCCCATGCGGCGGCGGTCATCGGCCTCTTGCCCTCGGGTACGACGTCGCGAAGCAACACAGAGCCCGATCCGGCTGCGACGACGACGCCTTCCCGGGCGAGGCGGAGAACGACCCCGGGCGGCTCATCGGCAGCTTCGTGCCAGAGCGAAGCCCCGATCACCTTCAGGAGCCGGCCGCCGTACTCGGTGACCACGCCGGGTCGCGGAGAGAGGCCACGCACCTGATTGACGATTGCGGGCGCCTCCTTCGACCAGTCCAGCAGGGCGTCTGCCGGCGTTATGGGAGGGGCGTAGGTCGCTCGGCTATGGTCCTGCGGAACAGGCTGCAGAGACGCGTTCAGGAGGCCCGTTAGGGTGCTGACGACGAGGTCGGCGCCGAGTTGAGCAAGGGCCACTGTGACAGTCTCGGCGTTGTCATCGGGCCTGACATCATATGTCGCCTGCAGTAACATGTCGCCTGCATCGAGCTCCGGAGCCATGAGCATTGTCGTGACCCCGGTGACAGTCCGGCCATCCATCAGGGCGCGCTGAATCGGCGCCGCTCCCCGGTATTCTGGCAAGAGAGACCCGTGGACATTGATGGGTCCGAGTCGGGGCACGCTCAAGAGGGCAGGGGGGAGGATCCTCCCGTAGGCCGCGACAACGAAGAACGTGGGGTACAACGCCTGCATCGCGTTGCGGAACGACTCGGTCCGGATACGCTCCGGTTGGAGTACGTCTGCTCCGAGCCTTTGGGCTGCCGTCTTCACGGCAGGGGGCATCGCATATCTGCCTCGGCCACTGGGTCGGTCGGGCTGGGTGACGACGGCAGTTACGTCGAAGCGGTGATCGGCTGCGAGACGCTCAAGCGACGGAACCGCGAATGCGGCAGTGCCGA
>JBBIQU010000022.1:0-17166 GCA_037442185.1 Chthonomonadales bacterium | reverse complement strand
CCGAAGAACACGAGTCGGGCAGGCCTTCCCGAACTCTCACTCATTCTCCAGTGCCATCGTCGAGGGGCGCCGCAACCGTCTCGGGAAGTTCCCAGTAGAGCGTGGCTGGATCAACGCGATCAATAAAGAGCACGCCATCGAGGTGGTCTATCTCGTGCTGGATGACACGGGCCTCGAGGTCCGACGCGCGCCGCTTTACCGGACGGCCCAGCATGTCCAGTCCCTTGACGGTAATCTCATAGGCACGTGTGACCTCGCCGTGCAGATACGGCAGCGAGAGGCAGCCTTCTACGGCGGTCTGTTCTCCCTTGGCTGAAACGATCCTTGGATTGATCAGAACGTGGATCGGCGCGCGCTCTTCAGGCAGCGTGTAGATAATGACCCGAAGGTCCACTCCAACCTGAGGGGCAGCCAGTCCGATGCCGTGTTCTGCACGCATGGCTGCCTTCATCCGGTCAACAAGCCGTCGGGTCTCTGCATCGGGCTTGGCGACCGGACGCGCAACCTGCCGCAGCGCAGGATGTCCGAGTCTGACAATGTCGGGATGGCGTGTCTGCCATAGCGCGCTGATGATGTCGGGCAGCTTGATCGGCGCGCTTGGCTCGATCGCCTTGGCTTTCATGGTGATCATCACCTCAGTATACCGTTGGCAAGGCGCAGAAGTGCCGGTTCGCGAGCAGGCGCGGTTTGGCTGCCGGAAGCCGCCCGGGCTTGCGGGTACAATAGTCGGGTTTGGCTCGTGCTCAACCCCACATATCATGCGACACGAGCAAGGAGGACACCCTTAGATGACCAACCAGAAGCGCGTCTGGCTCTTCCACGAAGGCAACGCGAAGATGCGCGACCTGCTGGGAGGCAAAGGCGCGAACCTGGCGGAGATGACGAATATCGGCCTACCGGTTCCGCCGGGCTTCACCATCACCACAGAGGTCTGTACCGAGTACTACGAGAGCGGCAGACGGTTGCCGGACGGCCTGATGGACGAAGTCCGGGCCGCACTCAAGGTGGTCGAGGAGAAGATGGGCAAGACCCTCGGCAATCCTTCCAATCCGCTGCTCGTTTCCGTTCGATCCGGCGCGAAGTTCAGCATGCCCGGGATGATGGACACGATCCTGAACCTTGGGCTCAACGATACGACAATCGAGGGACTCATTGCCAAGACGGGCAATCCGCGGTTCGCCTACGATGCCTATCGTCGCCTGATCATGATGTTCAGCGACGTCGTGATGGACGTTCCCAAGAAGGAATACGAGGATCTCTTCACACAGCTCAAGGGCCGTCTCGGCGCGAAGCAGGACACCGATGTGGGCGCAGGCGACCTCAAGTCACTGTGCGAGCAGTTCAAGGCGCACACCAAGGCACGGACGGGCAAGGAGTTTCCCCAGGACGTCTTCCTGCAGCTTGAGATGGCCATCGAGGCCGTGTTCCGATCGTGGAACAACGACCGAGCCATCGTGTACCGCAAGAAGGAGAAGATCAGCGACTCGCTCGGTACCGCCGTCAATGTCCAGTCCATGGTTTTCGGCAACACGGGCGACTCGTCAGGCACCGGTGTAGCGTTCACGCGGAACCCGGCAACGGGCGAGAAGAAGCTCTACGGCGAGTACCTCATGAACGCCCAGGGCGAAGATGTGGTTGCAGGCGTTCGGACCCCGATGGACATCCAGACCCTGGCCGAGGCCAACCCGCAGATATATCAGCAGTTTGCCGAGATTGCCCAGACTCTTGAGAACCACTATCGCGACGTTCAGGACATCGAGTTCACCATCGAGAACGGTCGCCTCTTCATCCTTCAGTGTCGCGCCGGCAAGCGAACGGGCGTTGCCGCGGTGAAGATCGCCGTCAACATGGTTGACGAGGGGCTCATCACGAAGGAAGAGGCGCTCGCGGCCCGAGTTACCCCAGAGCTCCTCGAGCAGACGATGTTCCCGCAGTTCGTCGAGAAGCCCGGGGACCGGATCATCGCCAAGGGCATGAACGCAGGTCCCGGCGCTGCGTCCGGCCGCATCGTTCTCGACTCGCACGAGGCCGTTGCGATCCACAGGGATGATCCTGAGGCGGCGCTCATTCTGGTTCGAGAAGAGACGAACCCGGACGACCTCGCAGGGATGCTGGCCAGCCGTGGCGTCCTGACCAGCCGTGGCGGGCGCACATCGCACGCGGCCCTGGTCGCGCGCCAGTTTGGCATTCCGACGATATGCGGCTGCTCCGACATCCACATTGATGAAGCCGCCAAGACCATCACCGCTCACGGCGTAACGTTGAACGAGGGTGACTGGATCTCCATTGACGGCTCAGAGGGCGTCGTCTACTCGGGCGAGCTCCCGACCAAGGATCCGGAAGTCTCGGGCGAGGTCGAGCGGCTCCTCACGTGGGCGGATGAAGCCCGCAAGCTTGGCGTCCGCGCCAATGCCGACACCCCCGAGCAGGCGGCTCAGGCCGTGGCTTTCGGGGCTGAAGGCATCGGACTCTGCCGGACCGAGCACATGTTCCTCGGTGAGCGCGTGCCTTTGGTTCGCAAACTTATCCTGGCCGACACCGAGCAGGAGCGTGAGGATGCCCTGGCTGCCCTGCTTCCGCTCCAGCGCGCCGACTTCGTCGGCATCTTCAAGGCGATGGGCGGACGCCCGGTCACGGTGCGCCTCATTGACCCGCCCCTGCACGAGTTCCTTCCCGCCGAGCGCGATCTCCTCGTCGAGGTCACGCAGTTGGAGTGCACCGATCCCGCATCGCCGAAGCTGCCTGAGTTGCGCAAGCTCCTGGGCGCCGTCCGCAACATGCACGAAGCCAACCCCATGCTCGGCCTTCGCGGATGCCGTCTCTCCGTTTACATGCCGGGCATCGTGCAGATGCAGGTTGCCGCGATCATCGGCGCCGCTTGCGAAGTGAAGAAGTCGGGCATGGATGTGCATCCCGAGATCATGATCCCGCTGGTAGGCCACGTCAACGAGCTCAAGTGGGTGAAGACCCGCCTCGAGAAGACGGCTCAGGACACCATGCACGCCGAAGGCGTCGAAGTGGACTACATGTTCGGCACCATGATCGAGATCCCGCGCGCAGCCCTCACCGCCGCCGAAATCGCGCCCGAGACCTCCTTCTTCTCGTTCGGGACCAACGACCTGACGCAGATGACCTACGGCATCAGCCGCGACGATGCCGGCAAGTTCATGCGGCTGTACACCGACGAGAAGATCTTCCCCGGCGACCCGACGGCTTCCATTGACCGAGAGGGCGTCGGCAAGCTCATGCGCATGTGCGTCGAGGATGCACGCTCGGTCAACCCGAAACTGAAGCTCGGCATCTGCGGCGAACACGGCGGCGACCCGAACTCCATCGAGTTCTGCCACGAGATCGGATTGAACTACGTGAGCTGCTCTCCGCGGCGAGTTCCGATTGCGCGGTTCGCGGCTGCCCAGGCCAACCTCGCCAAGGCCGATCGCGACAAGTAGCGCCTCAAACGCTCAATCGTCTGAGGAAGAGGAGGGTTCCTGCGAACCCTCCTCGTTCGCTTTGAGCGCCGCAAGCGCATTCCGCCGCAGACCTCGAGCCTTGGCACGCTTCACCGCGCTCTTGCTGAACTGATGCCGAAAGTCGTCGTCGGTCAGCGAGGCAAGTTCCGCCAGCGGACGATCACATACTGCCGCTCGCGGCCGAAATGCGTCGTGCCGAGTCTGCGGCGTTTTCCGGTTGTTGAAGGGGCATACCTCCTGGCAGATGTCGCACCCGAAGACCCGGCTCCCCATGCCGGCCGCGATTCGCTCGGGTATGGAAGAGCGCGACTCGATCGTGTGGTATGCAATG
This sequence comes from Chthonomonadales bacterium, assembly GCA_037442185.1. Classification (GTDB taxonomy): domain Bacteria; phylum Armatimonadota; class Chthonomonadetes; order Chthonomonadales; family CAJBBX01; genus JAAYVH01. Next base: position 13,365 of record JBBIQU010000022.1, on the reverse strand, counting down.
CACAGCCGTGCCTCCACAACTCGAGGCGCCACAATCGCGCGAGTTGGGCATGCTTCGAGGCAGCGTCGGCAACTACCGCAATGCGCCGTCGTTTCCGCGTCAGGGACGAGCTGAATATCCACGAACATGCCCCCGAGAAGGATGTGGGAACCGCACCTGCGGTTGATCAGCATCGCGTTCTTGCCTATCCAGCCGAGCCCAGCGCGCCGAGCGAGCTCGCGCTCAAGCACGGCAGAGGTGTCGCAGAATGGCCTCGCGCGGCATGGAAGTCCCACGATGTTCGGAAGTTCACTTGCCAGCTGACGCAGGCGAACGCCGATCCAGTCGTGATAGTCGTCGTTCAGAGCGTAACGGGCGAAACGCCCGATGCCCGGCTCGGGCTCCGGCAGGACGACATTGCAGCTTACGGCAACCATGACCACGGATCTTGCATCTGGCAAGTGCGTTGTCGGATCGAGCCGGCATTCGATGTTGCGCTGCATATAGGCCATGTCGGCGTGGTGGCCTGCCTCGAGCCACGCCATCAGGTAATCTCGATCTTGGCTGGGTGCGACGGGGGCAATGCCGGCGAGGTCGAAGCCGAGCTCGATGGCCCGGCGTTTAACGCGTTTCTCGGGAGTGCTTTCTATGAGCGAGCTATCGGGGTTGAGGACCATGGCCAAACGCGCGCGAAACACCGTCTACAGAATGGGACTTGAGGAGATACACGCCCGACCGCTCTGGGAAGCCGATGCTCCTGGAGCCGTCGGGCGAGAACCTGCCGACATACCGACATATGCTGTCTACGCGCCTAAGTCCGATGCACCGATCCGGAATATCGTGGTCGTGTTCCCGGGCGGCGGATACTCGGCCCATGCGGAACACGAAGCTGCGCCGGTGGCACGCCGGGTGCGGTCCATGGGAGCCGTCGGAGTCGTGGTGCGCTACCGCCTCGCGCCCCGGTATCGCTATCCGGCGATGCTCGACGACGCGCTGGAGGCCGTTCGCGTGTGCCGACGCAACGCAGCAGCCTGGAATGCCGACGGCGCGCACGTGGGCGTTCTTGGCTTCAGCGCAGGAGGGCACCTTGCCGCCCTGACCGCGACATGTACGACTGACGGGACCGACGCCCGTCCGGACTTTGCAGTCCTCATCTATCCGGTGATCAAGATGGCAGGCTCCCTTGCGCATCCCGGGTGCCGTGCGGCTTTGCTTGGTGACGCAACGGAGACTCCGATTGCCGCCGAGCTTGACGCCGATGCCCGCGTCGCACCGGACTCGCCACCGTCGTTTGTCGTCCACGGGTGGAACGACACGGTGATTGACGTTGGCAACTCCCTCGCATACGCCGCCGCGTGCCGAAGAGCCGGTGTTGCCTGTGAGCTGCACGTGTACGCCGACGGGCCTCACGGTTTCGGTCTCGGAGGACGCGGGCGACCTGTATCGGCATGGCCCGACCTGTGTGCCGCTTGGCTTGCGGGGCTCGGCTGAGTCGTGAGCGCCGAGCGAAGGGCTGCACGCATGGCTTCACCGTCGCCAGAGGCAATCAGATCGGCCAGCGCGAGGCGAAGCTGCTCGCGAGACCATCCGCGCCGTCGGGCCACAGCAATCGCCAGCTCGACGTCTTGAGCCCCGCGTCCGAGCGCCTTGAGCCGAAGCGTTGCCAAGGGGCCGGACACGCCGAGACGTCTGCCCGGCACGATGAGCGCGGTGGATTCCGCTCGTTCGATGTTGGCATCGCCGCCGACAGTCTGCCACGGCACCACTCCGTCGGCGCCCGCGAGATATGCCCGCGTGGGCCAGGCTTCGAACTCGCTGAGCGGCCGGGACGGCGCAGGCGCCTCGCCATAATGCCATAGGGTCACACCAAGCCGCTGCTTCAGGCGTCCCATCAGCGTTGGCCGGGTGAACAACTCATCGTTGACTACCATGAGGTCAATCGTGTTGTCAAGGTAGTCCCTCTGCCATTGCGGTCTCGAGATGTCAGCCCTGAAGATGATGCGCGGCCGCTCCTGGCCAGCCGCCTTGCCGGATGGTCCCTGATCGGCGCTCCTCGGCGGGCGGGCGTCGTACAATCGGGCGAGCTCCGCCTTCAGCAATCGCCCGAACCATGCGAGAGCAAGCCAGTCGTCGCGATGCATGGGCTCGTCCAACAGCCACCACGATGTGCCGCGGCCACCATTCTGCGGATCGCGATAGTAGTACTTGTTGTTGAGGTAGAAGTGCGCGCGGGTCGGCGACTTGCCGGCGGCGGTCAGGTGTTCCGCGAACGCGCGAACGACCGCGCGGAACCCGTCGGCGTACTCGGCGGACATCAATCGCTCGATCGGTCCGGCGAGCATGGCGTGATCGTCTATGATCTGGGGGTAGCGCAGGTCACGCGGCGCGTAGGAGTAGTGCCGGCGGATGTCCTCGGGCCACGCTTCGTGGAAGGGAAGATAGATGTGGGTAATGGGCTGTCGAGGCCTGGGCAGTCCATCGAACGCCTCGCCTGTGATGTACCGGTGGAAACGCCTGTCCCACTCGGACCACGACTTGACCCGGCGCGCATCGCCTGCACCCTCAAGCATCGGGGCGTAGCCGGGCTCAACCGTGCCTGAGTGCGAGTAGCCAAGGGGCGTCAGGGTGCATCTGTGGGCATGCGCAAGCCGATGGTACTTGAGTTCCTCATTCAGCCCATCCTCAGACGCCGGGTCAAGGCCGGATGCCCTTGCCGGGCTGCCGTATGTATTCAGACTAACCTCGAAACCGGGCCGAGCCGGAATCGCGGCGGGCAGGACTTTGATCTCGACGGGGAACGCTACGGCGCCATAGGGTTTCGCCGACACGCCGAGGCTGAAGCTGTGCACACCAACCGGTTGGTTAGGCAGCACGTCAATCTCGACGAGATGCAAGCCGGTGGGGAGCGGCGCCGGAGGTCCTTTCGCTAATCCGTCAGGAACGCAGAGATCCGCGATAAGGCGATCGGAACGCACCGTTCGGATACGGCTGACGGCGACCCGAACACCTTTGGACTGCATGCTTGCCGGGCTGCAACGCACCACAGTATCGGACACTTCCGAGCCGCCGCCCCAGACACCTACGATAAGCGCCAAGCGCTCGCCGCGGCAGGCATCGAGTCGAATGGCGCGCCCGTTCCATAGTCGGTTGGGCACCGGACGTTCGGGCCGACCGGTTTCGGCATCGAGGCGAACATCCCCCCTGGTAACCGTTACGGACAGCGGTCCGAGTGTCTTGGGCGGGCACGGACCGAGCCGAGCGAAAGCCGTAGGTACGGTCAGGGCCGCCGGTCTCGTACGGCGCACAGGCGACCGAACCCGCGCAATCGTCCAAGGTCCGCGAGAGCCGGATGGACTTACCGATCGAGCCATCACCGCTATCTGGGCGTTGCCGGGAAGGTTATCGAGGCAAGCCTCAGCGCGCGGCGCGACAGGTACGCCAAGAACCCACTTCGGCACCGGACTATCTGCGGTCTCTCCCTCGATGCGCAGAGCGGCTTCGATGCCAAACGCTCCGGGCGGCATGGCAGCACGGATGCGCACAGCCGATCGGGTCGTGGTCACGCGCTCGGGCGCGGGAAGCGCTTCGAGCTGGACCAGCTGAGCCGCTCGCGTTTCCGTCTCGTTGCCCTCCCGGCACTCCACCGTAAGGTATGGCGCCGAGTCGGTCTGTTCACGTGAGAAGACGTCGTTATTGGCCATGGTCTGGCCCTTCTCATCGGTCACGGCGAGACCGTGAGACAGCCCGGCGACCATGGCCTGAACGATGGCGGGATTGATCTCGGCTGAGACCCATCCGTCGTTGTCGTTGCGGACATCCGAGTACCAGACGATAGACGCTCCCGGAAGGAACGCCGCATCGGTGAAGTCGGAGTCGGGCGCAGCCCAGTGACGCTTGCCCAGCTCGGGCGATGAGAAGCACGTAGCGCCGGCGATACGCTCGCCTCTGCCGGCCCCCTCGGTCCACGGAGTCGCGACGGTTGAGAAGCCCAGTGTCCGAAGCTGCCTGTCGGCACCGGCATACCGCAGGTGCAGTCTCGCTCGGCCAACGATCATCCCGGAAACGCGGGCAGTGTCGAAGTTGAACACCCCGAGCATCTGGATGCCCTTGAGGCGGATGCGCGTGGACGCACCATAGTTCAGATCGGTTTCGGTTTCATATGACGACAGGTTCGTATCGGCCACGCATGGGAGTCTCGCAGCGAGCGCCCTTCGAGTCGCGGGCGCTGGAGGTCGGAGGGGTGACAGCGACAGAGATGCCGCCAGGACGACGAGCGCCGACAGGAGTCCGAATCGCATCTTCCCACTCAGGCGGTGACGAGGCCTATCTCAGACCTTAGGCGTTGCCGTCGAGACTGCAGAGGTGCCGTCAGCGAGGCATGTTGTCGCGTAGTCACCGAAGAGTACCGGCTCCATTGCGTGCAGACACAGGTAAATGGAGTAGGCGAGCATGCGTATCTCTACGTCGGCGTGCTCGTTCGCTCTCGCCTCGATGAAGTGGCGCCACGCGCGGACGTTGCCTGTGACCACGATGGGGGCTTCGACTTCGTTGGGGAGTAGCGCGCGAGCGGCCTGATGGATGCGCTTCCTTCGTCCCGTCTGTCCATCGGCCGATAGCGCCTCCGCGCCGCTGCTCTGAAGTTCTCGCAGCCGGCCCTCAAGAACGGCGTGAGCCGCGGCGACATGGTCAATGCGCTCAACGAACGCGGCATGCAAGTCATCGGACTGCTGGAACTCGGGACGTTCGACGAATCTGAGCGTCTGACCCGATACGTACCTCTGGCTCACCTGCGAGAAGGCAAAGCCGGCGCGATGGCGCACCAGTTCATGCGTGACGCTGCGGGAGATGCCGTAAGCCAGAAACGAATAACTTGCGTGTTCCAGGACGGAACCGTGACCGGAGCTCAGGATGTTGGCGAAGTAACGCTCCGCCTGGGCGTTTGGCGTGCGCTTGGACCCAAACGACATGTAGCACAGCTGGCCCGCCAGTTTGCAGAGCCCGGCGCCCGGCGTGAGGCGGTCCGGATCGGACACCGCCGAAGCGAAACCTAGATCCTCAGGAAACCCTTCGAGAAACGGCGCTACGCCTCGTTCGTTGAGCGAAGGGCGTGCCAGCGTGATGACGCCCGGCTGCGTGAGGTAGGCCGTGCCGGCCGGCGTCCGCTGAACGGTTGAATCCACCCTGGGATACTCGCCACGTTCGATCACTGTCTCTCTCATGTGCGGTATCCGATCCGCCTAGTCCGGATAGTGGCAGTGCTTGTACTTCTTGCCGCTCCCGCAATGGCACGGGTCGTTGCGGCCCAGCTTGCGGGTTCGAACAGCGGTCCCGCGGCCGCCCCCATCGCCGCTGCCGGTGTCTTCGAAGGGCTGATACCGTCGGCGCTGCTGCTGCCGATCGGGCACATACTGGAAGTGGAACATGTAGCGCGCGATCTCATCCTGGATTGAGTGCTGCATGTCCTCGAACATCTGGAACGCCTCTTTGTTGTAGACGACCAGAGGATCCTGTTGTCCGTAGCCGCGGAGGTTGATGCCCTCGCGCAGGTAGTCCATATTCGCGAGGTGCTCCATCCACTTCTGGTTGATGACCGTCAGCGCGATGTGCCGCTCAAGGTTCCGCATCGCTTCCGGATCACCGACAGCCGCGTTGAACTCAGCCTCCCGGACAGCGTACGCTTCCTCGACGAGCTCGATCAGGAAGCTCTCAAGCTCGGAACGGCTCTTACCGTCGAGGTCCTTTCGCGCGGCGGCAACCGAAAGCGGGAAGTACTCGTCGAGCCCCTTGTACAAGCCATCGAGATCCCAATCGAGACCCGTCTGCGCATCCGGACAGAACATCGCCACCGCGTTCGAGACGGTCTCGCGCAAGAAGCCGATGATGGTCTCCCGCAGGTCGGCTCCCTCGAGTATTCTCCTGCGTTCGGCGTAGATGACCTCGCGCTGCTTGTTCATCACGTCGTCGTACTGCAAGACGTGCTTGCGGATTTCGAAGTGATGTTCTTCGACCTTCTTCTGGGCGCGCTGGATCATCCGGCTCAGTATCTTCGCGTCCATTGCCTGATCGTCGGGCCACGTGCGAAGCAGCGGATGCTGGCTTCTATCGCCGAACAGCCGCCAGAGCTCGTCCTCGAGGCTCACGAAGAACCGGCTTTCGCCCGGGTCGCCCTGTCGTCCGGAACGGCCGCGCAGCTGGTTGTCAATCCGCCTGCTCTCGTGCCGCTCCGTTCCGAGTATGAAAAGCCCGCCTAGCCGCCTGACCTCGTCGGCGGCCTGTTTATACTCTTCAGGGGTTTGCAGGGCAACGGAATCGAGCACCGAGGGTCTGCCGCCCCGGCGATAGGAAAGGACAGGCTCTTCGGGTTTGGGAAAATCTGCGGAAGCATCGGACTGGTCGGACTGGTCGGACTTGTCGGACGGGTCAGACGCGTCTGAAGACTTAGCTTCTTCCGGCTGATCCGCCTCGTCTGCGGCAGGCCTTCCGCCAAGCAGGATGTCAACGCCGCGGCCGGCCATATTGGTGGCGATGGTTACGGCACCCTTGCGGCCCGCCTGGGCGATGATGACGGCTTCCTTCTCATGGTACTTGGCGTTCAGGATGTTGTGCGGTATCCCGTGCCGCAATGCCTCGTCGAGGTTGTTCAGGGTCTCCTCATCCGGCTCCAGCCCAAGCAGACCCGCGATCTCCCGGAGGTTCTCTTCGGCCAGCGGGTCCACGGGAACGCCCAGCTCTCGCATCGCCGGCGTCAGTCGGTTCAGGCTGATCGAGTCGAGGTCTTCGTTCAAGAGGGCCGTATATGCATCCCGCCTGGTACGGTCCATCTTGGATGCCTCAAGCCGCGGCCGCACAAGCGAAACCATGCACAGCACCTGCAGGCGATCGTAGGTGATTCTGGAGGAGACCTTTTCCGACATCTCGATGGAGCGGGTGCCGACCAGCACGGGCTGCTGTTTCGCATAGAGCCGGAGGATCTCAGCGGCGATGCCCCTGAACTTGTGCTCAGCCTTCTTATAGATAACGTCCGGGTGGTCAACACGTATCATCGGCCTGTGTGTCGGGACCACCACGACGTCAAGACCGTAGATCTTCCTGAACTCGTCCTCTTCGGTCTTCGCGGTACCCGTCATACCGGCCAGTTTCAGGTAGAGCCTGAACAGGTTCTGGAAGGTGATCGTTGCCAGCGTCTGAGACTCGTGCTTGATCTCGACGTCTTCCTTGGCCTCGATCGCCTGATGCAGTCCGTCGGAGTAGCGACGGCCGAACATCAGACGCCCGGTGAACTCATCTACGATGACAATCTCGCCGTCTCGAATGACGTAGTCAATGTCCTTCTTGAAAAGCGCGTGCGCCTTCATGGACGCCGTCACGTAGTGCATCATCTGCGGGTCATCGGCCAGGTTCCGCACCCCGAGCATCGTCTCGATTCTCGCTATGCCGGCATCCGTCGGCGAGACAGTTTTCTGCTTCTCGTCCACCAGGTAATGGATGTTGGGGTTATTGCGGTCGTGCGAAGGGTCTTCACGTTCGGCCTGCGTCGTCGCGTCCTTTCCCCTCTTGAGCTGGCGGATGATGCGGTCCACCTTGTAGTAGAGGCTGGTGTCCTGGTCAACGAAGCCGGAGATGATCAGAGGCGTTCGAGCCTCATCAACGAGGATGCTGTCCACTTCGTCAACGATGGCGTAATGCAGGTCGCGCATGACCAGATCGTCCCTGTGGAACGCCATGTTGTCTCTGAGGTAGTCGAAACCGAACTCATTGTTCGTGCCGTAGGTCACATCGCACGCGTAGGCCTCGCGCCGCGTTATGCGCCTGCAGTAGGTGTAACGGGGATCGGGGTCCTCGTAGGTCGGATCGTAGATGTAGCTTCCGCCCTCTTCGCCGGTCTCAGGGCTTTGCCCCTGAATGATGCCGACACTCATCCCGAGCATGTGGTAGATGGGCCCCATCCAGACGGCGCCCACTTTGCTCAAGTAGTCGTTGGCCGTGACGAGGTGCGCGCCTCTTCCGGCGAGCGCATTCAGAAAGAGCGGGAGGGTGGCCATGAGCGTCTTGCCCTCGCCGGTCTTCAGTTCGGCGATGCGCCCGTCATGGGCCACCATGCCGCCGATGAGCTGCACGTCGTAATGTCGTTGGCCGAGGGTGCGCTTGGCGGCTTCGCGGACCAGTGCGAACGCTTCGGGCAGAATCGCGTCGAGGACGTCGTCGAGCGCTCGGCGCGTGCGGTCCTTTCGCTGCGATTCCAGCACGCCGTCGCGCTCCATCGCATCGAGCTTGGCCTGCCATTCGCGCTGAACGTGAGCCCGAAGCTCGTCTGTGCGGTCTCGGAGCTGCGCATTGCTGAGCGCCTGAGCCTGCGGCTCGAGAGCGTTGACGCGCTCGACAGTGGTCCGGTATTTGGCAATGTCACGTTCGTTACTGTCGAAGATGCGTCGGAGGATAGCGGTCATCCCTGTGGATCCTTGTTCCGGCCTGCGCAGAGGCTGCCATACACTTCAACGGCCACCGTCGCCCCTAAGGGGTGGGCGGGACGGCGGCCGTACCGTGGCAGAGTATACCCACGCCGTTCTTCGGGCGTCAAACCGAGTGCGCCCAAGTGGACGAGGTCGGCGGGAAGGTAGTTGCCGCCGTTTGGCGTATTATAGGACGAGATGCACACCGTAAGCAAAGCAGCCTTGGCTGCGCGCTCGCACGCCGCCCTTGCGCTCCTGTGCGCTCTGGTACTGGCGCAGTCTGGAGCGCAATCGCAACGCCGGACACCCGCCGCGCGCCCTGACGGCCAGGTATCGCGAACGTCCTGGGGACGGGTCATCGGCCGTGTCTATGATGCGAATAGCGGCAGACCCATACCGGGTGCTGCCGTTGCGGTTCGCCACAACGGGGCGTTCGCTGAGAAGGACCGGACGGCAGGCGTCACCGATCCCCTCGGACAGTATTCGGTGCAGGCTCCGCTGGGACGGGTGTCCGAGAACTTCGATCTTGGCCGTGCGTTGAACTCGGGCATCGCTGGACTGTTGCTGGGAGGCGCAACCAATCGAACCAAGCGCGTTGACGTCATTCGGCTGGACATGCGTGTCACGGCGGTCGGGTACCGCCCATATGCAGGGCCTGTTTCATGCCGAAGCTCCAATCCTGAACGGTTCGAGGTAGTCATGGAGCCGGTGCTCCTCGTCGCAAACGGATCGGAGCAGGTATCCGCGCCGGCGGACGGCTGGGGTCCTGTGCGAGTTCAGGAAGTCACCGTAACGCCGAATGTGGCGGCCACGGGCGACAGCGTATTGGTGACAGCCCGCGTCCGGTTCCCTGCTGCCGACCCGCGCCGATCCACACAGATCGTCTGCGTCAGTCGAACCTGGGGCAAGCAGCGAATGGTTGCCGACGCTGGAGACGGGGAAGCCCTCATGTTTCGAGCGACGCTGAAGGCGCCCAAGGCGCAATCGGACATCAGCGACACGATGACTGTCATCATTGAGCGCTGTCCGCTGGATCTCGCAATCGGCTTCGGCGTGGTCACGGCGCCGTTCGAGATAACGGCAACGGAGAGCGGCGCTCAGCGCAGCGCTGAGAGACTGCAGGCGAGGATACTGGATCAGGCAGGCGATGCGGAAGCGGCCTTCGACAGGTGGCAGGCCCTCTGTTCGTCTCCTGAGGCCACAGCCGAAGATTGGCGGCGTCTTGCCGAATCTGCCGCCAGGCTGCGCAGGCATGACGCTGCGATTGCGGCCCTGGAACGGGTTGTAGCCCTCGCACCAGATCGTGACCGAGAGCTTGCGATGGGGGAGCACGCTCAGGAACTGGTGCGCTCCGGACGCTATGGTGACGTCATCGCATCGTACGGTCCTATGGCGCGCTCCGACCGCGGGGGCCGCAGCAACATCGCCAACCCCGAGCTCCTGGCGGCGCTCGGTCTCAGCTACGTTGAGTCCGGATTGCTCTCTGACGCCCGCGACGCGCTCGAGAGACTCCTCAAGCGTCCCGGCCCGGTACCTCAGGCCGTGATTGACCTCAGAGACCGTCTGACCCTCGCCGAGGCTCGGCAGGCCGTCGAACGTCAGCCCGATGACGCGCCGTCGCTCCTGCGCCTGGGACGCGCGCTGATGGACAGACGGCGTTACGAAGAAGCTCTCGAGCCGCTCCAGAAGGCGCTGACGCTCGCTCCCGATAACAGATCGGCGCGGGCCGACCTGCAGCGTTCCCGCGCGGCAATCTACGGTGCGCCCGAATCGGTGCCGGCAGAAGACAGCAATAGCATCGAGGAGGCGGAAGCCGAGGCATGGATAGTTCGCGGCCAGAAGCCTGTGAAGTCCAAGGATTTCGGCGCATGGCATCGTCTGGCCAAGCTGCTGATGATAGAGGCAGTGCGACGAGGTGAGGCTGGTGTCCTTGAGCAGTCGCTTGTGGCCCGAGCGCTTGAGGCCCTCGAAGAGGCTGTTCGCACGGGTAGGGCAGGAGCGCGCGTCAACGAGGGCATATACGGCGGACCGTTCGGGTTCCTCAGCGCTCGGACGGTCGCCGTGTCAGGCTTCGCCTATCCTGAAGCTGCCTGGGACTACGTGGCCATGGAGAGCATCAGAGCGCTCAAGGCTGATCCGAATGACGGCTTCGCTCTGCTGAACCTTGCGACCTCAATGCATGAGGTTGGGGTCCTCGGACATGCCGGCCCGCTCCTGAACCGTTTGAGCGGCGACGCGCAAGTCGGCACGGAGCGTGACTTTCTGCGCGCCGAGATGCTTGCCGTCACCGGAGATGCCGACGGTGCTGTGGAGGCATTCCGAGAGCTTCTACGGCGCAACCCGAGACACCCACGCGCAAGGCTGTCGCTGGCCCGTCTGCTGAGCGACAGAGGAGACATTGCGTCTGCCGCGGCGACTCTCGCTGAGCATGCCGAGATCTACGGCTCGGAGATGATCAAGCCGTTCGGGAGAGCAGAACGATGAGACTCAAGTTCGCGGTGTGCGCGCTCATTCTGGCGCTCGTGTGTGAACCGGCTGCGGCTCAGCTGTTCGACCGGACCGACGCGCAGCGCGAGATCGAGCTGGGTCGGCAGACTGCGGGCGAAGTAGAGCGCGTGCTGCCTGTTTCTCGAGATGCCGCTATGATCGCAAGGGTGAAGCGGATCGGCGAGGCGCTGGTCGCCGCCATGCCGCAACGCGCCTACCCGTACAGGTTCTCCGTGCTCGATGTACAGGATTTCAACGCGTTTTGCCTGCCTGGCGGCTTCATGTATGTTTTCGAGGGACTCCTTGATCGCCTTCCGGACGACGATGCCGTCGCTTTCGTGATGGCTCACGAGATCACGCACGCCTCACACAGGCACTGGAAACGCATGGTCGAGAAGATGAGGGGACCGGCCGTACTCGCTGCGCTTGCTGGGGCGGTCCTGGGAGCCGAGGATGTTGCGGGCATCACCTCAGCCATGGTCCAGTCTCAGTACTCCCGCGAACAGGAGTATGACGCCGACAGCGGAGGGATCGAGTTGGCAACGGCGGCCGGATACGACCCGGCAGGAGCCGTTGCGGCCGCCCAGGCTATGGCGAAGCTTGACGGCGATGATCGCACTCCCACGTACTTGCGCAGTCATCCGCCTGCCCGTGACCGACTTGCCCAGTTAGAGGCACGGGCGGCAAAACTCCGACAAGAGAACGCTCCGGGCACGAAGGTCATTACCGCAATCCCCGGCCCAGACGTTCTACCTCCGGCAGGCCAGAAATCGGCGGAACTCGACTTCCTGCCGCTAAGCGTTGGCAATGTGTGGGAGTACGCAACCAAGCACGGGTCTAATGAGGTGCGCTACCGGGTGTCGATCGAAGGCAAGGCAAGCACCGAGGCGGGAACGGTCTGGCGTGTGTCCACTCTCTTGCCGCCTCTCGATGCGACAACCGCCTTCTGGTTTCCATCCGGGTCAGGCATCTGGACCCGGCCCTTGCGGGCCAAGGGAAACCCACCATGGTCCCTAGCGATGCCTGCGCCCCATTCGGACCAAAACGCGCACAACGGACAGGACGTCGAGACACTCCCGCCACGCACGATCGTAACGCCTTGCGGCCGGTTCGAGAACTGCATTGGCGTGCGTACAACAAGCGGCAGCAGACAAGTTGAGACGTGGTACTCGCGCGGCGTCGGCATGGTTCAGCGCATCACCCAACCGCTCGGAACCGTGGAGACACTGACGAACTATCGGCTGCAGAACGCGACGCGTCAAGCGACAAGGAAGGATTGATGCAACATATCTGGGCTCCGTGGCGTCTCGAGTACATCGAGCACGCCGACCATCAGACTGGCTGCATTCTGTGCGCCTTCCCGGAAGAGGGAAGGGATGCAGAGCGCTACATCCTGCATCAGGGAAGACGCGCTTTCGTCATTCTCAACGCATTCCCGTATTCCAACGGCCATCTCATGGTTGTGCCCAGGACGCACACGGCAGCGCTCGAAGTACTTGACAGCGAAACGCGGCTCGAGTTGATGGACCTCGTCGCCGAGAGCGTGCGCGCCTTGAGGGAAGCCTACTCGCCTGACGGCTTCAATGTAGGCATCAACATGGGTCGCGTGGCCGGCGCCGGCATCGAGGACCACGTCCACATACATGTCGTGCCGCGATGGAACGGTGACACGAACTTCATGGCGGTCATCGGAGACACTCGGGTGCTGCCTGCGTCACTGCGCGCCACATACGACCGCTTGGTCGGCCGGTTTCGCCGCCGGTCGAACCCGCAAGATGAACTGGAGGAGCCGCCTTCCGATGCAGTCGCTGTTTGACGAACCCGTCGCAGACCAACTTGCCAAGCTCGCCGAGAGAGCACGCGCATGCACTGCATGTCCGTTGGCCGAGACGCGCACGAACGTTGTGTTCGGCGACGGAAACCCGGAATCGCCGCTCGTCTTCGTGGGTGAGGGTCCGGGCGCTCAGGAGGACGCCACAGGCGTTCCGTTCGTTGGGCGCGCAGGAAAGCTGCTGGACGAGTGCTTGCGCGAAAACGGCATGACGCGCAAGCATGTCTACATCTGCAACGTCGTCAAGTGCCGGGCGTGCGTGGTTGATGGGAGCAGCGTCCAGAACCGCGCGCCGCGACCCGTCGAGATCGCGGCATGCTCGACGTGGCTTGAGCAGCAGCTGGCGTTGATCAGGCCGCTGGTAATCGTATGCCTCGGGGGACCCTCCGCCAGCACTCTGATCCACTCCGGCTTCAGGATGCTCCAAGAGTGCGGCAAGTGGTTCGAGAACTCGCGCTTCGCCCCGCACATCATGGCCGCCCTTCACCCGGCGTACGTCCTGCGTCAGGCCGGACCCGCGTTTGCGGAGGCGAGGGGGCTTCTGGTGGCGGATATCGGTGCGGCTCGCCTCAAGGTAATCGAGGCGCGTAAGGCTCCCAAGACGACGCTGTTCTAGTC
>JBBIQU010000021.1:28558-38718 GCA_037442185.1 Chthonomonadales bacterium | reverse complement strand
CTATACATCGCCCGGCCCATCGGATTGGAATAACGGCTGGCGCGACATCGCGATCCGGGACACGCTAAACAATCAGTGGATCGTGGCAGACGTAACTTCGACAATTCCACCACAGTCAGTCTGGAACACTTTCGCGGTCAGTTTGGATACCTCCACTCCTTGGCGGCTAGGTAGGACCACAGGCAGCTTGGCGACGAACGCACAGATACTCGCGGCACTCACCAACATGGGTGGTGTCTTCATACGTGGTGAGGTCCTGGCTGGCACAGTGGAAACCTACCAGATGGACAACTTCCGCTGGGCCGCGGTTCCGGAGGCCGGAACAATGGCATCGTTTGGCGGCTTAGTAGGCATGGGGCTTCTGTGGCTGCGTCGTCGGGTGACTCGATAGCGTCGCCAAGTCAGGTTTCGTAGCCCAACATCAAGAGGGGCCGCTCTGTCGAGCGACCCCTCTTGTCGTGTTGGAGCCGGCCGGTCACCTGTCCGATCTCTACTCGGGCCGCGCATGAGGGGCGCAGAACATCGCTGAGAGGCGCGCTGCGAACGGCACATCGCGGCTAACCGAGGTGCGCCGCGCTGCTCTCGCTGGTATCGTCGTTTGGACATTGCTACGCGGCTGTGATACCATGCGGTCTACGTCCGAGGCCACGGGCCTGACGCAGCCATGCTGCAGTACTCGCGTGGATGCAGCGCGCTGAATATGGGCGAGGGGGTGAGATGAAAGATGACGGCGATTACGCTCGACGAGGCCAAGCGGGATCTCGAGAAACTGATTGCCAGGGTCGTTTCGGATGCTGAGCCAGCAGTCGTTACGACGAGCTCCGGCCATCAGATCGTGCTCATGGCATTGGAGGAGTTCAACGCATGGCAAGAGACGGCTTACCTCCTGTCAAGCCCCGCCAATGCCGCACACCTGCAACAGTCCATAGCAGAGCAGCAGTCGGGCAAATCTGCTCGCCATGAGCTGATCGAGCCATGAGATTGGTGTTCACCGACTCGGCGTGGCAAGATTATCAGTGGTTCGTCGAGAAGGATCGTCAGTTACTGGCACGAGGCGGGTCACCGCGCACCAAGTGAGCGAGGACCAGGCTCGGCGTCTGGTTCGTGGTTGCCCCGATCGGCGAGTTCGGTCGAGCCTGGAGCCCGAGGAGCAACAGCGATGACCCGGCATCGGATATACGGAATGAAGTTCGCGAGCGTCTACCCGCTGTACGTTCAGAAGGCCGAACGCAAGGGCCGCACGAAAGAGGAGGTTGACCGGATCATCTGCTGGCTGACGGGCTACAGCCAAACGGAGCTTGAGCGGCAGATCGAGATCGAAAGCGACCTCGAGACGTTCTTCGCCGACGCTCCGGCGTTCAACCCGAACGCTTCGCTCATCAAGGGCGTTGTCTGCGGCGTGCGCGTGGAAGACATCGAGGACCCGCTCATGCGGAAGGTCCGTTACCTGGACAAACTCGTGGACGAACTCGCGAAGGGGAAGCCGCTGGAGAAGATACTGCGGAAGTGATCGAATGGCGGTCCCTTACACTGTGAGATGGGCAACTGGCCTGAGCGCACATGGGAGGATGAGGTCGTCAGGAGCCGCGCGTTGCGTTTTCGGCGTCATAAAGAGGAGGCCGACATGTCGGAACCGTTGATCCCAAGACACGGCGGATATCGCAACCTGAAGAGTTTCCAAGTGGCGCAGCTCGTCTATGACGTAACGGTGCGCTTCTGCGACCGCTACATCGAGAAGCGAAGTCGGACTCACGATCAGATGGTGCAGGCCGCGCGCTCGGGCGTGCAGAACATCGCCGAGGGAAGCCAGGCGTCCGGCACTTCGAGGAAGACCGAGATCAAGCTGACCAATGTGGCGCGCGCCAGCCTTGAGGAGCTCCGCCTGGATTACGAGGACTACCTGCGCCAACGCGGTCTCCCGATCTGGCAGCGCAATGACCCGCGGCGGCAAGGGCTCATTGATCGGCGCTGCGCGACTGCCGATGAGGTGGACGATTGGGTGCTGCGCTGTGGACCGGGTGGACGAAGTGGACTGAATGACCGGCCTGACTACGCCGAGCCGGCAGCCAACGCCGCCTTGACGCTCCTCGCCGTAGCCTGCGCCTTGCTGGACCGCCAGATCGCCGCCCAGGCAGCGGCCTTCGAACGCGATGGAGGCTTCACCGAACGCATGTACCGTGTCCGTTCGCAGGCTCGGTCCGCATCGTCCACCAAGTCCACAGATCACCCCGAGGACTAGGCCAGACCCCCATGTCCCCGTGTGTGATGCCAGAAAGGAACGCAAGATGGGCATTCGGCGAAGCGCCCGGTTAGCCTGGCCGACAATCGTGGTCGCCCTTGTCGCATGTGCGGGCTGTGCGCCAAAGGCGGAGCAGGAACCGTCACCGAAGACCGACGAAGGCGGTCTTGTGGTCATCAGCCCCGCATTCGCCAACGGCGCATCCATTCCGGTCAAGTACACCGCCGACGGCGAGGATGTCTCGCCTCCGCTGCAATGGACGGGCATCCCGAAGGGCGCGCGAAGCGTGGCTCTCGTTTGCGACGATCCCGACGCGCCGGGAGGCACATGGGTCCACTGGGTGCTGTTCAACTTGCCGCCCGGCGATCCGGGCCTCGCCGAAGGAACGCCGGAGGCCGATCAACTCCCCAACGGGGCACGGCACGGCCTCAATGACTTCGGCCGTCCCGGTTACGGAGGTCCCGCGCCGCCATCGGGCAAGGCGCACCGTTACCGGTTCCGCGTGTACGCCCTCGACGCCGTGCTGATCCTGAAGCCCCGTGTCAAGCTGAACGAGCTCGAAGCCGCAATGAAAGGGCACATCCTGGCGACAGGAGAGCTGACGGGCACCTACGCGCGCTGATTGGCCGGCCTCTGCCGCGGCCGGACTGCGCCCCATGTCAGGGGAAGCCGGGCAATGCCCGTGTCGCGGCGGCACGCCGCTATGATATGATTGCTGTTGGGCGCCGTCACCGGCTGTGCCTGCGTCGGCGGCTCCATCTCATGACAGGAGGCGCGCCTCATGAAACGGCGGGTCATGCTCCTTGTCTTGCCCGTCCTTGCAGCGCTCGTGGTCGGCTGTGGACCGTCGTCGTGCGGTGTCATCGGCTGGTCGCCCGATGGCCGCAAGATCGTCACCGTCTGGCCCAGCTCGGGGGGCAACTCCGTTCTGAAGGTCGTTGACCTACAGACGGGTCGCTCCAACGCCCTGCCCGGTGTTCGGCAGGCCTCATGTCCGCTCTGGTCGCCCGACGGGCGCAGCATCGCATACGTTCGTGAATCCGGCGACGGCGCGGGGGTGTTTGTGCACGACACCATTGCCAATCGGTCGCGCCGGATCGGGTCGAGTCCGGCGGTGCCCGTCGTCTGGCGCGAAGACTCCGCGCGGCTTCTGACGGTTGCCGACGGCGCAGCCGTCTGCCACTCCATGCCCGACGGAGTTCCCACATGGGAGGCGCGCCTGCCGGACAAGGCACAAGCTACGATCGCCCAGGGCGCATGGATCGCTGATACCGACGTCGTCGCGTTCCTGGCCGGAAGCGATGTCTGGCTCATCGAGGGGGCCGAGGCTGCGAACCTGACGACAACGGGCGATGTTATCGGCTTCGCCGTCATGCCGGGCGGTCGGGAGATCGTCTGGGCGCGCGCGAGCCGCAACCCGAGGTACATCCTCCTGACGGTCTATGCCACATCACTCAAGGAGAGACAGGCTCGTCGGCTCGAGTTTCCCGAGCGTGTGGTTGGCGTCAACCCGAACCCACGCGTCGGTCCCGATGCGGTGGGCCGCGTCGCCTTCGCGCCAAACGGCCGACGCATGGCCGTTACATGCCTGTATGATCGAGGGAAGCGGTCCTTCATGCGCGTGTTCACCATGACCGTAGACGGCCGGGAGGCCCGGCAGGCATGGCCGCCGGCAAATGCAAGTCAGGCCGGCAAGGCAGAGCTCGTCGGCGAGCCGGCGTTCTCCCCCGACGGGTCTCGCCTCGCTATCGTCGCCACGATGGGCAAGCAGGTGCAGCTCTACGTGTGCGATGCGGACGGCACGCACGGGAAGACCATGCTGACCGCTCCCCTGCCGGAGTGACGCCGAGCCGCTTGCGACTACATGTATGCTCGAACGGTTGGTGGACGCCCGGATGACAGGATGTGACACAGGCCGGATGCCCCGGCGCCGAAAGGTCCGTCAGCCGACGGCGTAGAATCCCGGAAACCGGTGGCAAATCGAACGACTCGCGTCGGAGGGATAGGCGAATGTGGCTTAGCGCAATGGCGGCGCTGGGACTTGCGGCGGTTGCCGTAACGGGCCGACAGACCGGAACGGACAGAGCGCCCGTCAGGCTCCTGTTCTCCGACCGTGACGATGCCCGGGCGACCTATGGCCGGTTGCACTTCGGCGTGACCCCGGTGCGTCTATTGCGGCGCGTCGAAGCTCCCGGATTCTCTGTCGTTACGGGCTTCCCGTTGTCGAACGGCAACTGGGAGGTCTTCGGGCAGACCTTCACGGAGATCGCCAAGGGCGACCGTCCGTGGGAGCAGACATCCTCGTGGCGGTTGGTTCGCGCCATCACGACCGACGGCATTGCCTTCCGCGACGTTCAGACCGTGCTCGAGCCCGAAACCGGCCCGTGGACGCCCCACATTGCCGTTGCCAGGCACGGCGTGT
This sequence comes from Chthonomonadales bacterium, assembly GCA_037442185.1. Taxonomy (GTDB): domain Bacteria; phylum Armatimonadota; class Chthonomonadetes; order Chthonomonadales; family CAJBBX01; genus JAAYVH01. The sequence continues at coordinate 34,057 of JBBIQU010000021.1, read as the reverse complement.
CCGGCGAGTACATCGCCCTCAAGCTCAGAATCGACCGGACGGGTTTCGCGTATACCGCCTTCTTCAGCTCGGACGGCAAGACCTGGAAGGCCCATCCCGGCAATCCGCTCTTCTACGACGGCGACTCGATGAGCCTCTTCTGGAGCCCGCCGCTCCAGCGCTATGTCTGCATCAACAAGAGCCTCCAGCCGTACCGGAAGCACATCAGGGACCACGGCGGAACAACTCGCTCGCTCAACGACGATGCGCTGCGCGACCGGCGCGTACTGATGGTGCGCACCAGTTCGGATGGCCGCCACTGGGAACCGTCGGTAAGCTTGCCCGATGTGTGGGAACAAGAGGGCAGGAAGGGCTCGATCCCGGAGGGCTGGCTCCTCATGCCCGATGCCGACGATCCGCCCGACCTTGAGTTCTACAGCGGCAACGCCTTCTGGTACCGCGATCGAGCCTACATGATGGTCCTGAACTACGCGGCATCGCCGCTGTCCGTAGGCAAGCACGGTCCGCAACTGGACAACGAGTGGTGGACCAGCCGCGACGGACTGCGTTGGGAGCGCCCTGCGCGCGGATCGAACGCCCTCGACGTGTTTCCCGGCATCCCGAGGCTGGAGTCGGCCCCGCTCCTCCTGCAGGGGCAGATTCTGTTCCCGCGCAACGACATGCTGCTCGGGCTGCCCGAGGACCGGATCACGTATGTCAGTTCGAGGTCGAACGCCGAGTTTGTGACGCGCTCGTTCGTCATGCCTGACGCCGACCTCACGCTCAATGCGGCCATCCCTTCACCCGATCGCCCGTTCGCAGGCGAGCAGGCGTACATCATGGTTGCCGTCGAGGATGCCGACGGTCGGGCCATTGAAGGCTACGACGCAGGGCGCTGCGTTGTGCAGAATGAAGACCGATCCGACATTGCCCTCCGCTGGAACGACGCATCGGCGCGGAGCCTTGCAGGCCGGAAAGTCCGCCTGCGGTTCCACCTCCGCAGCGCCGACGTCTACGCAGTGTCAACCGGAGGGCGATGAGATCATCCCCGGCCGGTCCTGCCTGTCGCCCCGGTTCAGACGGGCGAGCGCCCAGTCGAGAGCGCGAGGGAGGGCTGCCAGCGGCGTCTCGTGGTTGCCGTCGGCCTGCTCCTCGTAATGGAATAGGCGCTTGCCGACCATGGCCGCGGCGAGTTGGCGCACATTGCTGACCGGAATGATGTCATCCTTGGCCCCATGGCAGACGTATACAGGCATCGTGAGACGAGCCGCATTCACGACTGCCGATCTTGCGTCGTACACGGTTGGGATGTCGTCCGGCTCGCCGGCGTAGGCTGCGCGGATGGTCAAGCCGATGTCGCGGCATATCTGCTGCTCGGCGGTCGCGCACCACCGCGCGTAGGCCCCAATGTCGGCCGCAGGGCACAGCGCGATGACCGCCTCAATGTCCGAAGGGTGGAGAACGGCGTATGCCAGCGCCGCCGACCCGCCCATGGAACCGCCAACCAGAACGAAGTGTCGCGCGCCGCGCGTGCGGCGGACCCAGGCCAGCAGCTCGTGCAGATCGGAAGCGGTCTCCGGCGACATCCACGTGCTGCCCCGCATGTGCGGAGTGATGATGCCCAATCCCCGGTCGCGGAACGCAGGCAGCCACAGGCGGCGAATGTCGGGCCGGACGTACAGCTGATCGCCGCCCGAGCCGTGGCCATGGAGATTCACCACCCACGTGCTGCCTGAGCCGGGGGGCGGATAGATGAGAGCCCAGTCGGGCGTGTGATCCGCGCTGCCGGCGAAGTCCACGCGTTCAACACCCTCGGGCACGCCCTCCATCTTTGCCGGTCCCTGCGACAGCAAGCGGAACCGCGCTCGCATCGCGCGCCCTGCGGGTGCCGACGGTTCGGCACGCGAGATGCGGGCGAACGCCTCTCGCAGCGCCGACGTCACCGCCGTTTCCGACACACCGTCGGGCCCGAACGCATAGTGAGAGTGCGTGTAGTCGAGGCCCGCCAGGCCGTGGCGCAGGACGATATCCGCCAGGCGCCCGGGATCGCGCGCGGCTTCGGGCACGCCTGCGTTTTCGCCGATCATGGGCGGAGCGGAACGACCGCGTACACGAAGATACGAGGTCAGACGCCGGACCTCGTTCTCGTTCTCGCATCCTGTGTACTGAAGCCAACTGCCGGTACGTGATGCCAGATCCATCAGGAAGTAGGAGTCCGCCATCATGAGTATGCGGTCGTTGCCGCGCCCCGACCGAACGGCGTCGCTCCAGTCCTCGGGCGTATAGGCCGTGCCCGGAACGTAGATCAGCGTCCTGGCCGATGGGAACTCCCGCTTCAGCATGTCCACCTGCCATCGCACGAAGTCACGCTTGGTGTCCCGGTACCAGGTCAACACGTCGTGCCACATAGGCCCGGGTCGCGCGCCGGGAAGCGGCAGCTCGACCTCACCCCATGCGCCGAACGAAGTCCCCCATGCGGCGTTGGCTGCGGCGACATTATGGTAACGCGCGCGCATCTTCCTTCGGAAGTCAACCCGGGCATGGTCGTCGTAGCACCACATGGTCTGCCGCGTCACGTGCGCCCCCAGCGTCCACGGTACAGGGTAGATCGCCTCCCCGGCGGGGCCCAGCGCCGGGATGGCAAAGTCCACCCTGTCGGCGAGCCCGGACCGGGCGACGACGCGCCGAATACCGCGAACTTTGTCGGCGATCAGCTCGCGCAGGCCCGGATACCAGTAGCTGACGGTGTTGGCGCTGAACCGGCCTTCCTCATCCTTGATCCGGGCATCCGGGTGCGCATCGAAGAACCACTTCGGGGGACCCATCAGCGCGCCCACGATCAGCTTGACGCGAAACCCGTACTGACGGACGAGGCGAAGATACGGCATCAACGGCTCGGCGTTCCACACGCCGGGCGATATCTCGAGGGATCGCCAATCGAGTTCCACGCGGAGCATGCCGACACCCATATCGCGGTAAGCCCGGAACCTCGCGCCAATCTTGGACGGGGGATCGAAGTACCAGGCATGCGGGTCTGTCATGCAGCACCGGTCGGAGACAGTGGCCGCTCCGGGGATCACAGCAAGCGCGGTCACGGCCAGGAAAGCTGTGAACATAGTTCTTCCATCTTGGTTGCTCGCCGCAGCCGATATGCCTTGGCGTGCGAACGCGGTAATATGCGGAGACCGCGATGCCGTGAGCGGCCGTCGGAGAATGGGCGCTCGCCCCGCGGCGCCGTGGGTTCTGGAGCCCAAGAACCCGTGAAACACGGGCGGATGTGCGCCGGACCGCGTCGCGATTCCCGCGTGTGCGGGCTACCACTGGTGCGCTCCGAGCCTCACTCCATGGTACTAGCGTTGGGTATGGGCTCGTTGAACCTTCACCAACGTCTGCAGGGCGAGCACGCTTCTGCCGATGGCGAACCGTCGCCATCAGGAGATACGCAAATGATTCTATCACATAGCGCCCCCGTAAGCAAGCTTCGGGAGCCCGGGTCGGTTCGGCCATGAGCGACTTGACCGGTCTCAGACGCCGTCTGCTGGACGGCAGGGTGATCCCCGCCCACCCGCTCGCGCTCACCGCCGAGCGCCGACTCGACGAACGGCGACAGAGGGCCTTGGGGCGCTATTACCTCGCCGCAGGCGCGGGCGGTCTGGCTGTGGGAGTGCACACCACCCAGTTCGCCATTCGCGACGATCCGGCTCTGCATCGCGCCGTTCTGGAGATCGCCATGGAGTCCGCCCGGGAACGCCTGGCGGCCTCCGCCTCCCGCGTGCTTGGCGAAGATGGAGGCGATAGGGGACAACCGTCCTCCGACCCGCCGGTCATGGTTGCGGGCGTGTGCGGGCGAACGGAGCAGGCTCTCCGGGAGGCGAGTATGGCCGCCAATCTCGGGTATGACGTGGCTCTTGTCAGCCTTTCGGCCATGCGCGATGAGCCCGAATCCGATCTGGTCGAGCACTGCGCCCGTATCGGCGAGGCAATGCCGATTTTCGGCTTCTATCTTCAGCCGGCCGTTGGAGGGCGTCGGCTCTCCCACCGGTTCTGGGCGCGGCTTGCGGAAGTTGAGAGGCTGATGGCGATCAAGGTCGCTCCGTTCAATCGTTACGAGACGCTTGACGTGCTGCGCGCGGTAGCGCTGTCGGGTCGTGCCGGAGAGATCGCCCTGTATACCGGCAACGACGATCACATCATCGAGGACTTGCTGATGGAGTTCGCGTGCGGGTCGGCGGCCGGCGCGTCAACGTCCGTCGGCTTCGTGGGAGGCTTGCTCGGGCAATGGGCGGTTGGGACCAGACGGGCTGTCGAGCTTCTTGGCCGCATCAAGGCCGCGCGGTCGAGCGGAGTGGGGATCGCCGAGCTGCTTGCGCTTGCGCCGCAGTTGACCGACACCAATTCCGCCCTGTTCGACGCGGCGAACGCCTTCCGAGGGTGCATCGCCGGCATCCATGAAGTGCTGGTGCGTCAGGGTCTCATGGCCGGTCGCTGGTGTCTCGATCCGCGCGAGGACCTGTCGCCGGGGCAGTCGGAGGAGATCACCCGCGTCCTCAACGCTTACCCGCACCTGCACGACGACGACTTCATCCGAAAACACCTCGATGCATGGATGAACTGAGCGCCACCCAGACGATGGAGAGGGACACATCCCCATACATCCCAGGATGTGTCCCTCGTCTGGTGCGGCGACGTTCAGTAGATGGTCAGGTTGGCTTCGCCGAAGCCCGCTTCAACCCAGGCGTCTCCGGCGAACTCGCACTTCATGGAGTGGACTCCCGGAGCTTCCACCGTCGTGTACATGTATCGCGCGATACCGTACTCGTCCGTTGTCGTGGTCGTGACGGGCGTGCCGTCCACGGTGAACGTCACTGTCTTGCCCGTCTGCGGCCGGTAATCGGCCAGCCGCCGGAAGTAGGCGTACATTCGCGCAACGCCGCCCTGGGGAACCGAGCGGGGCATGACCCAGATGTACGGGCGTGCCTCGAGAACCGTCAGTTTGTTCGTGCAGGACGACGGTAGGTATCCTCCGTCTCCGGCCCATTCGGCCAGCACGGTTCGGATGCCCGCGCCGGCTCCGTCGGCAATCGTGTAGCCAACCTGCGCGTATCCGGCCGGGCGCGTGTTGTCCGATCCGATCAGCGTTCCGTCAAGCTTGAACGAGATAGCCTTGCCCGGCACCGGCGTGTTATCGAGCTTGTAGAGCCACGCCTTGAATATCCGGTAGGCGGTGATCCGGCCCTCACGGTCTACGCCGAACATCTTCGTGGCATGGGTTTGGGCCGTCAGCGTCGCGTTGGCGCTGGAGGGGTTGTATGCCCCATTGCCCGCAAACGATGTCGTGATTGTCCGGGTCGCGGGACCGTCATTAATCACCCACGTGAGCGTGCTGTCGCCTCCGTCGTTGGTGACCGCAGAACCTACCGGCGTTCCGTCAATGAGGTAATCCACCGTTAAACCCGAGAGCAGCGCATTGTTGTCCGTGCGCTTGAGGTCGAACTGCCGCAGGATGACGCTGCCGGTGAT
>JBBIQU010000021.1:0-28541 GCA_037442185.1 Chthonomonadales bacterium | reverse complement strand
TGCGGTCAATGGTCAAGAGCGATGTGTCGTGCTTCTCGAACGTGATCGTCACCGTTGCCGGCAGACTGTAGTACATCCCGTCGTACGTCCGGAACGTGAACGAGTCGGTCCCCAAGGGTCCGGCGCTGCCCGTGTACGTTACGTTTGGGGGCGTTCCCGAGAGGACCCCGTAGGCTGGACCCGCCACGATCTGGTATTTCAGCGTGTCTCCGTCGCCGTCGGACCCGGTGAGGGTGATGTCTTTCGGAACGCCGGAGGATGCCGAGACGATCTGGGCATCGGCGACAGGCCTCGTGTTGTCGGTAATGCAGGCGAGGCTATGCGAATAGCCGGCGCCCACGCTGCCAACGTTCGAGAGCGTTGACACCTGAACCGGAAGCCAACGGTCGGTGTTGGACCCGTCGCCAACCTGCCCCTCAATGTTCCATCCCCAGGCCCATGCTGAGCCGTCCGACTTGAGGGCAACGCTATGGTAGTCGCCGGCAGCGATGGAGGCAACGTCGGTCAGGCCGAGAACGGGCACGGGCACGAGACTGTCGGTGTTCGTGTTGTTGCCGATCTGGCCATACCCGTTGTAGCCCCATCCGCTAACAGTGCCGTCGGCATGGAGCGCCAGACTGGTCCAGTATCCGGCCGAAACGGCGACCGCGTTCGTGATTCCGACAGCCTGCACCGGCGTCCACCGCTGATCAACGGTACCATCCCCGAGCTGGCCCTTGTTGTTATTGCCCCAGGCCCACACAGTGCCGTCCGCGCCCACAGCCAGGCTATGGCCGAATCCGCAGGCAATCGCCTTGATGTTGCTCAGGCCAACCACCTGCACGGGCACGTACCGATCTGTGTTCGTCCCGTCGCCCAGCTTGCCCCGGTAGTTGTGTCCCCACGCCCACACGGTGCCGTCGGCGCGGAGCGCCATGCTGTGGGTGAAGCCTGCCGCGATGGCGACCACGTCCGTCAGGAAGCCTACGTTATCAGGCCCGTGGACCTGAACGGCCAGCGTGCGGTCGGTTGTTGTGTTGTCTCCGAGCTGTCCACGCTGGTTATCGCCCCAGGCCCATACGGTGCCGTCCGACTTGAGCGCCAGGTTGTGATTGTCACCGGCTGCGATGGCGACAACGTTGGTCAAGCCCTCAACCAGGACCGGCCACCAGCTGTCGAGGAGGGTGCCGTCGCCGAGCTGACCCCAGAAGTTGGCGCCCCACGCTCCGACGGTCCCGTCCCACATCAGGGCTATGCTGTGGTAGTCGCCTCCGTCAACGACGATGACCTCCGTGATGCCGACCGTCTGGACCGGAGCGTTCCTGTTGTCGTTGGTGCCGTCGCCCAGCTCGCCTTCATAGTTGTAGCCCCACGCCCAGGACGATCCGACCTGGGCCGGTGTCGGTCTCGGCGCGGCCAGCAGCAACACCGCCAATGCGCAGCCCAATGCCGGCCGCAGGTACTTATGGAACATAGGTGAACTCCTTGGTATGGCGCGCACTCTAGGCCCCTTCCGGTTAACGGTCTCCCGCTCAAGGGACGAAGGAACCGGTTGGCTTGCGCAGAGCCGTCCGAACTGCCGGAGGCCCGCGTCGGCGGGCCTCCGTTTCGTTCGCGTTTGTTTCAGTAGATGGTCAGCGTGCCCTCGCCGTAGCCCGGCTCGATCCAGGGATCGCCATCGAACCTGCAGCGCACCGTGTGGGCGCCTGGAGCCTCGACGGTCGCGTACAGGTGACGCGCGATGCCAAGCGCATCGGTGGTGACAGTCGCAACGTCCGTGCCGTCTACGGAGAAGGTAACCGACTTGCCCGACTGACGCTGGTAATCGCGAAGCCTGCGGAAGTAGGCATAGAGCGATACTGTGCCGTTCTGCGGGACCGACTTGGACAGAACCCATATGTAAGGCAGGGCTTTGCTCACGGTCAGCGTGTTGCTGGCTGTCGCGGGGCCGTAGCCTCCGTCGCCAGCCCAGTTGGCAACAATCGTACGAACGCCCGCGCCGTCGCCGCCAGGTATCGTGTAGCCGACATTGGCGCGACCGGTTGTGCGCGTGCGGTCCGAGCCCACATAGGTGCCGTCTACCGAGAACGCAATCTCCTTGTTGTAGATCGGCGTGTTGTCGGTCCGGTAGAGATGCGCCGTCAGGAGCCGGTAGTCTGTTATGCGCCCCTCGCGGTTCTGACCGTACAGCTTGGCGCCGAACGACTGCGCGGTGAGGACTGCGGTGGCGCTGGACACGTCGAACGAATCGTCGCCGGCGAATGCCGCCGTCAGCTGGCGCGTCGCCGGGCCGTCTGTGACTGCCCAGGTCAGCGACGCCCTTCCTCCCGTATCGGTCGTTGCGGAACCCACCGGCGTGCCCTCAACGGAGAACTCGACGGACCGCCCGGGGATAGGGGCCGAACTGCCTGCCTCGTAGAGGAAGCCGCGCAGGATGATCGTTTCGGTTATGGTCCCGCTCCGATCAGGCGCATACATGAACGTACCGGCGCCGCTCGGGATCGTCAATATGCCCGTGCCCGAGCTCGAAACATACGCTGCGTCGCCGAAGTAGTTGACGTCAATGGTGTGCGAGCCCCTGCGGATTCCGGCAGGCAGCGTGTAGACAAACTCGGCAACCCCGGAAGCATTGGTCAAGCCCGATCCGAGTTCGGTTCCGTCCACGCCGAAGTACAGGCGAATGTCTTCAACCGGCGCGCCGGTGTCGGATCGGCGGAATATGGCCGTGAGCAAGACGGGAAGGCCCGGGGTACCGATGGCATCGTCCACATCAATCTCCGACGGCCACGCGCCGATGTTGATGTCCTGCCCGGGGATGTCACACCCCGGAGTTACCACGACGTTCTTGAGCTTTACCGTCTCGCCGAAGAGTGTTGCCGATACGTCATAGACGCCTTCCGGCACATTGATGATGCGGTAGCCGCCGTCGGAGCGACTCGATGCGCTGAAGTTGGATCCGCCGCCGACGGGCTTGGCAATGATGCTCGCGTTCTGAACGGGCGTACCGCGGTAGCGGACCTGTCCCGTGATGCACCCGACAGTGTCGCCGCGCCAGTTGGGGTCTATGTCCTCGTAGACGACGCCCTCGACGTTCACCAGGCCGAAGCCCAGGTATGGATTCCATCCGCCTGTGCCGTCTGCCGATCGCTGCAGGGCTTGCCAGAGCTTCAGGTTAGCCTGCGGCGTTGATCTGGTGTAGCCCTTCTGCCCGGCCCTGATCGCAGCCACGCCCGCCACGTGCGGCGCGGCCATGGAGGTACCCATCAGGTAGTCGTAGTTCTGTGCGGCGCCGTACTGTGTCGGGTCGTTCAGCGTCACATAGTAGGTCGGCATTGTGCTGTAGACGCCCAGGAGCCACATGATCTCGAAGTCGAAGTCGCCGCCGGGAGCGGAGATGCCCACGAACGGCCCGTAGTTGGAATAGGTGGCCGTGCTGATTCGAGATGTCGCGGCAACCGACAGAACCTTGGAGAGGGCCGAGGGGTAGTTGAGCTTATCGTTGCCGTCGTTGCCTGCGGCGGCTATCACGAGCACGTTCTTGCGCCATGCGTAGTTGACGGCGTCGGCCTCGACCTGCGAGTACTCGTAGCTGCCTAGCGAAAGGTTCAGAATCAGGGCCCCGTGGTCAACCGCGTAGACGATCGCCTGGGCGATATCGGAGTCGGTTCCGTAGCCGGCCGCGTCCACCACCCTCAGCGACATAATGTTCGCGTTGTAGCCGGTCCCGACGGTCCCGATACCGTTGTTCGTTGCGGCGGCGACAATCCCGGCAACGTGGGTGCCGTGACCATATCCGTCGGGAGCCTCCGGCGTCACGACTCCGTTGAAGATCGAAGCGTCGAGGGAACGCAGGAGCTGGCCGCCCTGCTCGACCGAAGTGCCCGTGCCGCCTGCGTTGATGAAGTCGGGGTGTCCGTAGTCAATGCCGGTGTCAATCACGGCGACGTTGACGGCATCGGTGCCCTTAAGTGACGACGCGCTGTAGAACCTCGATGGCCATACCTGCCATCCCCAGCCGCAGCTGATCATGTGGGAGTCCCATTTGTACCAGGTGGCTGCGTCGGGATCCGTGGCGATCAGGCGATCAATTTCGTTGTAGGCAGGATCGTTCGGAGTCAGGACCAGCGGATAGCGGAAGAGCCGCTGCTGCGCCCAGAGGACGTTCGGGTCCTTGCGAAGCTGTTCCAGCGCCGAATCCACGTTCTCGACTTCCATGACCTGTACGTCCAGCTGCGGGATCGTCGAGATGACCTTTGCGGGTATGGGCTTGCTCAGAAGCGTCGCTTTGTGCTGGGGAATGGAACGCGCGTACTTGACAACGATATGCCCGGGGACCCTGCTTGGGCGTTCGGCGGCCAAGCGCAGCGGCGGCAGTCCGCGCCGCTCGGAATGGAGCATCGGCCCGAATGGGCCCTGTGCGACGGAAGCGGGCGGCGGCACCGCCCACTGGGCGTATCCGGGTCCTCCGGACGCCAGGTGCGCCACAATGGCAAGCCCCAGCAGGGCTAACTTGCGATACATGGATTGGTGGCCTCCCAACCGATCACAGTCGAAACATGACTTGCCCGGCTTGCGCCGGTACCGCGAACATGTTACATGACGATGTGGCCGATTCCAGTGTTCCCGTCGCTACCGGCGGGCGGAGAGGGCCAGTCTTGCGCGCATCAAGACGACGGTATACGGGTTCCACGTTGACAACGTGAAGTATATCGCGGATTCGCCGGGTTTGCCACGGGCGTAATCGGCGAACTGGTACGGCCCGTACTCACCGCCCCACTCGTCTTCGCGACCTGGATCGCTGAGCGCGTCATTGCCGCCCGCGCGACTGCTGACATGCATAAAGCGACCATAGCCGCCGTCGCGCCACGGGTCGAAGAGCACCGTCGCTTCGGACCAGGGTCCCCAGGGTTTCACCGCGGTTCGCATGATGATGCCGCGGGGCTGAGTCGAGTTGTACAGCATGAGCCAGCGCCGGAGGAAGGGGTTCCATGTGACGGAAAGCTCGCCGACGACTGGATGCCGGAACAGCGGCGCGGCGTCTTCCTCTTTATCGCTCCAGATCGGTCGATTCTCCTGCATGCCTGTCCAGTAGCGAATGGAGGCCCGGTCCGCGATGGCGTCGGCGGGCTGGCACGCCAGTCGAACATCCGAACGGCGATACGAGCCGCTCCCGAACAGCAGCAATGGCCGACCGCGGAACTCCGGCAGCCCGGTCGCCTGCTGTCGTTCCGCAATCACGGGCGAGACGTTGATGAAGTGGCGCGTCGAGAAGTCATACAGGCGCCGAAACGTCGCGCCGTCGTCGTCGGAAACCGCGAGGACAGATCGTCCCATGGCGACAGTCTCGCTGTGGTCAGTCGTGTGATACACATACATCCGCCCGCCCAGGCTGACGCCCGCCATCGGTACTTCGAAGTCTCCCTGACGGATACCCGGGATGACGATCGGCAGATAGCCGGCTGCATCGGCTCTGAACGTCAGTTCGATGCCGTTGTCGGGACTGGAGTCTGTCGTCCAGGCGAAGGCATCGCCGCCTCGCGGACCAACCGTATCGCCGAACAGCAGGTAGGTCCGATTCCGATGTCTGAACGGCACGCCGAGGTCGGTGCCGTAGAGCTTCCATCGTTCGCCCGTTCGGTTGGCGGTCGGAGCGCCGGACTGACGGTCTACGTCGCCTATCAACTGGCAGATCTTCGTCGGGCGCTCAACGATGACCACTTCTTCGGCAGAGTGGTGACCGGAGAGGCCGACGGCAAGGGCCGCCGCAATCGCGCCGTACATGGTCTCATCGTACCACGGCAGGGCGACCGTCGCGGAGGGCGCGCGGCGGCGGGTGCTATACTCCCATGAGACGATCGAAGCGGCCAGTTCAGCCGCACCGTAAGGAGCCGACATGCCCGAAGCGCCCATCGCCCTGCCGGACTGGATGAACCCGGCCGTTCAGCATATCAATCGCCTGCCCGCGCGCGCCACTTCCTGGCCGTTCCCCGACTTCGCAGCCGCCCTGAACGGAGACCTCGGCGGCAATCCCTTCTACCGCTCGCTGAACGGTGTATGGCAGTTCCGGCTCATGGAGAGTCCTGCCGATGTGCCGTCTCGCTTCTGGGAGGAGGCCGGGGACCACTGGGACGAGATGCCTGTCCCCTCCAACTGGCAGATGAACGGCTACGATCGCCCGCATTACACGAACGTGCGCTATCCCATCCCGGCGGATCCCCCGCGCGTGCCCGAGAAGAACCCCGTCGGGCTCTATGTGCGCACGTTCGACCTTCCGGAGAGCTGGGCGAGCCGACCCGTCTACGTGCGCTTCGAAGGCGTTGACAGCGCGTTCTACGTCTGGGTCAACGGCAAGCAGGTCGGCTTCAGCAAGGTCCCTCACATGCCGGCGGAGTTCGACCTCACCCGTGTCGTAGAGCCCGGCCTCAACACCATCGCGGTTCAGGTCTTCAAGTGGTCCGACGGAACGTATCTGGAAGACCAGGACATGTGGCGACTGAGCGGCATATTCCGCGACGTCCACCTTTACACGACAGGTCGCAATGCCGCATACGACATCTCTGTCACGACGAGCATCACCGACGCCGAAGACCCGTCCCATGGCGCCGAGGTCGGCCTGCGCGTCAAGCTGACGAACTGGACCGACGGGGCTCACTCGGGTTCGGTTCGGGCAACGTTGCTTGACGCCGACGGCGTTGAGGTTGGCTCATCCGACCTCGGTGGCCCTGCAGACATACCGGCCATGGGCAGCCATGAAGCCCAGGGAACGATCGTCGTCCGTGACGCCCGTCTGTGGACGGCCGAGACGCCCTATCTGTATCGTCTGATCGTGACGGTCAACGACGAACGGGGCGACACGCTTGAGGCCCGATCGCTCAACGTGGGGATACGCGAGGTGTCCATCTCGGACGGCGCGCTTCTGGTCAACGGCAAGCCCATCAAGATACGAGGCGTGAATCGGCACGAAAGCGATCCGGTATACGGCCACGCCGTCACGTACGAGTCCATGGTGCGCGACATCGCGCTCATGAAGCAGCACAACATCAATGCAGTGAGGACGTCGCACTATCCCGACGACCCGCGCTGGTACGACCTGTGCGACCGCTACGGCATCTACGTCATTGATGAGGCGGACCTCGAGGCCCACGGCGCGTATGCGCTCGGAGACTGGTCGCACTTCGCGAAGGATCCCGATTGGCGCGATGCCTTCTTGGATCGAGCAGAGCGGATGGTAGAGCGGGACAAGAACCACCCGAGCGTCATCATGTGGTCGCTCGGCAACGAGAGCGGGTACGGACCCAACCACGATGCCATGGCCGAGTGGATGCATCAACGGGACCCGTCAAGGCCGGTCCATTACTGTGAGGCCTGGACGGACGGCGTTCCGTCTGAGGTGACCGATGTGGTCAGCTGCATGTACCCCACCGTCGAGCGACTCGCGGCCGAAGGCAAAGGGAAGTCCGGCCCTCGTCCGTTCATTATGTGCGAGTACGCCCACGCCATGGGCAACGGCCCCGGCAACCTGAAGGAGTACTGGGACACCATCCGGGCATCGCGGCAGCTCATCGGCGGCTGCGTCTGGGAGTGGTGCGACCACGGGATACTGCAGGCCGATGATGAGGGCGAAGCCTACTATGCCTACGGCGGCGACTTCGGCGAGTACCCGCACGACGGCAACTTCTGCATTGACGGCATGGTCTTTCCCGATCGGACACCGTCGCCTTCCCTCATTGAGTACAAGAAGGTTCTCGAGCCGGTTGCCGTCGTGGATTGGGATGCGGATACTGGCCGGGCCGTCATTGAGAATAGATACGACCATCTGACGCTCGACCACCTGACGGCCTCCTGGCGTCTGATGGAGGACGGCAGTCCCGTTCGGTTCGGAACGATGCCTCTGCCCTCGGTCGCCGCCGGAGAGCGAGCCGAAATCAGCCTTCCCGTGCCGACGAGCGCCTCGCATCGGGACCGTCTCGTTGATGTCAGCTTCCGGCTGGCGTGCGCCACTGAATGGGCCGAAGCAGGTCACGAAATCGCATGGGCTCAGTTGCCGCTCCCTGGCGCAGCGCAGCCTTCCGGCGACCAGTCAGACGTAGCGCAGGCGTCCCGCCTGCAAACCCACGTAGCGCAGGCGTCCCGCCTGCAGTCCTCAGAGTCCGTCCCGCTCGAGTGTGGCCGCGACCACGACGAAGTCTGGGTCAAAGGCGCGGACTTCGAGCTGGCATTCAGCAAAGCCGAAGGCATTCCGACGCGGTGGGTTGCCGGAGGTCTCTCCCTTCTCGACCGGGGACCGAAGCCGAACCTCTGGCGCGCCCCGATAGACAACGATAACTGGATCGTCAACCGGTGGCGTGAACACGCGCTGGACCGGCTGGAAATGAACGTCGAGGAGATGGAAGTCACGCGCCGTCCGCCCGACGCCGCTACGGCGCTCATCGGCGTTCGATTCACCCTGTCGGCTCCCGCACGCAAGCCCATCGTGCGCGGCAGTGTCACGTATTCCGTTGACGCTGCCGGTACCCTGGAGATGACCTACCGCATGCAGCCGGAGACCGACCTCGAAGCACTGCCGCGCATGGGGGTCCAGATGCGCCTTCCGTTTGACATGCGCCGGGTGACGTGGTACGGCCTTGGACCGCATGAGAACTACATTGACCGCAACGAGAGCGCGAGGCTGGGCCGATGGACCGCCGACGTTGACGATCTGTACGTCCCCTACATCTTCCCTCAGGAAAACGGCGGACGCTCGGAGGTGCGCTGGGCGGCGATCACAAACGACCACGGGCACGGACTGCTCGCCATGGCGTCGCCGACCATGACGCTAACGGCGCTCCCATTCACGACCGAGGCGCTCGATGCTGCGAAGCACACCCACGAACTTCGGGTCGCCGATTCCGTCATTGTTTCGCTTGATCATGCCGTCTGCGGCCTGGGCAGCGCAAGTTGCGGCCCAAGGCCGCTGGATCAGTACATCCTCCGGCCCGTCGAGACGACGTTCACCTTCCGGCTCAGGCCCATAAAGCTCGAACGCGACGATCCGATGGAGCGCCATCGAAGCTGGAGCAACTCGTAGCGCAGGCGTCCCGCCTGCTCCGTTTGTCTCATTGCAGCCGAGACGGCTACGTTGCGGGCGGCTGGGGCCTGCGCCTACAGGCCTAACGCAGAACCCGCGATCAAGACAACCGACAGCACGATCAGCACGACTGTCGTAAGCCACGCCACGGCGTTCATGATCGGCCCGTTGACGTAGGCTCCCATCAATCGGCGGTTGTTGGAGAGTCTGAGCATCGCGACGAGTATGATCGGCAAGAGCATGCCTCCGACGATGTTGGGCAGGATGATGAGCGTCGTCAGGTGTTTCGGGAACAGCATGACCACAATCGCCGATCCGATCACGAGGAAGCTGTAGACGCCGATGAACAGCGGAGCCTCTTTCGGACGCCGCCCGACGCCGGATTCCCATCCGAGCGATTCCGTCACGGCATAGGCGGTCGAGAGCGGAACGGCCACAGCGCCGAAGCAGCCTGAGTTGAAGAGGCCGATGGCGAAGAGGACCGACGCAATCGGGCCGGCCAACGGGCGAAGCGCGGCGGCTGCTTGACCGGCGTCCTCGAGGTGGTGAATGCCCGAGACGTGGAGCGTCGCGCCGCAACACACAATGATGAAGTAGGCGATTCCGGTGGTGAACAGCGCGCCAATGAACACTTCCAGCCGAGTGTAGGGGTACTCATCCGCCCGGATGCCCTTATCGCGCACGGACGCCTGAACGTAGAACTGGCCCCAGGGCGTTATGGTGGTGCCGATCAGGTTGATCAGGACGAATACGTAACCGCCGATATCGGTCAGTCCCGATAAGTTGGGCGCCACGGTCTGCCGCAAGACGGTGTGCCATGGAGGCCGCGCCATGAAAGCGCTGACGACGTAGAGCAGATAGATCCCCGTGGCGATCAGAAGGATGCGCTCCACGCCCCGGTACGAGCCGCGCGCGACCAGCAGCCATACTGCCCCTGCGACGAGGGGAAGGACAAGGAAGCGTATCTCCGGTCCGCTGAAAATCTGGATGGCCGCGAGGATGCCGGCGAAGTTGGCAACAGTAGTCGCTGCATTGGCGATCAGGAGCGCCGCCATGGCAACGACGGTCGTCTTGACGCCGTATTCCTCCCGGATCAGGTCGGCGAGACCCTTGCCGGTTACGGCGCCCATGCGTGCGCAGACCTCCTGGCAGACCGCAAGGGCAACCGTGCAGGCGACGAGCGCCCACAGCAGGTTGTACTGGAAGCGCGCCCCGGCAAGCGAATATCCCAGGATCCCCGTCGCGTCATTGTCGGCGTTCGCGGCGATGATGCCCGGACCAATCACGCTCAGCATCGCCCATAGGCGCGTGCGATAGAGACGCCGACGGACAATACGCAGAATCACGGCAGACCGATCCTTGTGACACGAAGGGGCGGCACAACCGCCGTAGCGCAGGCGTCTCGCCTGCTTCCAACATCCGTAGTGCAGGCGTCTCGCCTGCTTCCAACATCTGTAGCGCAGGCGTCGTGCCTGCTCTCCAACGGACGTTCCTCGAGGATGATGGCCGAGATGTCCGGACGTGTTCGGCAGAAGTCCAAGGCGCCGTCGGTTCCCATGACGAACAGCGCTGTGGAGAGAGCATCCGCATCGGTCGCGTTCGAGGCGATCACGGACACGCTCAGCAGCCCCTGAACGGGATAGCCGGTACGAGGATCGAGAACGTGGCCGTATTTCACTCCGTCAGCCTCCACGAACTGGTCGTAACTGCCCGAAGTGGACAGGGCCGCGTCACGCAGTCGGACCGTTTCGATTGGTGTCTTGCGGTCGCGAGGATCCCGAATGACGAACTCCCATGGCTCGCCCGATGGGGCATTGCCAAGGGCAAGGATCGTGCTACGCCCGCCGTCAATGACCCCTTGGGAGGGGCCGTAGAAGCGCAACGTCTCGGCGGCCCGATCAATGGCGTAGCCCTTGCCGATGGCGCCGAGGTTCAACGTCAGTCCAGGTGCATCAAAGTGTACCAGATACTCATCGGGATTGAGCAGGACTCTGTGCATCCGGGATTGGGCCAGAGCGGCGGAGACCTCGGCCTCGGACGCGATCCGTCCGGCGCCATGATGGAAGTCCCATGCCTTCAGAAGCGCTCCGACGGAGATATCGAACGCGCCCTCGGTCTCCCGGGTGAGCGCGGAGCAACGCTGGAGCAACCTGAAAAGGAGCGGCTCGACGCGCACCCATTCGCTGGCCGCGTACCGGTTGAGCCGTCCGATGTCGCTGTCCGCCCGGTAGTGGCTCAGCTGTGCGTCGAGCCGGACAACTTCGTCAAGCGCCTCCCGTCCAATGGCCAGAGCCGCCTCGGCATCGTCGCCGGGAATGAAACACTCGAACAGGCAGCCCATGGCCTCGATGGACGTTCGATAGAGCATCGGGAGCGCTTCGGAAGCCGACATGGGTCAGCGTGTCCTCCGGGGATGGGCATGGCAGGAGCGAGATTCTCCGGCACACCTGTTTTCGGCGCGGACAAGCGAGAAACCTGCAATCCAACGTAGCGCAGGCGTCCCGCCTGCTTCGTTCGCTTCGTTTGCAGCCGAGACGGCTGCGTTACGGGCCGCGTGCGTCATGCCCGAGGCTCATAGTGAAACGTTGCCGTTGTCGCAGAGGTATAACACGGGAGCCCATCGCAGAGAAGCGCCTTCGGTAGACTCGATGGCCGCGTGCGTGTGGGCTTCAGGAGGTTCAGTGTTGAGACGATTCGCACGAATGGCAGCCATTGTCTTTATCGGCTTTCTCGCGGTCGGGGCCAACGCGCAGGACAAGGTGGTCTTGTCTTTCAAGGCCAAGGCCGGGCAGACCATGCGCTACCGGGCCGAGGGCACGTTGACGCTTGAAGCCGCCGGCCAGAAGCTGGCCATGGAGCTCAAGCAGACCGAGAAGGTCACCATCGCGTCTGTCGCCGACAACGGCAACGTGACCTACGAGAGCACGACCGAGTCCTACGAGATGACGGTCAACGGGCAGAAAGCGCCCGACGAGGAGCGCGACGAGAAAACGACCGTAACCGTGCGGCCCAATCGGACCCTCGTGGCGCACAAGCGGGATACCGCCGAACCGGATCCCTCCAAGCTCGCCGTGCGGCTCTACTGCGCAACGTCGCCCGTGTTCTCGGCCAACCCGGTCGGCGTCGGCGATAAGTGGACCCATGAGTTCAAGCCCGATACCGAGATTGGGATCCGCGGCGGCGCGGGTGAGTACGAGGTACTGGCATTCGAGAAGGCCGCAGGCGTTGATGCGGTCAAGATGCGCATCACATACCGCGAGACCGAAGGATCGCCCGCTCTGGCTGCGAAGGTGACTGTGTGGGTCGAGAAGAGCACCGGAGACACGGTCAAGTCGGAGACCGAAGTGGAGAACGTCCCGTTCGGCGAAGGTCCCATGTCGGCCATGGCCAGCGGCAAGATGAACGAGACGCGGATCGAGGGCAATCCCCTCGGCGAGACGGTCGCGGCGACCCCTGCCGACACCAAGCCGGAACCCAAGAAAGAGAAGACCATTGACGAGACCGTGAAGGAGTTCGAGAAGCTCGAAGGCGTCTTCACGGTCTACCGAAAGAAAGAGCCGACGCGCGACACCATCTACCTCGAGGTGCGCGAAGACCAACTCGACGGCCTCGTGATGATGCAGGTTACCGCAGGAACGGGAACCTCCGATCGAGTCGTGGCCGGCACTCCCATCAACGACCTCGTGTTCAAGTTCGTGCGCCGCGATGAGCGTCTGTTCATGGTCGTTCCGAACTACAAGTTCCGGGCCGACGAGAAGCTGCCCATTGCGCGCGCCGTGAAGCGCTCCTTCTCGGATGCCTACCTCGAGGCGTTCAAGATCGAAGCCAAGCAGCCGGAACGGAAGAGCCTCCTGATCAACGTCAGCGACCTGTTCAGAAGCGACATTGCCGAAATCAGCTCGGCATTCTCGGGCGGGCCAAGCATCCCGGGCTTGAGCACGGGCGGCGCCTCGTACTCCATGGACCGAGACAAGACCGCTGTCGGCACGGTCAAGGTCTTTCCGGACAACCTCGTGGTCGAAAGCGATTACCACTTCACGCGGAGCGGTAGCGCCCGAAGCGCCGCCGCAATGCTGTCCGACGCCAACAGCCCGCTCGCCGATGCGCGCAGCATCCCGTTGCGCGTCGTCTACAACATCTTCGAGCTCAAGGATGACGGCTACAAGCCGCGCGTGGCGGACCCCAGGGTGGGCTACTTCCTGACGAGCTACCGGGACTTCAGCAAGGACAACCTCGACGACAACGTAGTACGCTACATCTACCGATGGCGTCTTGAGAAGTCCGATCCCAAGGCCGCCGTGTCGCCTCCCAAGAAGCCCATCGTGTTCTGGCTGGACAATGCGATCCCGAGCGAGTATCGCGACGCGGTCCGGCAGGGCCTACTCGACTGGAATAAGGCGTTCCTGAAGGCCGGGTTCAAGGATGCCGTCGTGGTCAAACAGATGCCCGACGATGCCGACTGGGACCATGCGGACATGCGCTACAACACGATCCGCTGGGTCACATCGCCCGAAGACGGCTACGCTGTGGATCTCTTCCGGGTGAACCCTATCACCGGTCAGATCCTGAACGCCAACATCACCGTTGACGCCAACGTGATGCGGTACACCAAGCTCGAGCGCAGGCGCATCATCGAGCCGGCTGCCCACTTCGAGGACCATGAGCCGGGTCCGGCATCGCTGTACCGTCACGACGCGACCCGCTGCTCATACGCTCGGGAAGCGTTGACCCAGGCCTGGTTCGCTCATTTCGCGTTGAGCTTCCTTGCGCCCGGCGGAGCGCTCGCCAACGAGCAGGAGTTCGCCAGGGCCTTCATCCGGAGCATCGTCACCCACGAGATGGGCCACATCGTCGGGCTTCGGCACAACTTCGCCGCCAGCGCTGCGTTCTCGCTGGACCAGCTGAAGAACAAGGACTTCGTTGCGCGCGAAGGCGTGACTGCCTCCGTTATGGATTACACCCCGTTCAACGTGTCGGCCCTCAAGCGGCCCGGAGTGCCCTACTGGTCGTCAACCGTCGGCCGCTACGACATCTGGGCGGTGGAATACGGATACACGCCCGCCGACAACGCCGCGGCTGAGAAGGCGATGCTGAAGAAGATCGCGTCGCGCAGCGCTCAGCCCGGCCTGGCTTACCAGAGCGACGAGGTGGCGGATCAGTTCGATCCGAACGTGACGCGCAACGACCTTTCGACGGACCCGCTTGCGTACTGGGCCAGAACGCTTCAGGTGACGCGCTACCTGATGCTCAACCTCGGAAGCCGCAGTCCCAGGCCGGGCGAGAGCTACTGGATGTTCACACAGCAGCTCAACATGCTCGTGTCGCTGTATGCCCGGGCCGCAGCCATGTCCAGCCGGTTCGTCGGCGGCCTGAACCTGAGCGGCAACTTCCGCGGCGACCCGGGCGAGCGCCCGGTTCTCCAGCCTGTCTCGGGACCGAAACAGCGCGAGGCGCTTCGGATCGTGAACGCCTACGTGTTTGCGCCGAACGCCTTCGAGCTGCCGAAGAGTTACTACACCAAGCTGGCGGGCGATCCGTTCCCCGATCTGATCGCGTCGGTGCTATCCGGCTCCAAGACCGACTACCCCATGCTGGACACGTTCGCCGCGATCCAGGCTTCCGCGGTGCGACGCATCTTCAGCCCCGCCGTGCTCCAGCGCGTCGCCAATAACGAGTTCAAGCAACGAGGCGAGCCGGGTCTGTTCACTCTGGCCGAGCTTTTCGGTTCGGTGGGGAAGCAGATTTGGACCGAGCTCGA
The DNA here is from genome assembly GCA_037442185.1 of Chthonomonadales bacterium. Classification (GTDB taxonomy): domain Bacteria; phylum Armatimonadota; class Chthonomonadetes; order Chthonomonadales; family CAJBBX01; genus JAAYVH01. The sequence goes on along the minus strand of JBBIQU010000021.1, from coordinate 13,737 downwards.
CGGATCGAAGCCGGTGTCGGCGCTTCGGCGGCAGCTCCAGCGGGCCCATCTCGATCTCATGATCGGAATGGTGGTCAATCAGTCCTCAGGCGTGCCCGCCGATGCCCGTATGCTGGCCTGGGACCAGCTGCGGACCCTCAAACGGCGTCTTGCGGGAAAGGCGGGTTCAGGCGACAAGTACACCCGGGTTCACTATGCCGAGAGCATCATGCGCATAGACCGCGCGCTGAATGCCATGCAGACGGTGGGGGCAGCAGAGGCGCCGCGGCAGAGCCTGCTCCAGATGCTGCTGGGCGACAGCGCGAAGGGCGTAGCCGCTCCGTAGACTGCCTGGGCTTCATGTTGGAACGGGACCGAGGAGACTCGGTCCCGTTTCTGTTGCCTGGCAACTTGCCCGGCAACGCCGCCAGTTCGTAGCGCAGGCGTCCCGCCTGCTCCTTCGGTTGTTGCTGCAGCCGAGACGGCTGCGCTACGGATTGCAGCCGAGACAATGCGCTACGGGCCATGCGGCCGTTCAGACGCGGTAGTAAGACCGGTACCACTCAACAAAGCGCCGGACGCCCTCGCGGATTGGCGTGGCCGGACGGAATCCCGTGTCTTGCATGAGGTCGTCAACGTCTGCCCACGTGGCCGGTACGTCGCCGGGCTGCATGGGCATCATGCGCTTCTCCGCTTTGATCCCGAGCGCGTCTTCGATCGCGGACACGAACTCCATCAACTCGACCGGCTGATTGTTGCCGATGTTGTACACGCGATATGGCGCGCGGCTAGCGCCCGGATCCGGATGGTCGCCCGACCAGTCCTGGGAGCCCTGCGGGATGCGGTCCAGCGTCCTGACGACTCCCTCAACGATATCGTCAATGTACGTGAAGTCCCGCCGCATGCGACCTTCGTTGTACAGGTCAATGGGGCGCCCTTCGAGGATTGCGCGAGTGAAGAGGAACAGCGCCATGTCCGGACGACCCCACGGGCCGTAGACCGTGAAGAAGCGCAGTCCGGTCGTGGACAGGCCGTAGAGGTGGCTATACGTATGGGCCATCAACTCGTTGGCCTTCTTGGTGGCCGCATAGAGGCTCACCGGATGGTCCACGTTATGGTGGACCGAGAAGGGCATTAGGGTGTTGGCGCCGTAGACCGAGCTGGATGAAGCGTAGACCAGATGCCGGACGCCGCCATGCCGGCAGCACTCGAGAATGTTCACGAACCCGACCAGGTTGCTCTCGACATACGCGTGTGGGTTCTGGAGCGAGTACCGTACACCGGCCTGCGCGGCAAGGTGGACGACTCCTTCGGGCGCATGGCGGTCAAACACGGACTTGAGAGCGTCGAGATCGGCAACGTCAACACGCTCGAAAGCGAACCCGTCGCGTCCCGTCAAGCGGGCGAGCCGAGCCTCCTTCAGCGTGACCTCATAGTACGAGTTCATGTTATCGAGACCGACCACGGCATCGCCTCGACCCAGCAAGGCTTCGCAGGTGTGATAGCCGATAAACCCGGCCGCTCCGGTAACTAGGATGGGCGCCATCTGGCCTCCTTCTTGATGCGCGCGATATAGGCGCGGAGCCGCCACGGCATGATGAACGACTCCGTGAGCACGCGCAGGTTCATTTTCGATTGTCCACGACGACGGTCGGTGAAGATGATGGGCGACTCAATGATCGTCAGTCCGGCGCAGTGCGCCCTGACGGCTAGCTCCACCTGAATGCTGTAGCCGGCCGACTCGACGTTGTCGAGGCGCACCGACCTCAGCGCGCTTGCTCGCCACGCACGGAACCCGGCAGTGATGTCGCCTATGCCCATCCCCGTCGCCATCCGCGCATAGAGATTGGCGAACTTGCTCAATGCCAGGCGATGGGCGGCCCACCCTTCCACGCCGCCTCCGGGGCAGTAGCGCGAGCCGATCACGAGGTCGGCGCGACCCAGACCATCCCGCAGCGAGGGTATCGCGGCCGGATCGTGCGAGAGATCGGCATCCATCTGGATGATCTCGCTGTAGCCGTCTTGCAGAGCGCTCCGGAACCCCTCCGCATAGGCACGACCCAGCCCTCTCTGGCCCGTCCTCGACAGCACGCGGCTGCCCGGGCATGCGGCGAATGCCCGTAGTGCCACTTCGGCGGTGCCGTCTTCCGACTGATCGTCAACGATCAGCATGTCGGCATCGGGCGCGGCTTGCCGGATACGGGCAACCAGCTCGGGAATGTTCGGAGCCTCGTTCAGCGTCGGGATGACCACGACCAGGCCGCGCGACTCGGACGCCGCCTCGGGCCGGGACACGCTCTCCGTCATCGGCCGCCTTCCGGTTCGGTCACCTCAGTCGCGATCCGCGATCAGGCGCCGCAAGTAGCCGGCGTATTCAGTGCTGCCGAGCCGATCGGCTTGCCGAAGCACATCCTCGGCCGTAATGTAGCCCATATCGTAGGCTATCTCCTCGAGGCAGGCGACCTTGAGGCCTTGCCTCTTCTCGATCGCTTCGATGAACGCGCCTGCCTGGAGCAGCGACTCGTGCGTGCCGGTGTCGAGCCATGCCGTTCCGCGCCCCAGTCGCTCGACATTGAGCTTGTCCATCTCGAGGTAGGCGCGGTTCACGTCGGTGATCTCGAGCTCGCCGCGCGCCGAAGGGCGTATGGATGCGGCGATATCGGTGATTCGGCAATCATAGAAATACAGCCCGACGACGGCATAGTCCGACTTGGGCACTGGGGGTTTCTCCTCGAGGGAGATGGCCCGCCCGTCCGGACCGAACTCGACCACCCCGTAGCGATGGGCGTCGCGCACGCGGTATCCGAATATGGTCGCGCCGTCGGTCCGCGCCGCCGCCGATGCCGTCTGCTCCGCGATACCGTGACCGTAGAAGAGGTTATCGCCGAGGATGAGCGCAACCGGACCGCCCCCCACGAACTCCTTGCCGATAAGGAACGCCTGCGCCAGTCCCTCGGGCCTGGGCTGCGCCGCGTACTGTACGCCAATGCCGAACTTGCTGCCGTCGCCGAGGAGGCGCTCGTATGACGGCAGATCGGTCGGCGTCGAGATGACGAGGATGTCCCGAATGCCCGCTTGCATGAGCGTTGCCAGCGGGTAGTAGATCATCGGCTTGTCGTAGATCGGCAGGAGCTGTTTGGACACCGCAAGCGTGAGCGGGAACAGCCTCGATCCGGTACCGCCGGCCAGCACGATGCCCTTCACACAGCGTCTCCTAATCGCAGCGCAGGCGTCCCGCCTGCTTCGTTCATTCTGCTACAGCAGCCGAGACGGCTGCGCTACGAGTTCTGCCTGCGTTTCTGTTCTAGCGTCCGATGCGCGTCAGATAGTACAGAGCCGTGAACGGCGCCAAGAGATCCGAGGCCGTGAAGCCCTTCTCTCCCTTTGCCGGAACGAAGACGATGTCGTCCTTCTGCAGCGGAATGTTCGCCGCGAAGTCGCGCTTCTTGATAATGCGATCCAGGTCCACTCGCGTAACCGACGGAGTACCGTCCACCATGCGAACGACACTCACATCGCGCGGGTTGGCGAGCTGACTCGGTCCGCCAGCGAGACCCAGCGCGTCGAGCACCGTGACGGGCTTGTCCTCGGGCAAGGCGAACTGGCCGGCCTTCTGCACCGACCCCATGACCGATATGAGCGCTTCGTTTCTCGGCACGAATATCATGTCGCCGGGCTTCAGGATGATCGAGCGCGCGGTGTCGTCGGAAGTCCCCTGGATCAGCGTCGGGCGAAGGTCCACCTTCGTCTCGGCATTGCCCCGAATGAGAACGCATCGCGACAGGGCGGCATCCTCGGTCGGATTGCCGGCTTCGGCCAGCACGGCGAGGAGCGCGCGCCCTTCGTCGCCGAGATCGTACGCTCCGGGGCGAGCGACGCGGCCCATAACGTACGCTTTGTTGCGCAGCGGATCCATCTCGTCAATGAGAACAAGGTCGTCTACGCTCAGCTTCGCATTGGCGTCGGTCTCAGGCTTTTCCACGGCCTCCGGCATGTCCAGCTCCTGAACGACGCCTGAAGCGCTCAGCAGTCGAGCGCGGACCCGTGCCGGGCGCGATGTCAGGCCGCCCGCCATGGCGATCAGGTCAAGTACGCGCATGCCCGAACGATAGTCGTAGACACCCGGGGACCTGACGGCCCCGACGACGCGAACCCGGAGCGACCGGGGCGTCACGACCGTGACAACGACGTTGACGTTGTTCCGGTGCTTCTCGAGCGCAGCCTTCAGGTCGGCGGCAAGCGTCGCCGGCGTCTTGCCGGCCGCAACCATCTCACCGACCTCGGGAAACGCGATCTTCCCGTCGGGCCGGATTGGCAGTGTCTTGGTCAGCTCAGGATGATCGGCGACGGATATCTCGATGGTGTCATCTGGGCCGAGGACATAGTCGGCCGGCCGCTGGGCCAACGTCGCCGAACCCGCCAACAGCAAGACCCAAGCTGCCGCCAGCGCCACCCATCGGGTGCAGAGGCCTTCCGGCAGAGCTCTACGCATTCTTCGCATCTTCGGCCCCTCCATCCATCGAGGTGTTGTCCGCGATGGGCTCCTCGCCGTTGCCCTGCTGGGCGTCGTCGTTGCCGTCCGATCCGCCATTGCCCGGCAGCGCCGGCTCGCTGTGGCCAGCGGCTCCTCGAGCATGCGGCAACGCCTCGAACTCGGCACGGAAGCCTCGATCGCCCTTGTCGCCTTCGAGCTTGGCTTCGTATCCGTAACCGTATCCATAGCCATAGCCGTACCCGTATCCATAGCCGTATCCGTAGCCGTACCCGGATCCGTACTTGCCGTAGCCGTAGCCGTACTTGCCGTACCCGTACTTGCCATACTTGTAGCCGTACCCGTAGGGGCGCTTGCGCATGATCGGGACTTTGTTGAGTACGACTCCCAGGAGCTTGGCGTTCACCTGGCGCAGCATCTCGCTGAGGCGGTGAACTTCCGACTTGCGGGCGCGCTCCAGGTCGCTCACGGCCACGACGCCGTTGCATTCCTGCGCCAGAACAAGCGCGTCCACAGCCACCATGACCGGCGGCGAGTCGAACAGGACAACGTCCGCCATCTTCAGGAGGTCCGCATGGAGCTGACGCATGGCATGCGAGCCGAGCAACTCCGCCGGGTTCGGGGGCAGCGGACCGGTCGGCATGATCTTGAGGCCGGGTACGCCGACGTCTTGCAGCGCTTCCTCGATGGTGCAGTGTCCGATGAGCACGGTGGTCAGACCCGGCTCTCGGCTGATGTCGAACTTATCGTGGAGCGAGGGGCGGCGAAGGTCGGTGTCAATGAGGATGACCTTGATGCCGCTCAGCGCCAGCGAGACGGCAAGGTTGGTGGCAACGAGTGACTTGCCCTCGCCCGGGAACGCGCTGGTGACCAGCAGCGACGACGCAGGTGCGTCAACCGTCGCGAACCGAACGCCGGTTCGCAGCATGCGGAACGTCTCAAGGAGCTGAGAGTCACGATGCTTGCCGTGGATCAGGCGCGATTCGGGCTCCGAGATCATCGAGACGGCCGCGAGCACCGGCGCCCCCAGGAGACGCCGCATGTCTTCGCCGGCGTTGATCCGATCGTCGAAGTACTCCTGTAGAGCTGCAATGCCAAGTCCGAGCGCCAGACCGAGCAGGATCGAAACCGCCATGTTCACCAGCGGTCTCGGCGCAACCTGAATGGCATTGTCAGGCGGCGGCGACACGAGTTCGATGGGGTTGTCAATGGACTTGTCGCGCAGGCCGATCTCCTGCTGGTAGCGGGTGAGGATCCCCACCATCTCGCGAGCGCTCTCGACGCTGCGCTGCAGCGGCGCCTCCGCCACCTCGAGGGCGGCGACTCGGCTCATGCCCTGACGGGCGGTCCGGGACTGGACTTGCAGGAGCGAGCGCGTGACACGGGCGCTAGCCACCGCGCCGCGCAGATTGGCGATCTTCTGCTCGGCCTCGACGGCAGGGTTCGGCTCACGCGTCATCGTGGTCACGTTCTGCGGCAGGCGCGCCAGACGGTCCTTGAGGTCGCTGATCTGGGCGTCCAGCGCCTGAACGCGCGGGTGCGTCGGCTTGAAATCTACGAGCAGGCCGGCCCGCTGGTTCTCCAATGTGGCGATACGGTCCTGGACGAGGTTGCGCTCGATCGTGTTGGTGGCCGTGACCGGTTTCTCGATGAACTCCGGCATGTTGGCGCGCGCCTTGAGCAGATTGGCCAGCTCGGCTTCCTTGCCGACAACGTCCGCTTCGGCTTGCTGCAGTCTCGATTCGATCTGAGCAAGAGCCTCGACGCTGCGGCGGCTTTCGGCAGAGGTGTCGGTGACCCGCGCCTCGCGCCGGAAGCTCGTCAGCGACGCCTCGGCCATGTTGAGGTTCTCTTTTTCGGCGCGGAGCCGTTCGTCCACGAACTCCAAGGCGCTTCGAACGGCTTGCGAGCGTGTCTCGCGCACGTAGTCGCTGTAGACCTTGGGAAGGACGGCCGCCACCTTCTTGGCATGGTCCCGATTGCGAGAATCGACGCTAAGCTCGAGCACATCGGTGTCGCCGATCTGGGTCGCCGATATCTTGGCGGCGCCTTTCGGCAGCTCAGCCGCATCCAGCACGCGCTGCCGAACGATGGCGCCCTGTAGAACCTGCATCTGCGTCTGCACGTCACGGTTGCCGCTCAGCGCGAACAGCTCCTCAAGAGGCAGCTCGATGCCCCTGCGCGCTCGCTGCTCGTTGCGAACAACGATGCGGAACGAGGCGCGATACATGGGGCGCGAGAAGTAGGTGTAGCTTGCCCCGAGTGCGCAAACGGCGAAGAACGTGATGAGGACGGATGCCCGCCTGCGGATGAGTACGTTGACGTAGTCTCGTAACGATAGTTCTTGTTCGGTTGTTTGCTCTTCCAATGCTCAGCCTTCCGGGAGTCCGTTGACACCCTTGTCCACACGGGCGCTGTTGCCTGACGGCGAGGCGCAAATCAATGCCCATGCCCCATTGCGACGCACGAACTATTAGTGTACCTCACGTAGTTCGGGCTTCGGCGCAGGGGAGCCGGCCGCCGGACTGTCGTACTGTGCGCGAACGCCGGGTGGGTGACCGGATCATTCGATTTGCCACACCCCGCCGTCCGACGCACGCATACCCTGCCTGCGCGACACCGAGTCCCGCCCTGTTACAGACGTTGTCTCCGGGCAACCGGTTCCTGATCGGGCCGGCAGACGAGCCATCGCCGAGCAGGAATGCGCCTCGCGGGCGGCGAACTGTTCGGCATTCAGTCAAGGAGGAGCGCACCATGTTGCCTCTCTTGGGACTGCTCGCGGTGGGAGCGGCATCGCACGATGCCGGCAAGGCGCTGCCGCGCATCGCCGTCCGCGGCGGTCGGTTCGTCGAGGCGGCCACGCGTCGCCCGTTCGTTCCGAGGGGATTCAACTACATTCGGCTGCGCACATTCGAGAAGGATGGCACAAAGCACCTGTGGCACGATACGCTCAACCCCGCCAGCTACTCGCCCGAACGGACCGAAGCCATGTTTCGGGATGTCGAGAAGCGCGGCTTCAATGTCGTGCGCATCTTTCTGGATCACATGCCCGGGGCCGGTTTCGTCGAACGGGCCGGAGACGAGGGCCTGTCAGCGCCGTACATGCGGAACCTGCTGGACTTCCTCGAGCGGGCGCGCTCGCACCACGTTTACGTGATCCCGTGCTTCTGTTACCTCCCTGACGCGGCGAGGTATCGGACAGGGGCGCCGCCCGACAACATCCGGGGCGGCAACCAGCAGTACCTGCACCCGGAGCATGCGGATGCGCGCGCGCGGTACATGGCCGACGTGTGCGAGGCGATCAAGAAGCACGACCCGGACCTGCTGAGCGCCGTGCTCGCCTACGAGCTGGAGAACGAGAGCCACTTCATGGCCACCGAGGAGCCGTTCTCGTTGACCTCCGGAAAGGTCAAATGGGGCGGCAAGGAATACGATGCTGCCGATCCCGCCGACCTCCAGCGGCTCGCCGATGACGGCATCGTGGCCGCAATAGCCGCGGCGCACCGTCGCGTCATTCGGGTGGATCGGCAAGCGCTGGTCGGCGCCAGCGTGTTCACCTTCCAGGCAGTTGGGCGGTCCGGCCCGGGCAAGCTCCGCGAAGACAAGACGCCCGATCCACGGTTCCCGGCGCGTCCCCTGGCGATCGCAAGGTCGAAGTCGGCCTACGTTGACGTTCACTTCTACCCCATGAAGCCGGACACCCTCGACGGTGACTACCGGAGCATTGAGTTTGCCGAGCTGCGCGAGGCGTGCCGCAAGGCCGGCAAGCCCATGATCGTGGGCGAAATCGGCGCGTTCAAGTTCGCCTATGCCGATCTTCCGAGCGCGGCGGAGGCGATGCGAACGAGCCTCGATCGGCTATTGCGGGACGGCTTCAGCGGCTTCCTCTACTGGACTTACGACAACATGGAGCAAAGCGACATGCTCTGGGATGCCCTGGCCGGAAAGGGCGAAATCATGGAAGCGCTGGAGCGCGCCGGCAGACCGGACCGATGACCGCACTGAGTCTCGCCGGAACCATAGCTGCGCTCGTTTCCCATGCCGGACCGACCCCGTCGGCACCCAACGGAGGCCAATCAATGTCGAAGCACCTTTCCGCAGTGAAGCCGGTCCAGCGCGTGATAGCCGGGGCCAAGTGGCGGTTTTCGGGGCCACTGGGTGACCGGATCGCGCGCAACGCCGAGCACTGGATACTGCGCGCACCCGAGGCCAACCCGGGCATCATCGAGATGTTCAGGCGGCGCAACCGCCATCAGCCGTTCGCCGAGCACACTCCATGGGCCGGCGAGTTCGCGGGCAAGTACCTCATCTCGGCGGTTCAGGCTTGCCGCATGTCGGACGACCCTCGTCTCGAAAAGCACGTCGCCGCGTTCGTGCGCGATCTCATAGCCGCCCAGGGCAAGGACGGCTACCTCGGCCCGTGGCCCGTCAAGCGTCAGCTCATGGGCGATTGCGACCTCTGGGGGCATTACCACTGCATGCTCGGCCTGCTCATGTGGCACGACGACACGGGCGACAAGGCTGCGCTCAAGAGCGTCCTCGCGGCTGCCGAGTGCATCTGCAAGCTCTACGTGGATGGCGGACGGAGGCCCATCGAAGCGGGCAACCCTTGCTTCAACATGTCGGTGATCCACATCATGGCCGAGCTGTACCGCCGCACAGGCAGCGAGCGCTGGCTGGCCATGGTGCGACGGATCGAGGAGGATATGCCCAAGGACGGCAACTGGCTCGAAGGCGGCGTGACAGGAGTGCCCTACTGGCGTCTGCCGTCCGGCGGCCCGCGATGGGAGGCGCTCCACATCCTGCAGGGCTTCGCGACCATGTACGAGGCAACCGGCGACGAACGCTATCGGAAGGCCGTCCTGAACCACTGGACCAACATCCGGGACCTCGATCGGCATCCGTCGGGAGCGTTCTCGACCAACGAGCAGGCGTCGGGCACCATCTTCGCGCAGGGCTCCATCGAGACGTGCTGCAGCGTCGCATGGATGGCCCTGACGGCCGATGTGCTGCGCCTGACGGGCGATCCGACGGTTGCCGATGAACTGGAACTGACGCTCTGGAACCAGGCGCTTGCCGCCCAGCATCCGTCCGGCAGTTGGTGCACCTACGACACGCCGCTGAACGGCGTTCGCGCGCCGTCGTACCAGCAGATCGCGTTCCAGTACCGCCCCGGCTCGCCGGAGTTGAACTGCTGCTCGGTCAACTCGCCGCGCACGCTCGGAATGCTCTCCGAGTGGGCCGTCATGGCCGCTGGAGACGGCATTGTCGTCAACTTCTACGGCGGGAGTGACGTAACTGTACCGCTGGAAGGAAAGAGGCGAGCCCGGGTGCGGCAGAAGACCGACTATCCGGCGGATGGCCGCGTCATGATAGCGATCGACTCCGGCGGCAAGGCCTGCACCGTGCGCTTCCGCATCCCGGCCTGGTCGGCAAAGACCTCGATCAAGCTCAACGGCAAGCCTTTGAGCGAGAAGGCAACGCCGGGGACATATCTGCCCATCACCCGCAAGTGGTCGTCGGGCGACATTGTCGAGCTGGTCTTCGACATGGCTCCGAGGCTCACCATCGGCGAAGCCCCTGAGAGGGGCGGGAAGGTGGCCATCCACAGGGGACCGCTGCTCCTCGCGTTCGATGCGGCGCTGAACTCGGTCGAGGTCGGTGACCTGAAGCCGATTGACGTGACGAAGGTAAGGCTCGATCCGGTCTCAGGCGGCAAGGGCGCAAAGGCTTCCGATAGGGTAGCATTCCCGCCGATCGGCATGTGGCAGATTCGGACGGCGGGCGGCCCGGTCGTTCTGTGCGACTTCGCGACGGCCGGAGCCGCGGGCACCGAGTACGCTGCCTGGCTGCCTGCGTCGCACGTTATGCCCACCGCGCCGAGGCTCGACCTGCCCGAGGACCAGACGGTCGGCAAGCCGGGAGCCATCCTGTTCCGCTGGCGCGGTTCCGGCACGCCCGGAGAGACCTACGACCTCGTTATCTCGCGCGATCCCGCGTTCACGACGGAGGTCACGCGCGTCAAGGGGCTGACGACCCCCTACACCACGGTGGAGAGGGGCCTTCAGGCCGCAGGCGCGTACCACTGGAAGGTGATCGCCCGCAACGAGTTCGGCGAGACGGAGAGCGCGGGAGGCGGGCGGACGTTCCGCGTCAACCCCGCTGCGCGCGATCGGTTCCTGGCCGTACGCGGCGACGGTTGCATGGCGGCATCGCGGCTCGACGGATCAGGCGAACCCACATGCGGCGTGCTGAGCTTCTCCAATGGTGACTCCCCTGCTCCGGACCGCAAGGGCGACGAGCGTGGCGCAGTGGCGCTAACGGGTGCGGCGAGCGGGCTTCGATATCGCATTCCCTACTTCCCCGAGACCGACTACAGCTTTCTCGGATGGGTCAAGCCTGCCACCGGCCAGGGCGGGCTCCGGCAGGTATTCTCGGCATGGTGCCGAGGCATGGACGATCCTCTCCGGGTCACCATCGAAGGAGATGAGGTATCGGCGCGCATCGAGGCCGGGACTGCCTACAGAACCCCGGGCTTCCGCATCGAGCGCGAAGTCTGGACCCACGTTGCGGCGGTGAAGCAGGGCGCCTCGCTGCGGCTCTACGTCAACGGCGCGAAGGTCGGCGAGACCGCAGTTCCCGAGCGCGTTCGATCCCAGGCGCTCGAGATCGGCGTCGGCTTCAACCCGCTCTGGTCGGGCGGCGAGAACCTCGCTGCCGCGCTTGACGACTTTGCCTTCTATGCCCGGGCGCTGAGCGAGGAGGATATCAGAGCCGCCATGGAAGGACGGTAAGGAGGGCAGTCTTCGCGTAGCGACTCCACCATTTCTGGTGCGCGGAGCACCGTGGCACGCCCGTCATTGCGGGCGATGACGGGGCGTGTGTCGTTCGCGCCGCTTCGTTGTCTCCCACGAGGGCGAGCCCACCGCAGCGGTACGATTGCCGGCTCATCGTAACGTGGCTCGTGCGGTGGACTCGCCCCTACAACGGCGGGCGCGTGGGCCGCCTGTGAGGCTTCGGTGGCTGCCACGAGGGCGAGCCACGCCGCGTTGCGCCCACAATGCGACCGGGCGAACGAAACCGCTTCGCGCCTCGCCCCATAGTATCATAGACCGCGCAGAACGACAAGCGGCCTTGATGCACGGAGGGCTGAAGCCATGCGTAGGTTGTTGGTTCTTGTGGTGGCTCTGTTCGTCGCGTGCTCTGCCTTCGGCCAGGCGGGCTCGCCGTCGTCCGCCCATCCCGCCGCAAGGACGATCGTGCTGCGGCCGGCCAGAGCATCGGCCGCGTCGGCGCAACGCCGCCCGCAGGCGCTGCATGCGGCAGCCGATGTCATCGTGAAGAGGCTGCGCGAGATCGGAGTCGCATCGCCTGCAGTGGCCGTGGACGAGGCGCGCGGCACGCTGGCCGTGACGATTCCGGCGAATCGCTCGGCTGACGAACTGCACGACCTGCTGACGCGCCCCGGAAGACTTGAGTTCCGGTACCTGCCCCAGCTTGGCAAGGTCTGGCGCACGGCCCCTGAAGTCGTCAACGGCAAGGTCACACCCTTCGAGCGAATCCTGGGTCGCGATGGACGTCCTGTCAGTCGAGCCGAGCTGGCGGCGGCGCTGTCCAGGAAGGCGCCATTCACGGGCGCAGACCTGCTGCCCACATGCCGGGCAGAGTCCATTCCTGCGCGCCCGCCGTCCGACAGGCCTGCACGCTCAGGCGCGCTCTTCGAGTTCAAGCCAACAGTGAAGGACCGGTTCAAGTCCTCTACCGCACAGCACATCGGCCAGAGGCTCGCCATCTTCCTCGACGGCCGATTGCTCAGCGCGCCTACGATTGTGCAGCCGATCCCGGGCGAAGGCATCCTCAGCGCGCAATGGGACATGCGCCAGGCGAGAGACATGGCGGCCCAGTTGAACTCAGGGCCGCTCCCCGTGCCGCTCGCAGTGGTGCGGTAGTCGGTCGCTCCGGCAGGCAACGGACGGGCCGGGCCCGTCCGTTGCCTCGAGACGCACGGCCGCCGGGGCCTGGATCGGCTCACGCAGCGTCTTTTGTGCTCCCGAATCGCGCCTGCCATGCAGGTCAGCGAGCGCACAGCGGCGAATCACCCTTCCGATCTGAGGCGTTCGCCAACCATGGCGAAAGGCGACGCAACGCGTTCAGGAGGACACGATGGGCGAGGCACGCAAGATCAGGCTCGGGATGGTCGGCGCCGGGAGCATGGCCAACGCCGTGCACTACCCCTCGCTGGCATCCTATGACGATGTCGAGTTCGCGGGCATCTGCGACCTCAACGAGGAGCGGCTGAAGGCGACGGCCGACCAGTACGGCATCGAACGCCGCTACACGGAATACCGGCGCATGGTCGAGGAGACGGCGCCCGATGCGGTCTACGTGATCGGCGATCCGGACGTGATGTACCCCCTCTGGGTCTGGTGCCTCGAACGGAAACTGGACCTCTACATAGAGAAGCCCATGGGCTTTACGGCCCATCAGGCGCGCACCCTCGCCCGTCTGGCCGAGCGCAACGGTTGTATCACGCAGGTGAGCTTCCAGCGCCGCACCTGCCCCATGGTTGTGATGCTCCGCGACGAATGCCTCAAGCGCGGTCCCATCACGCACGCCGTGTGCGAGTTCTACAAGTGCGACATCAGGCCCGACAACAGCCCGCGCGGCCGGATCATGGACGACGGCATCCACGCGCTCGATACGATCCGATGGATGTGCGGCGGCGAGGTTCGGCGGATCATGCCCATCGTTCGTCGCGTGGGCGTGCCCGATGTGAACTTCCTGAGCGTGCTGCTCGAGTTCGACAATGGAGCGACGGGAGCGGTCCTGACAAGCTGGTCAAGCGGCCGTCGGGTCTTCCGGGTTCAGATGCACGCGCCCGGCGTCTGCGTCGAGGCAGAGCATGAGGGCAAGGGAGCGCTCTATGCCGACGGCGACACCTCCGGAGTCTGGTATGACACGCGCGAGGTGGCCGGTTCGGACGAGCTGTGGGGTTACGCGGGCTTTCGGCACAAGAACCGGGAGTTCCTCGATTGCGTGCGGAGCCGCCGTCTGCCCGGTTCGCATTTCGGAGACGCCGTCAAGACAATGGAGTTGGCCGACCGCATCCTCGCCATGGACCTCTTGAGCTGAACGCCGACCGCCGGACCGTTCCCCCGCCCCCTGGGTGGGCGGGGGCAAGGGGGAGGGGGGAAACGGCACTGCCGTTACCGCCGAACGGACCCGCGTTTCGGCTTCGGATGTCGTTACGGCCGCATGTGTACGTG
>JBBIQU010000020.1:15381-39084 GCA_037442185.1 Chthonomonadales bacterium | reverse complement strand
CCATCGCCTCGTCGTACGACTCCGAAGTGTCCTTGTGAGCGATCGTGTACGTGTAGATCGGCGGCGGCGGGGCTGTGTGCATTGCTCTTCCTCCTTCGGTCCTCGGGTCGGCAGTGGCGGGCACGTCAGTGGAACCCACCGAATGCAGGGCACCTATTGCCCAGGCAGCGTATCCCGTTTCAGATCCAGATAGTCCAGCTCATCCTGTGTCAGCGTGATCTCCAGGCCTGCGGCGCTGGAGGTCATCTCCTCGGCGGACTTGCAGCCAACGAGGGCGAAGACGTTCATGGGCTGGTTCATCAGGAATGCCATGCCGATCTGGGGCACCTCGGCGCCCTTGGCTGCCGCCAGTTCGCGGACACGGTCGAGGCGGTCGAAGCTCTCCGGCGACCCGTAGCATCGCACGGCCTGCTCTTCATATCCGTCCTTCCACTCGGCGGCGTTCTCACGGGTTATTCGCCCCGCCAGGAAACCCGCGCCGAGGCTCGACCAGGAAAGGACCGCGATGCCGCACTCGGCATAGTATGCGCGTGCCTCCTCGCCCTTCGGACCGCCGATGCTGACGCAGTTTTCCCATGGCTCCTGCCGTTGGGGAACCAGGCTGTACTGCGGATTCGTGACTGCAAAGGGGATCAGGCCATGCGCCGCGGCGTACTCGTTCGCCTCTTTGATCCTTGTGTGAGTCCAGTTCGAGCCTCCGAACGCCTTGATGCGGCCCTCGCGAACGTGCTCACTGAGCGCTTCAACGATGGGGCCGACGGGCACGTTGGGATCGTCGCGATGGAGCACGTAGAGGTCCACGCAGTCAAGCTGCATACGGGCGAGCGTGTCGTGCATGTCCGACGCGATGTCGAAGGGGGTCACGCGCCGCCGGTCCGCATTGTGGTGGGCGCCCTTGGCCAGAATGACCACCTTGTCGCGGATGTTCCGCTCGCGAACCCACTTGCCGAGGATACGGTCGGTCTGACCGTAGATCACTGCCGTGTCGAACGTGTTGCAGCCCAGCGCGTAGACGGCATCGAGCAGCTCGAAAGCCTTTTCTTCGCCCATGCCTGCAGCGACGAGCGCGCCCTGAATCAGCCTGGAAACCGGCTTGTCAATGCCGGCGATTGTTCCGTACTTCACTGCGCATCCTCCATAGGGTAGCGCACGCCCCACTGGGCGCGCAAGGTGTCCATTGTCTCCATGATCGCGACAGTTTCGTCGTGGCTCAGGATCGGGCTCTCGATGAGCCCTTCGCGAATGCAGCGACAGGCCTCGGCGATTTCATACTCGAAGCCGGAAGCCTGTTTCGGCTCGAAGTACTCCTCGGTAGCCCTCCCTCTGCGAACGGTCATGCGCTCAGGTACCCACCATGGTGAGGGAATGCTGACGCTTCCCTCGGAGCAGCAGATAACCGCGGTGTGAGGAGTGGTGACCCGTACACCGGTGGTCAGCGACGCGAGGCCGCCGTTGGGATAGCCGAGGGCAATGACCGCAGCCTCGTCAACGCCGGTGACGCCCACATTGGCAATGCCTGTCACTCGATCGGGCTTGCCCAGCAGCATGGAAGCCAACGAGATCGGGTAGACGCCAACGTCAAGAAGCCCTCCTCCAGCCAGGGCCGGATTGAAGAGCCGTCCTTCCGGATTGATGCCGGCGCGGAAACCAAAGTCGGCATGCACCATGAGCACATCGCCGACGCTCCCGCCGGCGAGCGTCTCGCGGAGCCGGGTCATGAGCGGGAAGAACCGGGTCCACATGGCCTCCATAACGAACACGCCCTTGCTGCGCGCCGTCTCGACAACCTTGCGGGCCTCGGGCGCATTGACCGTAAAGGGCTTCTCGCAAAGCACCGGCTTCCCCGCTTCAATGGCGAGCAGGGAGCACGGGGCATGGTAAGGGTGTGGCGTCGAAACGTAGACGGCGTCAATGTCGGGATCGGCAACCAGTTCTTCGTAGGAGCCGTACCGCTTGGGCACGCTCCACTTCTCGCCGAACGCGTCCCGACGTTCCGGAGTCCGCGACGCTATAGCCGTCAGTCGCGCGTTCGGGACGGCGCCGATGCCCTCGGCGAAGCGATGGGCGATGTTGCCGGGGCCGATAATGCCCCAGCGGATAGTGTCAGGCATGGATATCCCTCTGGTGAGCGTTGGCGGGCCTGAAGCCCTTGACAAACTGATTCGTCGGTCTGGAGTCGCTCCCCTCCCATGATGCACATCGGAACGCCGAGAAGCGGTAGAATCCATGGCGGTACGCAGTGGAACCTCCTGCACGACGGTGGGCAGCCGTCCTAGCGCTGATCAAGGACCCACGCTGACCGATTGGGGAGGAGTGGTATGCCAAGGGGGGTCGCTGCAGGCCTTCAGCGGATCATGCACGTGATGTTTGCCCAAGGAGGAAGAGCTTTTCCGGCTCTTCGCCGAAATGGGCGACAGGGCGCAACGGAGCTCTCTGCTCATGCAGCGGCTCTTCGAGGGCGCAACCGACACCGATGCGCTGCGCGATGAGGTGGCACGCATCGAAAACGAGGTAGACGACCTGCGCCACGAGTGCGCCAGACGCCTCAACCGAACGTTCGTTACGCCCATCATGTTCGGACCGTCAGGACATCATTGATGTCGGTGACGAACTCGACAACATCGTTGATTTCACCCGGGCGGCCGTTGATCGGACCATCCTCTACAAGCCTCGCACCGTTCCCGACGCCGTGCGGAAGCTGTCCGCCATCCTCGTAGAGGCCACGTCGGCTCTGGCAGAAGGCTTGCACCACCTCGGTAAGCAGCGGGACTCCAACGCAGCTTTCATTGAGCAGGTGAATACCCTCGAGAACACCGGCGACCGGATACTGAAGCAGGGCCTCGCCGATCTCTTCCACAACGAGAAGGACCCCATCGAGATCATCAAGTGGAAGGAGATCCTTGACTATGTCGAAGAGGCCATTGACCACACGGAGGATGCGGTAAACAGCATCGAAGCCGCCCTGGTCAAGAACTCGTGACAGCCGCCCGCCGAAATAGTCGAGAGCAAGCCTGAGTGGATGCCTGGGTCTGGGCCGTTGTTGTCCTCGCGCTCGTGTTTGAGTATGTCAACGGCTTTCATGATGCGGCCAACGCGATAGCCACTTCGGTCCTCACTCGGGCGCTTTCCATCCGCAATGCGGTGATTCTGTGCGCCGGCCTGAACTTCATCGGCGCGCTCATGAGCACGGCAGTGGCGACGACGATGGGCAAGGGGATTGTGAGCCCACAGGACGTAACGAACCATGTGGTGGTCGCAGCCTTGCTGGGCGCGATAGTGTGGGACCTGATTACCTGGCACTGGGGCCTTCCCACCAGCTCCACACACGCAATCGTCGGCGGGATCATCGGGGCCGTTGCCGGAGCGCGCGGACTGGCTGTTCTGAACCTTGCCGGAACCAGGAAGGTCTTCATAGGTCTCGTGCTATCCCCCATCGTGGGCATCGTGGGGGCCTGCCTGGTGATGATTGCCTTCCTATGGATATTAGGCCGCATCGCGCCGAGCAAGGTCAACCGGCGGTTCCGGCTTATCCAGGTTGCTTCGGCGGGGTTGATGGCGCTGAGCCACGGCTCCAATGATGGCCAGAAGTCCATGGGAGTGATCGCCATGGCGCTGTTCAGCGGATCGGCCCTCGCGGCGAGCGGCAAGCAGCCCGAGTTCCACATTCCGTTCTGGGTGATGCTCTCGTGCGCGACCGCCATGGGGCTTGGAAGCGGCGCCGGCGGTTGGCGCATCATCAAGACCGTCGGACGGAAGGTGATGGAACTTCAGCCGATCCATGGTTGCGTTGCCGGGTTCACAGCCGCGACCGTCATCCTGACGGCCAGCCACGTCGGCGCGCCCATCTCGACGACGCACACGATCTCATCAACCATCATGGGAGTCGGCATGTCGCGCCGTCTCAGCGCGGTACGATGGAAGGTGGTCGGCAACGTTGTCGGCGCATGGCTGCTGACATTGCCGGCATCGGCCGCCATAGCCTATGTCTGCGTGAAGCTGCTGGACTACCTGCCGAAGTAGGCCTACTCACAATCCGGTGCAGTTAGGGCACGGGGTAGTTGCCCGGCGACTGAAGTCGCGCCTCCGAACGGCACCAAGTCCGCCTGAGCGGACTGCCTGCGTGTGTGGCATCGGGCTTACCCACCCAGCTCGATACAGCGCCTCCGGTAGTGCCTGTAGTTGCTCAGGGTCACTTCCTCCGGCACGCCGTGATCACAGGTGGGTATGTATCCGCCCCGCTCACGCATCGCCGGCAGTATGTACTCCACCATCCGGTCTATGTCGGCCTCGCTTTGGGCCAGGACCCGCTTGTCTATGCCGCCGAAGATGGTCAGGTCCGGGTGTTCGCGGCCAATCTGAACCACGTCGCAGCCCGATGCGACCTCGAACGGCGACATCACGTCCATGCCGATCTCCTTGTACACGGGGATCGCCGGTCGGGCATCGCCGTCCGTGTCAATGTGAATGTACAGGTGACGATCGGGGTCAAGCTGCCTTGACCGCAGGTTGGCAATGAGCCGGCGGTAGTAGGGGAACAGGAACTCGCGCATCATGGCAGGCGAGATCAGGATGCCGTGGTTGTAGCAGATGTCCTCGGCGAAGAACAGCTCGTCAGTAGTGATGTGCTCCTGATGTCGGGCGATCACAGCATCGGCGAGATCGAACCACTGCTGCATGCAGGCATGGATAAGTTCGGGCTGGTCCATGAACGCGTACAGGAGATCGGCGGGACCTATCAGGCTGCGGAGATACATGTATCCGCCGATCAGGCCCTGAGAGACCATCATGCCCTTGGCTGCTTGCTCCTTGACATGCGCCATGCGCCGGTCCAGATCGGCGTAGCGCTCGGGCGACGCCGGATCGAGCCGCCACCGAACGTTTTCCTCCCATGTGCGCATGTCCTTGACCGGGTGATCAAGGTACTCGGGCATGAAGCCGTTGCGTCTGCCCTTGAAGAACAGCACATGGCGTCCGGCATAGTCCTGGACCACCTCGTGGTCGCCGCGGTCTTCAATGACCTTGTCTTCGAAGGCCGGCACGAACGCCGCTTCACACCATCCGAGTTGACCGAGCCCCACGTTGCCGGGCGGGTCGTAGCTGAACTCTTTCGAGAGATCGGCCTTGGGATCGAGGCCCTGTTCGTGCCAGCGTTCCAGGCAGTAGAAGCCGAACTCGCGCCGCACCAGCCGGGCTCCGGGCACCCTCGCATAGGCGTCTCGCAACCGCCGGGCGGGCTCGCACATCCGCTCGCGTGGGAGCAGCGACCTGATGCCGTCCTCACACATCGTCGAGCACCACGACGCGAACCGAGCCGGGATCGGGCATCCGGCGATCGTTCGTAATGAGCATCGCACAGCCTCCCGCTTCGGCCGTTGCGCAGTGTATGGCATCGGGTGTGCGCAATGCCGGGTTCAGCGCGCGTAGCTCGGCCGCGCGAAGCAGAATGTCACGCGTGATCGGGAGGAGGGTTGCACGCGTGCGCGTCCAGATGCTTTGGAAGTCGGCGATGAGGTCTTCTCGCCGCAGTCGCAACGGCACGATGAGAGTCTCCAAGAGGGTCAACTCGCTCGACACGACAACAGCAGTGCCCGCCTCAACCGCGTTCCAGACAGGCGCCATGCGCTCGTGATAAACAGGATCATTCTCGACCGTGTAGATGACCACCTGCGCGTCGAGGTAGATGCGACTGCCGACGGGTATCTCTAGTCGTCCCATGAGTCCCGCTCTTCCTGCAGCGATCGCTCGATCTCCTCCCATGTCTCGGCGCTGCGCGGCCCAGGCGGAAGCGACTTAATGAAGTCCCACACGCCCGGCTTACCGGGCGTCGTCGGAACGGGCACAGTCGCAGGAGATCTGGGAATGAGCACGATCACGTCTACGGCCTCGCCTTCGGCGAGAGCCGGATCGGCCAGCTCTATGCGATTGCCGGGAAGCACCTTCGTGCTGAACCTGAGGGCGCTTGCCGGGGCGGCCGGCGCCTCTGTCAGTGTGGTTGCCATCGTTCGCTCTCCTGATGCCATTGTAGCAGTTTGGGGGAAGGTGACAGCGTGTCAGGCGTCGAAGCTATCGGCAGAGCGACATGACCTCTCGAGAGCGGTTCCAGCGCACCATGGCGTATCAGACGCCCGATCGGCCGCCCCTGTTTGAGGAGGGGCTCCGCGACGACGTGCTTGCGCGCTGGCAATCGGAGGGGATCGAAAGCGCAGACCGGCTTCGCGAGATGGTCTCATACGATCTCCGCGAACGGATCACGCTCGACCTCGGGCCGCATCCGCAGTTGCCGACCCCCGTGCCCTGCGATTCCGATGCGGAAACGCTGCGCCGCAGCCTCGACCCGATGGATCCGTCGCGACTTCCCGAGGACTGGACCGACTGCACGGACCGATGGCTGTCGCGAGACGCGGTCCTGGAGGTGTGGGCGCACTCGGGGTTTTTCCTCACTCAAGCAGCCGATGTCTGGGATCGGGTCCACCGCATCCTCCTCCTTAGCCACGATGAGCCCGAACGTGTGCGCATGGTGATGGAGGCCGTCGCGGCGTGCGCCGTCGGCCTGATCAAGCGCATCCCGAAGGCCATCGAGGTGGACATGGCCATCTTCTCGGAGCCCATCAGCGGCCCGGACCGCCCGTTGCTTGGACCGCGGATGTACAGGGAGCTGGCGCTCTCGACTTACCGGCCCATCATCGAAGCGCTTTCCGAAGCGGGTTGCAAGACCATCGTCTTCCAGACGTACGCCAACAGCCGCGCCTTGCTTAAGGCGGTTGTGGAGGCCGGGTTCAACTGTCTGTGGTCGGTCGAGGCAGGCGAAGGGGCCATGGACTACTCGGAGATCAGGCGGGAGTTCGGCCGCGACCTGCGGCTGATTGGCGGCATTGACCTGGACATCCTGCGGACGGACCCGCCGACCATTCGGCGCGCAATGGAGCGGATCGTTGCCCCGCTGCTCAACGAGGGCGGCTACGTTCCCCTTGCCGACGGCCGTGTCCGCGCCGACGTCCCGCTCGCGAACTACCTCTGCTATCGCGAGGAGCTCGAGCGGTTGACCCGCGGGTCCGCGTAGTCACGACGTTGCTTCAATGATGCTCGTCCGCTCGACCCTCGCCGCCGCAAACTGATCCCAGGTTCTGCCGGCCTGCCGAGCGAACTTCAGGTGGAGCAGGCGTCCTTCAGTGAACCAGCTGATATATGGCAGGCCTGTAGCGCGGCAGGGGAATGGATTTGCCCTCCGCCCTGGCGGCTTCGATCCATGCTTGTTTGGCTACCTCGACTTCGGCCAATGCCTCGTCCGGCGTGACGCCGAAGGCGGAGCAATGCTCGAGATCCGGGATGTCCGCGATGTATCCGCCGTCCTCTTCGGAATAGAAGATGTTGATGTGGTAGTCGGCCATACTAGTCCTCCATCCTGAGCCCGTTGCGCTCGACCAGCGCCATGAACTGCCTAATCTGGTACGGTTTGGCCTGTCCGCGAACGGACTGCAGGCTCAGAAGCCCAGGGCACTCAGGATGCGAAAAAACGCTGTGACTCCCGCGCGTGCGGACTTTGCGGAACCCGAATGCCTCAACCAGACGCAGCAGGTCCGCATATGAAACGTTGCTCATATCTCCGCTCAAGAGGCGGTGCATGAGTGTTCGGTTTCATGATACGCCACTCCGGCCGGTCGCAACCGACATACGTTCCTGTAGCGGCAACACTCCTTGCTTAGGCCAGTCCGACGATGAACCATCGGGCTGAGAGACTAATCCCGGACGCGGGATGGGGTCAACCCAACCGGATGGGTCTCGTGTGTCGGGAGCGGGCGTTTCATCGCCCATTGGCTTGTGCGTCGCCGTGAGTGAGAGTTGCTCCTAGCCGCAATGCAGTTCACCTAAGGCCGGGCATAGATGCCTGGCGACTGAAGTCGCGCCTCCAGACGGCACCAAGTCCGCCTGCGCGGACTGCCTATATGAGTAGCATCCCTCCTAACCGGTCTTCCTCTTCGCCTCCAGCGCCTTCCATGTCTGCTCCACGATCTCGTCAACTTGCTGTTCGCTCTCGAAGCCAACGACCATGAGGTCAATGACGCCGCTGTCGAGGCTGAACTTGATGGACTCGTAGGCGCGGTCGAGTTTGTCCTCGCCTTTGGCCACACGTCCCTCGGCCAGCACCTTCATGCCGATGACGCCCTTGCCCGCGTCCTTCATCTTCTTAAGGACTTCGCGTACTTTCGGCGGACTATCCTTGGCCTCCGAGAAGCGCGGCACATCCATCATCATGCCCCACGGGTTGTACCGGGCCAGGTCCACGTCCACCCATGGTTCGGCCGCGGCGGTTTCAAGGGCGCCGAAATGGTGGCAGGAGACGCCATGGGCCCGGATGACCTTCTTCTTCTTGAGCTCTTCCATCACGTCCATGGCGCCGCGCAGCGCGGCGTTCCAGTCGGACTGCATCATGCAGTGAAGCAGGACGATGTCAATGTAGTCGGTCTCGAACTCGTTGAGGAACCGCTCGATGTCGGCACGAACTCCCTCGGGCGTGCGGCTGTTGGTCTTCGTCTGGATGACGACGCTCTTGCGCGGAATGCCGATGCTCTTGATGGCCTTGCCCATGTAAGGATTCGAGCCGTACTGATCCGCACAGTCAAGGAAGGTGACCCCACGCTCGTACGCGTGCTTGACCATGGCGGTGAATCGGTCCTGACCAAGCCGGGTCTGGTTGGAGTGCTTGCCGCCGCCCACGGTACCGGTGCCGATTCCGATCAGGCCCGCGCGGAGGCCGGTCTTTCCGATGCGCACCTGGGGCAGTTTCTTCGTTGAAGCGCTCTGAGCATCGAGCGCTCCGGCAAGCGCGATGGCTCCGGCTGTGGCCGCAGCGTCGCGCACAAACTCGCGTCGGTTGATCATGATGAAATGCTCCTATCGGACGCATGGGACATATGGAACGAATGGGACATATGGGACCTATGGGAGGAGGCGTTCGCTGAAGCGGACGGCTATGGCCTGTTCTGTGCCGGGGAGGTCCGTCGTTCCCACCGAGTAGTATAGACACACTACGGTGCCGTCGCGCCGTCGAACTCCGCTCGGGTAGCCGCAGTCGCCGTTCTGCGAAGTCCAGGCCAGCAGGCGACGACCCGCGTAGTCCCACGTTCTGCCGCCGTCACGGCTGACAATGGCCATCGCGCCCAGCGGCGCGTGCCGCCTTCCAAGTACCATTAGAACTCGGTTACCGCGCAGCGCGATCAGATCGGCAGGATGCTCGGGCCATTGGCGATCGGGTCCACCGGTGACGGGAACGGGTTGCGTCCAGGTGCGCCCGCCGTCCGCCGACTCACATGTGTCCACCTGCCCCTTGCCCGTGCGCATGGCGGCCAGAATGCGTCCGTCGGGCATGGGCAGCAGCGCCGTCTCGTTATGGTCAGCAGCCGAGATGAGGCTGAAATCGCCCCATGTCCCGCCGTTGTCTCGCGATCGCAGTATGCCCACCAGGTCGCCCCGAGAGCCCGCGGGAGGCTTGCCGGGACCTTCGTATGCCGGATCCGCCTCCCCGTAGACCGACATGAGCGCCGTGCCGTCTTTGAGGGTTACAATCCTACCATAGGGCGAGCCGATGCGCCCGATGGGGCCAGCGCGTAGAGGTCTACGATCGGACCATGTCTTGCCGCCGTCCTTCGACAGCACGTAGAACAGCTCGAATCCGCCCGCCTGCGGCTTCCACTGGCCCGATGGGTCATAGCAGGTGCACTCAGCGCAGGCCATGACGAGGGTGCCGTTTGGCATCTGTCCGAAGGCCGGATTGCGGTCGTCCCACGGTCCATCCACGATAACGCGAGGCTCCGACCACGTCTTTCCCCCGTCCTTCGATTCGATCCAGTCGAGCCGCCCGGCCTTGCCGAGGTGAGGCGCGCCGCCTCGTAGTACGGCTGCCAGGCGTCCGTCTTGGAGCTGCACGAGGACGGGGAAGTACCCGCCCCCTCGAACAGCCACGATGCGCTCGGCGGCGTCGAGTTTGGGCAGGGCTGTCTCATCGCACATGGCCGGTGTTGTTGCCATTGTGGATACTCCGGCGATCAGAATGCCCAGGATGGCGTGACCCCTCGCTGCAGGCGAGACGCCTGCCCTACGGAGGAACAATCGCTTGACGTTAGCTCTCATGGTGTCACCTTCACGTCGTCTTTGAAGCCCTTCCCCTGGCGCTCCTTCGGTATGCGGTTGTCTCGCAGACGGACGTTCCCGCAGTTGATGACCCGAATCCCGTATGCCGCCTCATCGCGCCCCGGGTTTCTGCAGACATCGTTCAGCGCGTTGCCCTCGATGGTGAGGCCATCAACGCCTGCAGCGAGGATGCCGCCCCCATCGGCGCCTTCGATGGTGTTGCCCCGTATAGTCGTGTTCACATGGACGCCGGGCTGCGGTGGGTAAGCGAAGCCCTTGAGCCAGGCCATGGCCATGAGCGACGCGTCGCCCGATGCGGCTCCGTAGTTGCAGTCAATGAACCGATTGTTCCGCACGATCACATCGCGCGTGCCGATGCTCTCGAAGAAGTGGACCACCTCGGTGAGTACGAGGATTCCGGGCCCGGTGCATCTGTCGAAGGTACAGTTCTCGATGACGGCAGCGCGGGTCTGGCAAAGGACGCCTCTGGCCCGGTTGAGACGAACCGTGCAGTTTGCCATGCGCAATCTGGGAGCGCGACTCGCATTGCCCAGCACGTCGCCCTCGCGAAGCTCAGTCGGCAGCGGCTGCTCGAACACAACCCGATGGGTGACCCTGTCTTCCTCCAGCGCCGCGCTCTTCACGGTCGCCTGACCAAAGGCGATCAGAGTATCTGTGTGAAACGCCTCCATGACATCGCCGGGATCGGGCAGGTCGGCCATCTTGAGGTTGTGCTGCGCGAGCACCGTCCGATCGTCCAACCTCTTCTGAACCGTCAGGTACAGGCCCGACTTGATGTTGGCCCCATCGTCGCCCATGCCTTCGAACACGCAGTCGCGGAGCGTCACCGTGCCCTTGCAGCCCATGAAATGGGTCGCATCTGCTGTGG
Source organism: Chthonomonadales bacterium (assembly GCA_037442185.1). GTDB lineage: Bacteria > Armatimonadota > Chthonomonadetes > Chthonomonadales > CAJBBX01 > JAAYVH01. Next base: position 28,067 of record JBBIQU010000020.1, on the reverse strand, counting down.
CAGACATGGGGTGGCGCGTGCCCGGGCGGGGAACGACCTTCAGGCCCTCGACCGTCACATTGCGCGAATGCACGGCGATGAGGCCCATGCCGGGAACGGTGTGCATTGTCACGTTCTTCGCCTGCACGTCCGAGCACCTGTGGAAGTTGACGCCGTTGTAGCCGTAGACCTGATGCCTCAGAACCATCAGGACGCCGGGCTTGACGGGTATCGGCCATTTGAGGTTGAGCCGGAGCGCCTGCGGCCTCAGCAGTTCGGTACTCTCAACGCCGTTGTACACGTCGAGGCCGCGGCGGGCCGGGGCGCGTGTGGCAGGATCGTATTCCATGAACGCCCCGACCGGCTCCCCGCCCTTGACGGGGTACTCGGGCTCCACCTCAACATCGAAGCTGCGTTCGGTTGCGGCAATGACGCGCCCGACGGAGAACGGCGTCGGGGTCCAGTCAATGGTGACGTTCCTGAGCGTTATGTTGGCGCACCGATCGAACGTCAGCCCCTGCGCGAGGCCGTGGAATCGGAACTCCGAGCCCTGCCCATCAATCTCGAGATCGCGATGGCCCGAAAAGTGGAGCATCGAGGTCGGGGCCGCGGGGTTGGCTCCGGCGTGGAAGTCGTACCGCCCTTTCGGGAAGACAATGCGCTTGGCCCCGTCGCCGACTGCCGATGCGATCGCCTTCGCGACGGCAACGGTATCGTCGGTGCCGTCGTCGGGTCGCGCGCCGAACCGGGTGACCTCGATGCGAGCGGGTGCCAGGGAAACTACGACCACAGGCGCCAGAAGCACACAGAGCGTCATCACAGAGAGCATGTTGGGCACACTCCGACTCGTCGGGATGGCGACACGCATGACCCGGCGCGCGCTGAAATAGGTATCATGCATATCAGTTCGCCCCTGACTGCCGGAGGTCCTTCCGGCCTCTCGCGAAGGCGGGCGACGAAGGAGTCTGCATGGCGCACCGTTCCAAGGCGAAATGCATCGGCGTACTGACCTCGGGCGGCGACTGTCCCGGCTTGAACGCCGCCATCCGGGGCGTTGCCAAGGCCGCGATGGGCACCTACGGCATGGAGGTGTTCGGGTTTCTCGATGGCTTCACCGGCCTTGTTGAGAACAGGTTCGTCCGTCTATCGGATCACGAGCTGTCCGGCTTGCTGACCCTTGGCGGCACCATCCTCGGCACGAGCCGCCACAAGCCCCAGCGCATGCCCGGACCCGACGGAAGCGTCAGGGACATGACCGGCGCGGCTGTGGAAACCTACCGTCGCCTGAACCTCGATTGCCTTGTCTGCATTGGCGGCGGGGGGACCGCGAAGGTCGCCATGCACCTGAAAAAGAACGGCATGCGCGTCCTTACTCTGCCCAAGACGATTGACAACGATGTGGCCGAGACAGACGTGACCTTCGGTTTCGACTCGGCAATGTCCATCGCGACGGAAGCGCTGGACCGGCTCCACACAACCGCGTCGAGCCATCAGAGGATTATCCTCGTAGACATAATGGGGCACAACACCGGATGGCTTGCGCTCGGTGCGAGCCTCTCGGGCGGGGCCGATGTGTGCTTGATCCCCGAAATCCCGTACAAGCTTGATCGGGTTGTCGAAGCCGTCGCGCGTCGGAGCGAAAAGGGCCGTCGTTTCAGCCTGGTTTCGGTCGCCGAAGGGGCCGTTCCCGCCGGCGATGAGGGCAGGAAGAGCGACGAGGCCCTCGATCAGGCCGGCGTGACCAGCACGCAGCTTGCGGCGATCCTCGAGAAGGAACTGGGCATGGAGAGTCGGGTGACGACTCTGGGCCACGTCCAGCGCGGAGGTATCCCCTCGCCAACCGATCGTCTGCTCGCGACCCAACTCGGCGTCAAGGCCGCATCGCTCATCGCCGAGGGTGCGCACGGAGTCATGGTGGCGATCAAGGGCGAAGAGCTGGTTCCCATCCCGCTCGAACAGGTCGCGGGCAAGAAGCGCACAGTTCCCCTCGACCACCCGTGGATTCACACCGCCAGGCTGATCGGGATGTCGCTTGGGGATTGATGGGACGGATGGGACGAGTGGGACGGATGGGACTAATGAGGCGGGCCGCCCGGCGGGCGGCCCGCTAACCTTGAAGCCCTCAGCTCTCAGCTCTCAGCTCTCAGCTCTCAGCTCGCAGCTCGCAGCTCGCAGCTCTCAGCTCGCAGCCCTCAGCTCTCAGCTCTCCGCCCTCAGCTCTCAGCTCTCAGCTCTCAGCCCTCCGTCAGCAGTACCGGCTTGTATCCTCCTTTGGCCTTGAAGTAGGCCATGAGCAGCAGGTAGGCCACGAGCATGATCGCCGGGAATATGGCGACTGCTTTGAGAGCCTCTTTCTTCCCGGCATCGCTCAGGCTCTTGACTTCGTCCCTGTCTGCCTGATCGGGAAGCTTCTCGACCTTCGCGGGGTCCAGCGCTTCGTACTTGCCGAACACCCACGTCTTTTCGGCGGCAACCTGCTGATGGATGGCTGCGTTCTCGGCTTTCAGCTTGCTGTTGACCGAGCTGTCCTGAATGTAGCCCAGAAAGACCGCGCCGACCGTTCCGACCGCCAGCATGCCGAGGCCGCTGACGCCGTTCAGGGTCATGGCGCCTCCCCTCGGGAACTGCTCGGAGACGACACCCAGCATGGCCGGCCAGAAGAACGTCTTGCCGATGCCGTAGACCGTAGCGGCCACGAGGATGGTTACGCCGACCGCGGTTGACAGGAAGTACAGCCCGAGCATGGCCAGCGCCGCGGCGATCGAGAGAAGTCCCAAGGGCGAAAGCCGATGGACGATGCTTCCTGCAAGGAAGCGCAGGATCATCATGATCAGCGACGTGTAGACGAGTATCCAGCCTGCCTGGATGCCCAGTTTCTCCATCTCCGGACCCATGAGGTCTGTAACCCACGTGTCCGTGCCAAGCTCGGTCGTGGCGAGCGGCATCATGATCAGCACCAGGATGATGAACAGCCCGCGTCCCGGCGCGAACCCGGTGGCGGCGCCGTAGGCCAGGGTGGCCACAACGATCAGGGTCCACGTCAGCCATTCGGGGAAGCTGAACACGCGCCCGATCTCTTTGAACACGAGGAATGACGCGATCAGCGCGACGATCACCCCGAACTCGCGCAGCATGTCGCGGTACGACACGCCTGCGGCCACGCGCTCGTGAATCGGGAACTTGCGCCCGAGCATGAAGATACCGTAGAAGATGGTCGGGATGAAGATCAGGCCGATCTTCACCTTCCAGCTGACGTCTCCGAGCCCAATGGCCAGGATGCCGCCCAGGACGAGCCCGCCCGGCCATCCGGCGTGCAGGATGCTCAGCCACTTCACCTTCTCACGCGGGAACAGCGTCGCAACAACCGGGTTGATGACGGCCTCGACGGTACCTGCGGCCAACGCTCCGAGCAGCGAGCCGAAGTAGAACGCCATGTAGATGGACTGCGGCGAGCCCATGCTGGGCGCCATGATGGTCACGCCCGCAAACAGGATGTGACACAGGAACGCGAACACCATGGCCGTGCCGTAGCCTATGCGGTCCACAACGAGGCTGAAGAGGATGATGCTGATCGAGAAGGGCCACAGGCCGACGCCGAGGATCTGGCCCTTCTGCGTCTCATTCCACCCGAACTCCGTGCCCCATGTGCTGATCAACATGGAGCGGGTCACGAAACAGAACGATGTGGCGACCAACGCCGCGAAGCAAGCCCAGAAGAGCAGTTTGCGCTGCCCCTCGGGCAGCTCGCTCGTTGCGGTGGCCGCAGCGGTGCTGCCTTCACTCATATGCGTCTTGCCTCCTCCGATCCCTTGCTGTCAGGCTCTCGCGAACACAGCCTGAAACCCACTCACGTTCCGGCGAGACCCGAGTGAGGCGATATTGGCGGTCGGATGCGCTTATTCCTGCAACGGTGCGAAAAAAGTCGCTCGCTTTTCGGCTGCTCACGAGACGGACCGGCGAGCGAGGCGTCATAGCAAATCCGTCGCCGATAATATCGGAGGTCAATATCCGTTTACAGGAACCACCACAGATGCCCATGACGTACGGAAAGGCGAGGATCGCGATTGCTATGCCCGCCGCGGAAGCGATCACCGTTCCGGCCCAACAGGCCTACAGGAGGATCCGTAGTGGATTGCCCCGTGAAGCCCGTCGCGCGCGGGTTCACCCTCATCGAACTGCTCGTCGTCATTGCCATCATTGCGATACTGGCGGCCATCCTGTTCCCCGTGTTCGCTCAGGCTCGCGAGAGCGCCCGCAAGACGCAGTGCCTCTCGAACATTCGTCAGATCGGCATGGGCGCGCAGATGTACAGCCAGGACTATGACGAGATGGTCATGCCCATCGCGACCATGCAAGGACTGACGGTGTATTTCTGGTGGGCGTCATACAACGGCATGACGAACACCAGGGACGAGACGCAGGGGCTGCTGTATCCCTACATGCGCAACAACCAGATCAACGCCTGTCCCTCGTTCCGCAACGATACCAGGCCCACGGTCGGCCATACGGGATACGGCTACAACTACCAGTACCTGTGTCCTTACGTCCAGACCGGCCCGTTTCAGTTTGACATTCGACCGGTCTCTTCGGCGGCCGTCGCCACTCCGGCGGACACCGTGTTCCTGGCCGATTCGGCGCGCCTGAACTACCGCATCAGCCCTCCAAGGCTCGAGTCGCAACCGTTCCTCGATCCGCCGTCGGCGGCAGTTCCCGGGTTCCAGGGAAGGCATCTCGACTCCGGAGTGGTCGCATGGGTTGACGGGCACGCCAGGACCTTCAGACCTGTCTATCGCAACGGAACATTCGGCGCCGGCTATGACTCGCCAACGTTCCGCGCCAACCGGATCGGCGACATAGACGCAGACGGCGACCTGACGACGGACGAGCTCTTCGATCTGAAGTAGCCAGCCAATCTGATTCCCGACCGGGCCGTATCCCTCGCCCGTTCGGACTCGCGCCCAGCCAAACGGGGTCGGCCACGAAGGCCGGCCCCGTCGTTCGTTTTCACCATTGCGCACCTGCAATGCGCCGGCCAACGTGCAAGCGGCATGTGGTATGTTTGTCGCGTCCGTGCATGACGGCAAGGAGCGGGATGAACATGCCGTACACACCATCGCCGCAGATCGAGGCCATGCGCAAGCGTTGCGTTGATCGGTTCGACCAACGGTCGCTGGGCGCATGGCGCGACTACCTGTACCTCGAAGGCTGGATGCGCTCCGCGGGCGCATGCCTCCCGATCCGCAATGCCGAAGCGTTGGCGAATGTGATCGAGCACATGCCGGCAGTCGCCGTCGGTGACGAGCCGCTCGTCGGCGAACACGGCAACGATCACGCCATGGTGAACTTCCGGCCCAGCTGCGGTCCTGAGGTCGTCGCGCGGGCTCGCGCGGCAGGACTGCCGGAGGACCATGTGGATCGAATGGAGCAGTGGCTCGATGCCGACCCGTTCCGATGGATGGAGCTCGCGCCGGTCGTGTCGTGGCCCGACCCGTTGCGCCTGCTGCAGGAGCGCTCGGTGGTTCAGGTGTGGGGCACGGACCTCAACCACAGCATTCGCGACTACGCGAAGGTGCTCCGGCTTGGGTTCTCGGGCATTCGCGCCGAGGCCGATGCTGCCCTGGCCGAGATCAGGCCTGACGAACCCGACGCTGCCCTGCGCATGGCGAACCTCACGGCGTTTCGCCGGATTGCCGATGCCGCTTGCGGCCTTGGAAAGCGATGGTCGGCGGCGCAACCTCGCGCTTCTCAGGAGGCACGGGCATGCGCTCACGTTCCGGAACGGCCTGCGCGGACGTTCCGAGAGGCCGTTCAGTCGCTCTGGTTCGCCCACATGATCACCGTCTGGGAGGACGGCGTCAACGCAAACGGGATCGGGCGCATTGACCAGATACTGTGGCCGTACCTCGAGCGCGACCTCGACGCAGGCCGGATCACCATGGAAGAGGCCGCCGATACGCTCGCTGCGCTCTGGCTCAAGCTGTATCAGCCCTATGACGTGCAGCAGATGATGGTGGGCGGCCAAAAAGCCGACGGCTCCGACGCTGTGAACCCGCTGAGCTGCCTCGTTCTCGACGTAACGGAGGCAATGGGGTTCGTACGGTGTCTGTCGGCCCGACTCCACAATGGGTCTCCGCGTGAGTTCGTCGCGCGCTGCGTTGACCTCGTGGCCAAAGGTGGCGGAATACCGTTCTTCTTCAATGACGAGGCGCTCGTGCCGGCGCTGTCGGCGCGAGGCATCTCCCTCGATGACGCGCGCGGCTATGCTGCCATCGGCTGCATCGAGATCACGATCCCCGGCAAGGCGAATCCGCATGCCGTCAGCAACTGGATCAACCTTCCCAAAGTCCTCGAAATCGCCCTGAACGGCGGCCGCGACCCTCGCGACGGCGTCCAGATCGGCCCGCCGACGAAGCCGCTGACCGAATGCGCAACGTTCGACGACGTGCTGGCGTCCTACACCACGCAGCTTGAGCATTGCGCCCGATGGGCGGCCTATGGCTCGAATGCTGCCGAAATCGCCCACCGATCGCAGTTCCGCCTGCCCTATCTCTCGATCCTCACCGACGACTGCATCGCGCGCGGCATGGATATCATCGAGGGGGGCGCCCGCTACAACTATCACTCCAGCGCCGCCATGGGAGTGCCGAACGCTGCCGACAGCCTTGTGGGGCTTCGGGAGGCCGTCTACGGAAACGGCCAGGCATCGCCCGCCGAGATGACAGCAGCCCTGAGCCGGGATTTCGCCGACGCCGAAGCGCTGCGGCGTTTCCTGTGGGACCGGGTGCCCAAATACGGCAACGATGCCGTTGAGCCGGACCGAACGGCCGCCGAGCTGGTCCGACAGTACGTCGCGATCATGGACCGATTCCGTTCGCCGAGCGGCGGCAGGTTCTTCACGCACCTGTTTACGTTCACGCTTATGCTGCCCATGGGCAGAGCCGTCGGGGCGACGCCTGACGGACGCCGCTCGGGCGAGCCGCTCGCCTACAGCGTTTCTCCCGGTCAGGGCCGCGACAAGAGCGGACTGACGGCGGTCATACGGTCGCTGGCCGCTCTGCCCCATGATCAGGTGGCGGCGAGCAGTTCGGCCATTCTCGAAGCGGACCCGACGTTGCTCGAGGGCTCGGGCCGCGAGGCGTTCGTTGATCTGCTGCGCACAGCCGTACGCCTCAAGGTCGGCCAGCTCCAGTTCAATGTCGTGAGCGCAGATACGCTCCGCGCCGCGCAGGCCGATCCCGATCGCTATGCCAACCTGTGCGTGCGGGTCTCCGGATTCAGCCAGCGCTTCAATCTGCTGGACCGCGAGATGCAGGATCACATCATCGCCCGAACCAAGCACCGAAGCTGAGCGAGCGCGGCCTACCGGTCCGAGGAAGATGGCCGGCGACTGAAGTCGCGCCTCCAGACGGCACGGTGTAGTTGGCCGGCGACTGAAGTCGCGCCTACGAACGGCACGAAGTCCGCCTGCGCGGACTGCGCATGTGAGGAGCGTCGCGGCTATACTACCGATCTGGCGGCCTCAGCCCAGGCTACCAGTTTCTGCGGGTCACCGACGGTTTCCACGTCGCAAAGCTTGAGCACATGCGGGACGGACGATGCGGCTCGATGCCGCGCGCGCAGATCTGCCCGAACCTGATCGGCGCTCCATCCAAACAGCACGTTCGTGGGGTGCGAGTGCACCTCAAGCGCGACGGTGTCCCCGAAGCACTCGACAACGGGCTCGACCGGCGTCCAGGGACCGACATGGAACAGCCTGAGATTCGGCAGTCCCTTGATCACGCGGCACTTCGCCGAGAGGTCCTCGCAGCCGTGGTAATACACCTTGCCGAAGAGGGCGGCCACTTCGGAGTTGCAGGGCTGGATGAACTCGGCGTACATCCGCGGCGAGAGCGATGCGGCTGACTGGGCGTGGACATAGGCCCACGAATCGCGCAGTCGGTCGCCGGGTTGCGGATAGGCGTCGTAGTGCATGTGGAAGCTCCAGCTCGCTTCCGCTTCAACTGCGCCGGCAGCCTCGCGCGCGCGATGGTAGCCGACCACCCCATCGGTTGCCACGCGCATGAGAGCGTGCACCAGCTCGGGCCGATCCGCCACGTCGTAGAGCAGATTGTCCATGCCGCGCATGCGCACCACCCACTCGAAGGGGCCATAGTGGATCTCGTCGGTGAGGAACTTGACGGGCAGAACGCCGCCGATCAGTTCGAGCGCCTCTTCGCGCATTCGCTCGGCCTCTTCAGGCAACTCCTCGTACGGAGGCACGTGCAGCAAGTCGAGGTCGGCGAGGTCGCGGACCGGCGGTATGGGCTTGTACGCTCCGAGCGGATCGGTTCGCCGCGACGGCAGAGCCACGCCCCATAGCCGATCATCGCCGGGCGGATGCGGCATGGGAAGCCAGACCGTGCGCAGCACTGGCTCGTCGTCGGGGATGTATCGCGCCTTCCAGAGCCGCGCCCGAAGCTGGACTTCCACGCAGTGCGCGAGACCGGACCGATGGATGAACCAGTCCGGATCGGCGATGTCGCGCTCCCACACATGGGTGTACATGGCGTAGCTGACCAGCGCCCGCGGCGGCCTGAGTGCATGCAGCGCCATCCACAGAGAGCGTCGTTCCATGTGCTCGCGGCTCTGCGATAACTCGAGGACCTCCTCAGCGAGGTCACGCAGCGATGCCCGCGCCTTCATACAGCACTACTGCCTGCCGCGTGATGGGCCTACGCCATACAGCCTGACTTCGAGCTTGCCGAGCGCCTTCAGACGAGCCATGAGCGGATGGCCCGGAGCCGCTGAATCTCCCTTCGTCGCGAACACGCGCACTGCCGGGTCTGTCGAACCGCCCGACGCCGATGAAAAGGCATCACTCGGCGAGAGCCGCTTCTTGACCGTCCGGTAGATGTCGGCGTGGAGCGAGTCGCCGTCCGGAGTGTCCTTCCAGAAGTAACCGCGGAAGGTCCCGGTGTCTATCACCGCTCCGTACGATACGTCCGCCTCACTGTCGTACCACCGTGGCGCGTCGCCCGGACCTCCTGGCACATCGTCCTTCGCGGAACCGCGTATTGCCGCGACCGGATAGACAAAGTAGGACTCGAGGTTCCAGGCCTCCTTGTCGAGATTGGTCACGTTCAGCAGCCGAACGTCCAGCCAACCCTCGCCGGGATAGCAGTCCATCCGAGCGGCCGCGCGAAAAGCGTGGGGCCTGGCCGTGCGCGGCGCGTATTCGCCTTCTTTGAGCGCTTCCGTTCGCGCTCCGGCGGTTTCCGAGCCGCCCTCCATTTCGACGAGGCGCACCGTTCGGACAGGACCGACGAACGCCGTGTCCGAACCGATCCTCGACGGCTCGATCCAGAGCGGCTGACCGTTGGTCTGGTGGATGAGGACGGTCAGGCGTCCGATCTCTACGCCCTCAAGCCGCATCGTATCGGCGAGATTGCGCCCGGAGGAGCCTCCGTCCACCTGCAGGACGCCGCGGAAAGAGAATGCGTCGGGGCGCTGCAAGGTTCGTCGTTCGCTCGTGCGACCGCCCGACTTCAGCGCGAAGACCGACGCCGTCCCGGCGGGCAGGCTCGGCGCAAGGAACGCGATCTCCGGCCCCGAAGGGAGGAGGTCGGTCTGGGCCGCGACAGGTCTGCCTGCAGAGTCATGCACGGCCAGGGGAGTTCGGAGGCCACTCGGCAGACCGACCGAGACAGGTACGTTCGTCAGCGCCGTATCTCCGGCATTGACGACGACAATGGAACGTTCCGTCGGGCTGGGACCGATCAACCTTGTCGCCCTGTTGTCGTCCAGTCGGCGCTCGATGAGCGCGCCTGCGCGATCCAGCTCAACCACGACAAGCGACAGCCCCTTCACGCGCAGCGGGATTGTCCGGGTGCGGCCCGGCGGTATAGTGAGCCGGTGGGACGTCCGCTTTCCCTGCACCCAGACATCGGCGGCGAATCGCGCCTCGAATGCGCCCGCGTTTCGCACCGTCACGGCGTTCTTGCCGATCTGCGCCGATACCTCCGAGGTCCTGCCGCTGTGTATGGCGACTGCGCGCGGGTTGAGCTTGGCGGCCATGGCCGTCAGCTCGGGCCACGGGCGGTCGTTCACGTCCACGAGACCGTAGTTGCTGTCCTCCGGGAACGTCGAGCTGATCCCGAGCTCCGGCTCATCCACCCACATGAAGTAGTTGGAGCCCACCATGCAGGGCATGGCGAACAGGGCAGTCTGGTAGATGGCATAGGCCCTGGCCTTGTCACGCTGTGTCGGCACCCTCTGGCCTGCGCCATGGCGCGACGGAAGGCCCGCATCGAGCGCCGGGAAGCTCCACTCGGTGATCAGCAGGGGACGACCGGAGTCGCGGTGATACCGGGCCATGGCGGCGGGCATGTCCGTCGTCCGATTCCTGTCGAAGTCCACATTCCCATAGTAGTTGACGGACACAATGTCGAGATGGCGCCCGGCGATGTCCCAGATGGGCGGGGCGAAGCCAGCGAACCGGCAGCCGAGGATCATATGGTTCGGATCGGACTGACGGATGGCGGCGCAGGTGATCGAGAAGTAACGCTCGGCGATCAGTCGCACGAAGGCCTGACGATCCTTGAGGGCCTCCGATGTTGAAGGAACGGCGTTCGCTGCCGCCAGCTCGTCCCATGATGCGAACGAAGCGCCCCACGCCTTGTTCAGGGCCTCAACGCTCCGGCGCCGTTCGCGCATCAGGTTGACGAATGCGCGCTTGGCGGGATGGTCGGCCGGCTTCTTCATGGTTTCGTCAACGAGGCCTGTCTCCGTCCCGTTCTTGCCGAACCACTCGAGCTCGTTGTCGAGGAAGTACCCGAGGAGCCACGGGTCGTTCCGGTGGGGCGCACACTGCTTTCGGGCCTCGATGGCGCAGAACTGGGCGAACCGCGGATCGAATACATCCGGAAAGCCGGTCCACGTCGTGCGCGGCGCAATATCGCCGTATGCCGTGAATGCAGTCCCCAGCGAGAGGAAGGCCGTGTGCACGAGGCCACGATGGCGCGTTGACTCGCTATGGCCTGCGCCCAGCGTGTTGAACCCCCAAGCCTTCAGCCGCTCGACTGCCGAAGCCGCCCACTTGTCCTCCGAGCCGAACTTGGCCTGCACATTCCGGCTATAGGGCGCATAGCCGAGCTTCTCGCACCAGTGGGCGTTGTAGTTGACATGGTCGGTGCCGACGACGTAGAACGCGTGCCCCTTCGGATCCATCACCCACCACCTGGGACCGATCTTCTCGACCCGGAAGAACCCCGTAGCCTTCGAACGAATCGCAGACATCGGTGGGCGCGCGTATGCCGGCGGCTCAGGCAGCTTCGGTGGGCCGGCGACGCCAAGTATCTCCGCTCGATAGGCGGCATAGGCGGCGGTCATGGCTGAGGTCGCCAGCATGGGCCGGCCGGTCCGAACGCAGTCGCCCGAAAACGCGTATCCGACGCGGTAGACGCGCTGCGAGCCGATCTCTTCGACGGAGCCCGATATTCCCTCAGGGTCCAGCTCCATGCGCAGCCGATAGTCGCGCCCGAACTCCCACGAGAAGGCGCCCTCCTCGACGGTCTTGCGCAGCGCCGTCGCGCCCTCGAGGTTGGCCAGCCACCGCCCCTTGAGCATCTCGTGCATCTCGAGGCTGTGCGGCTTGCCGGCGGCCTCGGGTCCTTCGACGAGCGCGAGTTGCCAGTGGTTGGCGTCGTCGAGCGCGATGGAGATACCCGCTGTCTTCCATTGCGTGCCGGTCGTTCGCTCGGGCCTCATGACCGCCTCGAACGTCATCCGACTCGCATACGGCGCCGATGCCGGCAGTGCCGTGCTGCGGACCCCACCTTCGCACACGAGTCGTCTGCCCCGTACCGCCCAACCCAGCCCGCCGAACTCCCACCGCGTCCCATACAGGACGCCTTCGGGGTAGGTTGCGAAGTCCTCCGATATGACCTGCGCCGAAGCGCCGCCGAGCGCGCCCAGCAGGGCAATGAGCGCAACCATCACCAAGCGCATGCCGATCCTCCCGGTCAGGCGCTGCACTCGCCTGACAGTTCCTAGCCTTCGCTTCGGGCTGCGGCATGTCCTGCCCGCGAACGGGCACCGCATGCCGAGGAGAGTCGGCGCGCCGCACAAATCGCGCTCAGCGGAGCGCGATTGGGTACGGATTGTCGCCGGTGCGGCGGATCAGCGAAGGGTCAGACGAGCTTTCCAGCGCACATGATCGCATCGCCCTGCCGTATCGAGGCTCACGTCGAGCGCCACCGACGTTCCGGCCGCCAGACGCTCAACGCCCAGAGCAGTCGCCGGAAGCGTCACTGCCACCACCGTTCGCACGTCGCTCTCGGTGCCGGCCGCAGCCACCGCGCACACGTCCGGGTCGTCGCAAACCGCCTTGCGCCCGCCCCCGAATCGCACGCGCACCGTTCGTCGAGGCTGACCCACGGTGATGGTCCAGAGAGAGCGATCGCACTCGGGCACGACCCCATCGCGGTATGCCTGCGCCTCAAGGAAGCCCATGGCATGGACGGCCAGGTAAAGGTTGGACGAATCCCAGCACGCGTACAGGTCAGCTACAGGATGGCGCGTGGCAGGCGGGATCCTGCCGCGATCTCGATCCCAACTCACGATGGCATGGAGACCCTCAAACCGCGCGAGCGGGTCCGGCGGAGCCGGTGGGACCACTACTTGAGAAGCGGGTGACACAGGCAGTTTCGGTTGAAGGCGCAGCTCCTGAA
>JBBIQU010000020.1:0-15364 GCA_037442185.1 Chthonomonadales bacterium | reverse complement strand
CCGTGATCTCGGCATAGGGCACATTGTGGATGTCCACGAGGCCCATGTTGTAATCTTCGCCGTCGGGTCGGCCCTTGGTCGGCTCGTCGAAGTACTGGAACCAATCGGCTCCTGCTATGTACGGCTCCGATACGATCTGGCGCACGGTCCTTCGGAACCCCTCTGCGCGCTCCTGTTGCGTCCGGACCACCGGAAACCCTGCGCTCGAGTTCCGATTGCCGCTGCGGTTCTCGGATGCACACATGTAGAACTCGCCGATCTGCACCGGCTTGCCCGTCAGCGAATGCAGTGTGCGCGTGTAGTAGGGCGCGAACGTCCCATCAATCCAGTGCGGGTTGAGGTTCGTTGAGACCACATCCAGATAGCGCCCGGCGGCCCTGGCGACCTCCGGCATGTAGAAGGACTGGTAGCGATCGCCAAGAACCAGTCGGGTCGGGTCGTGCTTGCGGATGGCCGCGGTGGTCACTCTGTAGTAGCGGTCGGCCAAGAATCCCAGAATGCGGCGCTGAAGCCGCGCGCCGTTGCCGCCCGGCCGAAGGTACAGGATGCCGCGACGCTCAAACTCGGTGAACGATGAAGCGCCTTCGGGATCGAAGTCGCGCATCAGGCGATCCCAGGAGCCGCCATAGGCGCGCCTAATGATCGAGACGACCTTGCGTCGTTGGATGCTCTCGGCGGGCATCTCAAGGGTCATCCTTACCAATACTGCGGTCCACCAGCCGAGTTCGTTGTCTGCGTAGTATCCAAGCACGAGCGGCGACCGGCGGACGGCCTCGATTCCCGACCGGGCGGTCTCGTCAACGCGGGCCAAGACAGCCGGATCCCACATGTCGAGCCACGGAATGCCGGCGGTAGAACCTGCGTGGAGGACAGGGGTGATCGGCAGGCCGGGCCTGGTTTTATCAATGAGGTACCGATAGTCGCTCCAACCCCCTATCGTCGTGAAGCCCCATCGTGAGAGCCGCCCAAGGGTATCGGACGCCCATTCCTCGGGTGACCCATAGTAGAGGTGCGCCGCATACTCAGGGCTATCCGGCGCGTAGGCCTCGGGGTCCGCCCCGCGCGCGACACAGCATACGCCAAGCGAGAAGAACCGCCGACCGTCCGGCGCGAGGTAGGCCCACCGGCCTCCTGGGTTCACGACGCGATAGGCGTCAGGCGTCGCCGACGGCAACGCGCCGAGGGCTGCACATACCGCCGCCGCGGAGGCCACACCCGTGCGGCTGCCAACATGTCTCCAGGAGGACGTCATCGTCGAGGCGGCCCGCCAGGCTTGCTGCCGATCTTCCCCGCCGCGGCGAGCAGCAACATGCGCGCCGACTGCTCGTTGCCGTAGGAAAGGTCCTTGACGAGAAAGGCCCGCTCGTCGTCGGTGAGCTTGTTCCAATCGCCGTCCGTGCGCTTGGCGATCCGGCTGAGCCTATCGCCGGACTCGCGTTGCTGCGACGTGAGGCCGTCGCGTTGGCCCTTGCAGCCGACGAGCGGCGGCAACATGAGTGTTGCCGCCGCAACGACGATGCCCGCAATGTGCGTGGCTCGCATGGTTGTCTCGGCGAGCCTACGGGGCGTTGACGAGCCAGCGCTGCGGGTTGAGCAGGTCGGCAGGCCGAAGCGACTTGGCGTGGCCGTCGGCAAAGGCCACGTTGGAGCTGCCCGAGTGCTTGCGCCACGCGTGGGTCAGACGAGCGTTCCAATCAACTTCGGGAAGGAGCACAATGCTCGTAACCAACCAGTCGGCGGACACCATGGAGGCCGTTCCCCAGCACCAGTCCACTTCCGTGTTGGCGTACTGCCCGCCTCCGCACCACCAGTTGTTGACGTCCCACAGCCCCTCGACCAGCATGCACGTGTCGGCAGGCCTCGTCACCGCCGCAAGGGCCGTGGCGTTCTCGACGCCTCCGTATGTTGACCCGATGGTCAGAAGGCCCTGCGGGGCGGTGATGCCGAACGCGGTGTTGGTTCCGGAGGCATCACGGTTGAAGGCGTTCACCATCAACGATTGGAGCGCAGGCGGCCTCGATGCGCCGAGGGCCGAGGCGATGCCCGCATCCACTCCCGGAGGATCGTTGGGACACCGGAAGATGTCACGGTTCTTCATGTACGGCTGAACGCACAGAACGCTCGACCACAGATAGTGATTTGCCGGCCAAGCGCCCCAGTTATTCTGATCCACGAACTCGGCCTTGGCGTAGGTCTCATCATAGTCCTGAGCGTACATGAGCACGGCCAGCGCCGTCTGTTTCAGATTGCTCAGGCAGCTTGTCTGCCGCGCCTTCTCGCGGGCAGTGGCAAAGACAGGGAACAGGATCGCCGCCAGAATGGCGATGATCGCGATCACGACGAGCAGTTCGATGAGGGTGAACCCTCGCTTGTTGGTGAGCATGCTCCTATCTCCTTTCGGGCTTCGCTTGCCCTGAAGAACCGGCGTCTGCGCCGCCAACGGTCCCTACCGTGCTGGCTCGCACCGATAGGGAGACAGGCAAGACGGCCTGGCGGCACGGCACGTCATGCCCCTCGATCAATGAGACCAGCCTCGCGCTTGCCGTCACTCCCATCTCGTAGATCGGCATCCGTACGCTGGTTAGCGGCGGCTCGCTGGCGGCGGCCAGCCATGTGTCGTCATATCCGACGACCGCGAGGTCATCCGGCGCCTTGAGCCCCAGCTTCTTCATTTGCCTGAGGACCCCGCCAGCGCAAAGGTCATTGGCTGCGAACACGGCGGTAGGCCGCTGGTTGGCAGGCATGGCCATGATCCTGTCCAGGGCGGCAATCCCGTCGGCCCAGTCGAAACCTGCGGGGATGAGCGCCTCATCCGTCGGCCCAAGTCCTGCGTCACGCAGTGTGTCGGCGAAGCCCTGCCAGCGAGGCGCAGATGAGGCAACATATGGAGTGCCTCCGAGGTGCGCGATCCGACGGTGTCCAATCTTGATCAGATGCTCGGCAGCCAGCTTCCCGCCGCGATAGTCATCGGCGTTGACGGTGATCTCCGTGTCGTCGGCTGGCCGATGTACCACCGTAACGCAAGGCATTCCCTTCTTTCGGCATTGCTCGAGCACGGCGCTTCCGGGCCGAGGAAGCACGAGGATTAAGCCGTCTACCCGCGGCGAGACGATGCTTCGCTCGGGAGCCGCGCCGCTGTCGCCGGCGACCGCTGTGAAAAGCATGACGTTCTGCTTCAGATGGACCGCCTCGTCGAAAACGCCCGCCATGATGCGGCTGCAGAAGGGGTTCTGATCGGTGAAGGCCTCGACATAGGGAAAGACCAGGCCCAGCACGCCCGACTTCCGAGTGGCGAGACTGCGAGCGTGCGGATGCGGCGCGTACCCTAGCGAACGCGCGGCCTCCTCGATCTTGCGACGCGTCTCGTCGCTGACCCGAATGGTGCCGCCGGTGCGCCCGTTCAGGACTGCCGAAGCCGCCGCAACCGATTTGCCCGCCGCCTTCGCGACGTCCCGTATCGTGGCGCTCACCGGCTCCGGCTTCCCGATGATATGATGAAACGGTTAATCATCAGGTACTAGTATATGCCCCATCCGCGTGTCTGTCAAGAGACCGCCTTGGGGTTCATATTCACAACGATGCGCCTCGAGAGCTCGAGCTTGCGACAAAGGACCAATCGCGGCTGAGGCAGAATGATGGATAATAGGCGAAGGGCAAACAATGAAGCGCATTGGCGTGCTGCTGGATATGATTCGGTTCGAGCATACGATCTTTGCTCTGCCGTTCGCGCTGTTTGGCGCGTTGCTGGCGGGGCGCGCTATGGGGCTGCCCAAGTGCTGGCCCGCAATGTCCACCCTCGGGTGGATACTGGCCGCAATGTTCGGCGCGCGGAGCGCCGCCATGGCGTTCAACCGAATCGTTGATGCCCGGTTCGATAAGGCCAATCCTCGTACCGCCGGCCGCGCCATACCGGCAGGCATCGTCTCGCCGCAGCAGGCGTGGATCCTGACCATCGTGTCGGCGGCGCTGCTGGTCCTCGCCGCAGCCATGCTCAACCCCCTGTGCTTGCTGCTGTCGCCTCTGGCGCTCGCGTGGATCTGCGGCTACTCGTTCACCAAGCGCTTCACCGCGTGGAGCCACCTGGTCCTCGGCATTGGCATTGGCGCGGCGCCGGTCGGAGCCTGGATCGCAGTGACCGGTCGGCTGGATTGGACGCCCGTCCTGCTCGCCATCGCGGTGGGGCTGTGGATAGCCGGTTTCGACGTGATCTATGCCCTGCAGGACATGGAGGTGGACCGGCGGATGGGGCTGCACTCGCTTCCCGCGCGCCTCGGGCCGAGCCCTGCCCTGCGCATCGCTCGATGGATGCATGCCGCCATGCTCGCGACGCTTGGCCTGGTGGGCGTCCTCGCGCAGCTCGGGGTGTGGTACTACACGGGTCTGACGCTGGCGGCCGGACTGCTGGCCTATGAACACGCCATCGTGCATCCCCGAGACCTGAGCCGCATCAACATGGCGTTCTTCACCCTCAACGGATGGGTCAGCGTCGGGCTGTTCGCGTTCCTCGTCGCCGACTGCTGGTTCCTATGAGCGCGCCGTTGCGGATCGGGGCGGTGCCCTACCTCAACGGCCGCCCCCTGACGGCATGGTTCGAGCAGCCTGAGTGCCGCGACAATGTGACGTTGACGACCGAGGTGCCCAGCAGGCTTGCGGCCCTATTGAACGATGGGCAGCTCGATGTCGCCATGGTGTCGAGCATAGAGGCGTTCCGCAATCCGCGCATTCTGGCGCTGCCCGACATGTCCATATCGGCGAACGGCCCTGTCCGGAGCGTGAAGGTGTTCTCCGGCGTGCCGTTGCCGTCGGTTCGGACACTGGCAACGGACAGCGGCTCGTTGACGTCGGTCGCTCTCGCACAGATCCTCTTGAAGGAGATTCACGGCGTTTCGGCGAAGTGTCATACGATGGCGCCCGAGCCTTCGGCCATGCTCAGCCGGTGTGACGCTGCCCTGATCATCGGCGATCGGGCGCTCATGGGATATGACGCGCCGTACGTCATGGACCTCGGTGAGGCCTGGCGGGAACACACGGGGCTGCCGTTCGTCTTTGCCATGTGGATGATCGTGGATGAACGGATAGCGGAGTCCGCCCACCGCGCCCTGGTCCGCGCCAAACGATGGGGAATGGCGAACAAGGAGACCATTGCGGCGGACTGGTCCGGCAAAACTGGTATGCCTCTGCCATTGGCAGCCGACTATCTGGCTAACGTTATGCGGTACGATCTTAATGGAGACGAGCGCGCGGCCATGACGCGCTTTGCCGAGCTGTGTGTTGCCCACGGGATTGTACGAGGCCCCTGCCGCATGCGCTACGCTGAAGTGTGAACGTGGCGCGTCGGCGCGTTTCAGCAAGGCAACGGTGTCCCTTGCGAGACGAACACTAACGATGAGCGAACAGCAAGCCGACGTTCTTGTGGTTGAGGATGACCCGAACGACCTTGAGCTGACCCTGCGGGCGCTCAAGCGTCACCACCTGGCCAACGAGGTCCGCGTCGCCCGGGACGGCGCGGAGGCAATCCGTCTCATATTCGGCCCCGACGAAAACACGCCCATGTCTCCCCCGCCGAAGGTCATCCTCCTGGACCTGAAGCTGCCGCGCCTTTCGGGGCTGGAAGTGCTCCGCCGCATCAAGGCCGACCCGCGCACCCGACGCATACCGGTGGTCATGCTCACATCCAGCCAGGAAGACCGTGACGTTGCCGAGTGCTACGAGGCCGGGGCCAACAGCTATATTGTGAAACCGGTCGAGTTCGAGCGCTTCGTCGAGGCAATGCGCGTGGTCGGTCTCTTCTGGATGGTCGTCGCCTCGACGCCGGACTCGAACCAAACTCCGTTTCCGACCTGAACACGGAGCTCAGGAGCGCCTTCCTTTGCGGCGGGCGGCAGATCGTCCTTGTGCGCGGCGACATCACGCGCGAGTCTGTTGACGCCATCGTCAATGCCGCGAACACGCGGCTGCGGCACGGAGGCGGCGTTGCCGGCGCCATTGCCCGTCGCGGCGGCCCCACGATCCAGCGAGAGAGCGACGCCATAGGGTACGTCGCAACCGGATGCGCGGCGGTGACTTCGGCAGGCGACCTGCCATGCCGCTACGTCATTCACGCCGTCGGACCCATCTGGGGCTCGGGCAATGAAGATGCCCTCCTGCGGAGCGCCGTCCAATCGGCGCTGACGCAAGCAGAGGAGGTCCGAGCCGCCGCGGTCTCGTTTCCCGCAATCAGCAGCGGCATCTACGGTTTCCCGAAGGACCGATGCGCGAAGGTCATGCTGGCAGCGATAAGCGACCACTTCCGCGCCCATCCGGATAGTTGCGTCCGCAACATCCGTATCTGCCTGATAGATGACCAGACGGTCCGGGCGTTCGAGGATGTCTGGCCAGGAACCGACCATAGCGAGGAGGCATCGTTGGAGTGAGCGACCAGCTGAAGGAGCGCATTCGCCGCCTGTTGCCCAAGACCGTTGAGACCCGACACCACCTGCACCGGCATCCCGAACTGAGCGACCACGAAGCGGAGACAGCCGCTCTGGTGGCAAGCCGACTCAGGGAGATCGGCATCGAGCCGAGGACGGGCGTCGGCGGACACGGCGTTGTGGCCGATATCGAGGGTCGCGCTCAGGGTCCGGTGGTTGCGTTGCGGGCTGACATGGACGCGCTTCCGATTCAGGAAGAGACCGGCCTGCCGTATGCATCGGCGGTTCCGGGCGTGATGCATGCCTGCGGACATGACGGCCATACGGCCATGCTGCTCGCCGTTGCGGAGATCCTCGTTGAGGAGATGCGCACACGATCGGGGACAGTGCGCCTGCTGTTCCAGCCGGCCGAGGAGACCGTTGGAGGCGCGCCGCGAATGATCCGAGACGGCGCCATGGACGGTGTGGATGCGGTGATCGCGCTTCACGGTTGGCGTCACGTCCCGTTGGGGCACATCGGCGTCATGGCGGGTCCCAGCATGGCCGGGGCCGATGTCTTCGACATAACGGTTCGCGGCCGCGGAGCCCATGCGGCCTATCCGCACCAGAGCTCCGATCCCATCGTTACTGCTGCCCGCATCGTGACCGCTCTACAAACGGTCGTCAGCCGAGAGACCGACCCTCTGGATCCGGCGGTTCTCACCGTCGCGCGCATTTCGGGCGGCACCGCGTACAACATCATTCCCGACACGGCGCACCTTGCCGGAACCGTTCGTACGCTCTCGCGCGATGTGGCCGACCGCATCGAGGCAGCCATACGTCGCATTGTCGCCGGCGAGTGCGCCGCCGCCGACGCGTCTGCCGATGTTGTCTACCATCGCGGTTCGCCGCCGGTCGTCAACGATCCCGCCGTGGTTGGCCTCATCCGTGAGGCGGCCATCGAAGCCGTCGGGCCGGACGCCGTGACGGATCTGCTGCGGCCTTCTATGGGCGCCGAGGACTTCGCCTATATGCTTGCCGTCGCGCCGGGGGCCATGTTTCGGCTCGGTCTCGGCGACGGCGCGCCCGGCCATAACGCGGGGTTCGACTTCGACGATCGCGCCATCCCGGCCGGCATCGAGACACTCTGCAGGTGCGCGCTCAAGTTCCTCGCGCGTCGCGGCGAAGGCTGAAACGATGGGTGCGCCGCGCATGGGCCTGCCTCCGCTTGGAACGGGCGGTCGGAACGCTGGCATGCTCCCCGGGAGGCCCGCAAAGTGATCGGGCTCGCACCCGATCTGCATGCAACGCTGGACCCGTTGAGCGTCATCGAGGCGGTCGAGCGGAACACGCTCAACTGGTACCGCACGCTTGCCGCGTACATCCCGGATGCGGCGGTCTATGACGAAACCGACCACGTCCGCGTTGTGAGCCCTGCGCGGCATCCTGCGTGCAATGCTGTTCTCGGCGCAAGGTTCGATCTCAGCGGCGCACCACGTCGCATTCAGGAGGCCCTGGCCGACTTTCGACGCCTCGAAGTTCCAATGCTCTGGTGGTTGGGGCCGGGAACCAGGCCGGTTGATCTTGCCGGAAGGCTCTCGGCTGAAGGGCTGCAGCTCACGGAGACCCTTCACGGAATGGCCGCGGACCTTCGATCGGCCCTGCCCGCAACGTCTGGGGCCGACTGCGGGATCGTCGAGGCGGCTTCGACCGACGACATCTCCGAGTGGCTCGTGCCCTTCGGCGAGACGTTCCATCTCGGCCACGAATGCATGGGCATGCTCGCTCCGCTGCGCAATGCCGTCACAGGACGCGGACCGCTGCGCTTCTTCATCGCAAGGGCTGGGGGCCTGCCCGTCTCCTGCGCGGTCCTGTTCGAAGGCTCCGATGTTGCCGCGCTGCACTATGTCGGCACGAGACCTTGCGCGCGCAATCGCGGCTTCGGTTCGGCTCTCGTGGCACATGTCACTCGGGCGGCTGCGGACTCCGGCTACCGCGTCTGCGTACTCCACAGCACGCCCTTGAGCACGGACATGTACCGCAGGCTTGGTTATGTGGAATACTGTCGGCTGCGCACGATGCTCTGGCGTCCGGGGTAGGCCACGTTCCGAGGACCACGACCCAATGCCGGCCGCATCTCGAGTGCGCTCTTCCTGGAGGACTTACCGCCACAGCCATGGCTGAGGAGATGCCCGTCCACGACCTCGCCGGTTCCGTCGGCATCGTCGAGCGTCGCTATCACAACTTCGCCACGCCTGATGCCCCGTTCCGGCTGGAGAACGGCTCGACACTGCCCGAAGTGACCACATGCTACGAGATGTACGGGCAGCTCAATGACGCAGGCGACAATGTCATCCTCATCGAGCATGGCATCACCGGCAGTTCCCATGCCGCCGGCAGGTTTCAGCCCGACAGCAAGTACGCAGGCTACTGGGATGCCCTCATCGGTTCCGGTCGGGCTCTCAATACGGACCGTTATTGCGTCATCGCGCCCAATGCGCTGGGAGGCTGCCGCGGCAGCACCGGCCCGTCCAGCACAGACCCTCGAACGGGCGCGCCCTACGGTTCGCGGTTTCCGGGGATCACCATACGCGATATGGTCATGGCTCAGCGGCCGTGGCTCGACGATATCGGCGTCCGGCGGATACGCATGGTGATCGGAGCCTCCATGGGCGGAATGCAGGCCATCGAGTGGGCAGTCACCTACCCCGATATGGTGGAAGGGCTGTGCATGGTGGGCTCCAACGCCCGACAGACCGCGCAGGCCGTCGCCTTCAACCACTGCATGCGACGGGCCATCATGACGGACCCGAACTGGCGCGGCGGCGACTATTACGGCGGCGAGCCGCCAAAGGCCGGTCTGGCCGTGGCGCGCATGATCGGCCACATCACATACCTGTGCGAGTCTCGCCTTGCCCGCGAGTTTGACCTCCGCGAGGTTCACCCATGGCCCCGAACTGAGCGGGAAGACTATGTGCGGTACGAGATCGAGGAATACCTCGATGAAGAGGGCCGCAAACTGGTGCACCGGTTCGACGCCAACACCTATGTCTGCGTCAGTCGGGCGATTGACCTCCACGATATCAGTAGGGGACGCGGTACCATGGCCCAGGCGCTAGCCCGGATACGGGCCCGTTGCCTCCTGATCGGCATCAGCAGCGACTTCCTCTTCCCGCCCGAGCAGGTTCGGGAGCTGACCGAAGCCATGCGCTCGGTCGGCGTCGCCGCCCGGTACTGGGAGATGGCCTCGGACCTTGGGCATGATGCCTTCCTCGAGGAGCAGGAGAAGCTCGCTGAGCCGATCGGGAAGTTCCTCGACGAACTGGAACAGTGACGGCAAGGCGATGGGCGCATCAGCGAGTCGATCGCAATGACCAAGGTTGACCGGTGAAAGGGACCGCAGCGTGTCGGAAGCAACCAGAGGTACAACGGAGACCCCGGGACGGCTGGATGAGCCGCAATGCCGCGCGCTTGCGCTCATGCCGCATCCCGATGACATGGAGATCCTTTGCGGTGGGACGTTGATCAGGCTCATCGAAGCGGGATGGGAAGTCTCTGTCGCGACGATGACCCCCGGCGATCAGGGCTCGCCCGACAAGCCGCGCGAGGAGATCGCATCCATACGCCGCAGGGAAGCGCAGGAAGGCGCCCGAGTGATCGGGGCCGCCGGATGCACGTGCCTCGAGTTCGACGACGTGCGGATCGTCTTCGACAATGACGCGCGGGTCCGCGTCGCTGCCATGCTCCGGGAGGTGAACCCTTCACTGGTCATTACGACGGCGCCCGACGACTACATGTTCGATCACATCATCACTTCCCAGCTCGTGCGCGATGCATGCTTCAACGCGCCCATGCCGAACTACTCGACCCGAGAGGGACAGAGGCCGACCTCGTCGGTGCCCTATCTCTACTACGCCGACACGCTCGAAGGGCACGACATGTTCGGCAACAGGATCACCCCGACATGCTTCGTGGATATCAGCGGGCAGATCGAGCGCAAGGCAGCGGCGCTCGCGTGTCACGAGAGTCAGCGATCGTGGCTGCTCAAGCAGCACGGCCTCGACGACTACATCGGCGCAATGAAACGCTGGTGCGCGAGAAGGGGACAGGAGATCGGCGTTGCCTATGCCGAGGCGTTCAGGCAGCACCGGGGCCACCCGCACCCGACACGCGACCTCCTCGGCGAACTCCTCGGCTGAAGCGCACCCCTCACAAGCTGACTGTGTCAGATGTGACGCGAGATGAATGAAGTGGTGATCTCGCCGCGCCGATAGAAGGGGCTCTGCACGATACGACGCTGGAGATCAAGGTTGGTCGGCACTCCGACGATCTGCGTCTCGTGCAGGCAGCGCGACATCCTGGCTATGGCCTCGGCCCGCGTCGGAGCCCAGACGATGATCTTGCCGAGCATGGGGTCATAGTAGGGCGGCACGTCGTAACCGGCGTACGCATGGGTGTCAACGCGCACTCCGGGACCGCCGGGCCACCGGATGCTCTCGATGCGTCCGGCCTGCGGCGCATAGCCCTGTTCCGGGTCCTCGGCAGTGATGCGGCACTCGATGGCATGGCCGTTCATGCGCACGGACTTCTGGGTGATCGAGAGCGGTTCGCCGGCGGCAATCCGAAGCTGCTCCTGGACAATGTCGAAGCCGGTCACCAGTTCGGTCACCGGGTGCTCAACCTGGAGCCGCGTGTTCATTTCGAGGAAGTAGAACTCACCCTTGCGGTCCACAAGGAACTCGACCGTGCCCGCGTTCCGATAGCCCTCGGCGCGAGCCAGACGGACCGCGGCTTCCGCGATGCGCGCCCGCAGGCCCGATGGAATCTCGCTCGCCGGAGCTTCCTCCACCAGCTTTTTGTGCCGCACGTTCTGAACCGAGCACTCGCGCAGGCCCAGGTGGATCGCATGGCCATGCGAATCTGCCATCACCTGCGCCTCGATATGCCGCGGCTCCTCGATGAGCTTCTCGATGTAGACCTCGGGCTTGCCGAACGCTGCGTCTGCCTCGGACATTGCCATCTGCAAGCCGCGGGCCAGGTCATCGGCATCGTCCACTCGGCGGATGCCGGTGCCTCCGCCTCCGGCGACCGCCTTGATGTAGACGGGGTAGCCGACGCGATCGCAGACCCGCGCCGCATCCGACTCGTTATGGATGGTTCCGTCGCTTCCCGGAATGATCGGCACTTTGGCGTTGCGCGCGATCTCACGCGCTTTGGCCTTGTCACCCATATGCTCGATGACGGGAGCAGGCGGGCCGATGAAGGTGACGTTGCATGCCTCGCAAGCCTCGGCGAAGGCGCTCTGCTCGCTGAGGTAGCCGTAGCCCGGGTGGATCGCCTCGGCTCCCGTGATGTGAGCTGCCGCGATGATGTTCGGCGCGTTGAGGTAGCTGTCGCGGCTGGCGGGCGGGCCAACGCAGACAGCTTCGTCGGCAAGTCGAACGTGGAGCGACTCGCGATCGGCGCTCGAGTAGACCGCAACGGTGCGAATGCGCATCTCGCGGCATGCGCGGATGACACGCACGGCGATTTCGCCCCGGTTGGCGATCAGGACCTTACGGAACATTGCAGCCTTTCTGCTCTCGGTTTGGACGGGTCGGCGCGGCGGATCGGATTGATTGCGGCGCCCATCAGTAGCCTTCGTGTCCGGGATGCGGGCACTGTATCCGCCCTGTTGCCGGATCGTAGCGGTATTGCTCTCCCCCCGCCGGGCAGCGCTGAAGTTCGGCGGGAAGTCCGAGGTCAACGATGGATTGCGGCGGCCTGCCGTCGGGATCGGACGCCGACAGCGCCTCGATGCTTGAGCGCGCCTGCGTGAGGTTGCTTCGGCAGACGGTGTCGCGAGCCTGGGTCACCGGGCCCGTATACCTGGCGGGTCCCGATCCCTTGCCGCCCATGTACCTCGGCCACACATACGCCGCAATGGCGGCGATGACGACCAGAACGACGAGCAGCTCGATGAGATTCAGACCGCGTGC
Organism: Chthonomonadales bacterium; assembly: GCA_037442185.1. Taxonomy (GTDB): domain Bacteria; phylum Armatimonadota; class Chthonomonadetes; order Chthonomonadales; family CAJBBX01; genus JAAYVH01. The sequence continues at coordinate 2,997 of JBBIQU010000020.1, read as the reverse complement.
CTTGCCGTTCATGCCACCCTCCGCCGAATCGGACCTTGGCGCTTCATGCCGGGCTCTCCGCATCCGGTAATGACGGGAGGTTTCCGGCGTCGCCGTTGCTCGGGAAGTCTCCGGCTGCGGCGATCGCAAACAGCGGCTGATCGTACTCGACTGGCGACCCGTCTTCGACCAGCACGCCCGACACGATCCCGTCGCACTGGGACTTGACCTCACTGGGAAGATTCATGGACACGATTGTTCCGACCGGCTGGCCGGCAGTCACCACCATGCCGGGCGCGAGACGCGGATCCGCGTGGCGGAAGACGCCGACCCTCTGCGCCCGAATGACCCACGCGTCCGCTTGACGTTCATCCCTTGGCTGCGCGCCGGAAGCGGCCGGCCCGTGAGCACCCCCGGCGGACCCGATGGCAGCCGGTGACGTATGGGGCATGTGCCCCGCTTCCTCGGTCCGCACGGAGCCCTTGCGAACCGTCACGCGAAGTCCGGCCGCGCGAACCGTCACGGCGTTGACGGATGACCGCGCGACAAGGTCAACGATCTGTTCCACGACGTCGCCCTTCACGCTTCGTCCTTGTCCATCCACGCGGCGTCCCTCAGACCTTCAAGGTGAAGATGGCGTACTCAAGCCAGCGCAGCACCATGGTGGTTGCCACAATGACGAGACACGCGATCATGATGAAGTTGGCAATGTCGCTGCTTGATGTCGCGCTGGCAAGCCCAATGTCACGGGCGCCCGGCTCGAAGGAGAGATTCGCCATGACGCGGTCTGCGGTGCGCAAGAACGCCTTGAGCTGTTCGAGGAGAGGCTCAAGCTTCCAGAAAGCCAGCGCGGGCACACCCAGCACCACGAGGGGCGCGAGCAGCTGATACTTGTGCCGCTGATGTTCGTTATAGATGATGCAGTTTCGGCAACGCTCGCGTTTGGCCTGAATGGGCATCGAGCGATTATAGGGAATGCGCACCTGATCCTTGCGGATCTCCGGAATCCGGATCAGGTCGGGCTTCGGACCAGTGGGCACGGCGCTTTCGGTGACCTGCTCGGGCGCGGCTTCGAGCCCGGTCGCAAAGTCCAGATTGCCGGTCTTAGGGGTCTGATCGAAGATGTGGGCCAACGACTGCCGGATGCTCACCTCTTCGCACATGCAGCCGACCCGTTCCCGCCAGCACCTCTTGCGGAGATGGTAGATCGGGCACCTCACCCGGATGGATTCTCGGCAGAACGGCAGCTGCCAGCACGCGGCCATGGCCCCGATGGGAGCTTCTCCGGCAGGCGCAATCTCCTTGGTGCCGCCGCCGTACTGCATGGCGGTCAGGTCAACCCGGTCGCCGCGACTGCTTTCAAGGATGCGCCGAACGATGTCGTATATGGCCAGGCCGACGCCCGGCACGATCAGGATCAGAGCCGCGATCCGTGCCTCGCCGTACAGGGCGAGCATGGGCACGTTGCCGGCGCTCTCCCACGCCTGAACCGTGCCGGACATCTGCGAATCGACGAAGTACGGGACGCCGTAATAGAGCAGCAGCGCCACGACGATCAGTACGTAGCCGAGCGACTCCTCATCGTAATACAGCACCAGCGAAGTCACGATGAGCACGATGAGCGCAAGGTTGAAGTAGCGGATCGTGCCCTGGATGTTGGCGGCTATTCGTGCTTGGCTCGCCGCATCGAGAGACGACCAGTTTCCCACGCCCCCCGACATCAGGCCGTAGATCAGGTAGCCTCCGAGCGCGACCAATGCGACGACCGCAAGCTGAAGCAGTTTCTTCGTCCAGTCGAAGAACGCCTGTTCCAGCTTGGCCGTCGAGGTCCGTCCGCCCATGGGTGCCCTCAGTTTCCGTGGTGTCCGCGGGCGCTTTGGCCCGACGGTCTCACTTCACTCTTTCGAGATACGCGTCTGTGCGGGTATCCACCTTGACCTTGTCGCCCACATTGACGAAGAACGGGACCTGAATCACGGCGCCAGTCTCGAGCGTGGCGGGTTTGGAGCCTCCCGATGCCGTGTCGCCGCGTACGCCGGGGTCCGTCTCGGCTATCTCGAGCTCAACGAAGAACGGAACCTCTGCGCCGATCACCATACCGTCATGCTCGACCACCGTGACCTCCATGCCGTCCTTGAGGTACTTCACGGGATCGCCGAACAGCGCCTTGTTGACGGCTATCTGGTCGTAGGTCTCGGTGTTCATCAGGTAGTACTCGTCGTCCTGAGAATACAGGTACTGCATGGGCTTCCGCTCGAGGCGAGCCTGCTCCATCTTCTCGCCGGCACGAAACGTCTTGTCAATGACTGCGCCTGTGCGAGCGTTCTTGAGCTTCGTGCGCACGAACGCGCCGCCCTTGCCGGGCTTGACGTGCTGGAACTCAACAATCGTGTAGATGTCGTTGTCCTGTATGATGGATAGACCGTTGCGGAAGTCACTGGTGTCAATCAACGGACGGCATTCCTCCGGAGTGATCTTCCCCGTATGTCGGGGATGCTGATGCGGCGTATTGTAGCACATGGGCTTGGAGGCCGAACGAGGACCGGCGAGCGGCGGCCCTATCCCGCGTTCCGTGCTACGATGGCGCATCGGGGCACACGTCTGCGGCGCCCAGCGGGCACATGCCTGAACTCAACCCAGGGAGACTACAGTGCGAGTCTTGATCATTGGCGGAACCGGCCTCATCAGTTCGTCCATCACGCAACTTCTGCTTGAGAGCGGCGCAGAGGTCGCCCACTTCAACCGGGGCCTGCGCTCGACGGAGTTCGCCGGCAGAGTGACCGAGATCCGGGGCGATCGCCACGACCGGACCGCATTCGAGAGCGTCATCCGCGGCGCGGGGACGTTCGACTGCGTCATTGACATGATCTGCTTCACGCCCGACGAGGCTGAGGCGACGATCGCCGTCTGCGGCGGCGCATGCGCCCAGGTGGTCTTCTGTTCGACCGTTGATGTCTACCAGCGGCCCTCGCGCCGTTACCCCTATGTCGAGGGCGGACCGTTACACTCGCTATCGGA
>JBBIQU010000019.1:0-39669 GCA_037442185.1 Chthonomonadales bacterium | reverse complement strand
GATGCCGACGCGCGATTGGCGCGGCGAGAAGCCGCGGCTACACGCTTCGCGTAACGTCGCGTTGGTCGTTACGGCCGTAGGCCGTGTAGCCGCAGGTTCTTCCTGCGCGGGGTGATGATGCCGACGCGCGATTGGCGCGGCGAGAAGCCGCGGCTACACGCTTCGCGTAACTGCGAGAGGCGGACAACATCAATGACACCATTCGAGATGGATACCGAGCCCAGGCCGCTTGGTCCCATGGACGAAGTTGTGTTTGCCCACTGGAAGAAACAGGGCATCGTGCCGGCACGTCCATGCTCGGACGGGGTCTTTGTGCGACGCGTCTATCTTGACCTGATCGGAACGTTGCCGACCGCTCGGGAGGCTCGCGAGTTCATCCTTAGCGACAGCAAGACCAAGCGGACGGACCTCGTCGAGAAGTTGCTCGGGCGCGAGGAGTATGCCGACTGGTGGGCGCTCCGCTGGAGCGACATCCTGCGAATCAAGGCCGAGTTCCCCATCAATCTCTGGCCCAATGCGGTTCAGGCCTACCACCGCTGGGTGCGCGATTGCGTCAAGCAGAACATGCCCTACGACCGGTTCGCCGTCAGCCTGGTCACCGCATCGGGGAGCAACTTCCGCGTTCCGCAGGTCAACTTCTATCGGGCCATGCAGAGCAAGGACCCGCGGTCCATGGCTGAGGCATTCGCCCGCGTATTCCTCGGTGAGCGCACCGACAAGTGGCCGAAGTCGAGGCTGGACGGACTGGCGGCGTTCTTCACCAAGGTCGCCTACAAGAAGACGCTCGAGTGGAAAGAGGAGATTGTCTTCTTCGATCCCACGAAGGACCCGGGCGCGATCAAGGGCGCAGTTCCGACATTCCCCGACGGCAAGCGCGCGACCGTCGCGCAGGGCAGGGATCCGCGATCGGCACTGGCTTCGTGGCTGACTGCGCCGGGCAATCCGTGGTTCGCTCGCGCCGCCGCCAACCGCATCTGGTTCTGGCTGTTCGGTCGCGGAATCGTCCATGAGCCCGATGACATGCGCCGCGACAATCCGCCGTCCATCCCGGCTCTCCTCGCGTGGCTCGAGAGGTCATTCGTCGCTTCGGGCTACGATGTGCGCGCCCTCTGCCGCACGATAGTGAACTCCGCCACCTATCAGCTCTCGGCCATACCGCGAACCGACGCCGCAAAGGCCGAGCGGAACTTCGCCGCATATCCCGTCCGGCGTCTCGAGGCTGAGGTATTGGCGGATGCTCTGAACCAGATCACAGGTTCGACGGAATCGTATTCGAGCCAGATACCCGAACCGTTCACTTTCATCCCGGAACGGCAGCGGAGCATCGCGCTTGCTGACGGCAGCATCTCGAGCTCGTTCCTCGAGATGTTCGGGCGTCCGGCTCGCGACACGGGGACGCTTACCGAGCGCAACAACAAGCCGTCGGCGGCCCAGCGGCTCCATATGCTGAACTCCGGCCATGTTCAGCGCAAACTCCAGCAGAGCCCGGCGATCCGAACGATGACGCGCCTCGGAAGGCAGCCGCGCGACGCAATCGTCGAAATCTACCTGACGTTCTTGTCGCGATTTCCAACGTCCGAGGAGGCCTCCGCGGCGCTTCGGTATGCACAGCAGGGCGGCATAGGCCGTGACCCGGGGATGGACATCGCCTGGGCGCTGCTCAACAGCGCCGAGTTCATGTTTCGACACTAAGCGCTGAGAGGCAAGAGGCGAGAGGCAAGAGGCAAGAGGCGAGAGGCAAGAGGCAAGGGGACGGAGCTGAGAGCGGAGAGCTGAGAGCTGAGGGGCGTGCGCGCTCCGCCCTTTACGTCGCGGCTTGTGCTGGGTGCCTTGCTCTGTCGCTGGTTGCCGGGCATCCGCAGTTCGCCTTCTACGTTGTGCTGACCACTTTCCTCTACTTCGTTGTGCGCGGCGGCGTGCGTGGGCTGGCGCTCGGGATTGCTGTGATTGCGCTGGCCGGGGCGCTTGCCGCTGCGACGCTGTTGCCCGTCGGCGAGGCGTCTCGGATCAACCATCGCCGCAAGGATGTGGGCTATGCCGAGGCCGTCAAACTTCGGCTTCCGCCGATACACTTGACCTCGCTCCTGTTGCCGAATATCCGGGGGAATCCGCGCGACTACGTGCGCGTGGAGAACGGCGAGGCTCGACCGGGCAACCCGTACATAGGCCCATACGACTTCACGGAGTACTGCCTCTATGTGGGCATTCCGGGCCTCATCCTCGCGGCGCTCGGGGTAGCTTGGCGCTGGCGCGATAGATCGGCGATGGCTGTCTGCGTTGCGGGCACGGTGGGATTGGCCCTTGCGCTGGGAACTCCTGTTGGCGCCCTGTTCTTCTACCTCGTGCCCGGATACGCCCAGTTCCACGCGCCCGCCCGGGCGGTATGTATGGTCCATTTCGCGCTGGCCGCGCTCGCGGCGTTCGGGCTTGACACGGCGCTGAGGGCGGCTGAGCGAGAAGAGGCAAGAGGCGAAAGCCAAGAGGCGAGAGGCGAGGGCGGAGGTCGTGTTGCGGCAGTCGTCTGCGCAGGAACGGCTCTGCTGTGCGTGGCGGCATGGCCTCTCACCGGGTTGCAGCTCCCCGTGGTAATGTCGGCTGACTGGATGGCTTACGCTGCCGGTTCGATCCGACATGGCGTTCTGTTCGCCGCTGCGACGGGAGTCTGCTTCTGGATGCTCTTGCGGGAGCCAAGAGCCAAGAGGCGAGAGGCGAGAGGCAAGGGGCAAGGGGCAAGGGACACCGAAAAGGAGACCGCCGAATGGGCGTGGGTGCGCCGAGTTGCGCCTATCGGGTTGGCGGCGCTCTGCGCGGGTGACCTGCTCCTCTGGAGCCTTGGCTACAATCCGGCAACGGACCCGCGCATGCTCGAGTTGCCTCCCGACAGCGCATCGGTGCCGTCCACGCGACCGTGGGAACGAGCGATCTCATTCGAGACTCCCGAAAGAGGCCTCAAGAGCCTCATCGTTCCGAACTATAACGTCGTCGTCGGTTATCGCGAGGCGCAGGGCGCCGACTCCGTCCACTCCCGGCGATACCACCTTGCCATGCAGGCCGTTGCCGAGCGTCTGAGCGACCGCAGGCCGGCGTTTCCCGATGGCAACACGGTCCGTATTCCGCCGGGTCACCATCCGCTGTTCGATCTGCTGAACGTCACGCAAGCGACCACGCTACCGTCATCCGGCCCTCCAGCCGGGCATTACGTGCCGCAGAGCGATGGCGAACTCCGCGTCTGGCGCAATCCTTCGGCGATCGGTCCCGGACGCGTGGTGACCGAAGTTCGTCAGGTCCGGGATGTGCTCGAAGCCGTTTCGGCGCTGGTCTCCCAGAGCCACGACGTTCGTCGCACGGCGACGGTGGAGGGACAGACTCCAAACATCGCCGCCAAAGGCAAGACCGAACCGGCCAGCGTCGGAGTGCGGAGCTTCACGCCGCACCGTGTGGTGTACGACGTTTTCAGTCCAACCCAGGGCCTTCTGGTCGCGTCGGAAGTCGCCTACCCCGGCTGGAAGGCACGGGTAGAGAGGCGAGAGGCAAGAGGCGAGGGGCAGTACGCGCGGATGTATGTGGCCGACGGGATATTCCGCGCCGTTGTCGTTCCGCCAGGTGCGTCGCGAGTCACGTTTCTATACGTGCCGTCGAGCTTCAGGTTCGGCCTCTTTATGAGCCTCATCTCGTGCGGAGCGTTGGCAGCCCTCGCCGCAGCGATCGGCGCGCTCAAGCTGGGTGGCGGGGGTAAAATGCGGGCGAGTGTGCCGTCAGGCATCTGAGAGGACCTTCCAACCGCGCGTGGCCGCCCTATCACTGCATGTCGGGGTCAAGTCCGATCCCATTGAGTATCGCTACTCGTTCCCCTGGCTCTTCGGGCTGATGGAGGAATGCGGCGTCCGGTTCCTGCAGCTTGGCACGTTCTTCGAACTCTATCACCTGCCCGACAGGTACTTCATCGGCCTTCGCGAGCAGGCCGAGAGGCACGGCATCGCGATTTCAAGCGTGTTCACATCCCATCGCGAGCTGGGCGGCTTCTTTCGTGGCGATTCGGATTGGGTTGCGGTTGCCCGGCGGAACTACGAGAGGCTCATTGAGGTCGGGGCGCTTGTGGGCGCGGAATCGGTCGGCTCGAATCCCGGCTCCATCCTCCGCGATGAGATGGCCGGTAAGGCAGCCGGTATCGCTACGTTCGTGGCGCACATGAAGGAACTCATGGCGTACGCGGCACAGGTGGGAGTGCGAAGGCTCACGATGGAGCCGATGTCGTGTCTGGCGGAGCCGCCGACATTGCCCGAGGAGATGGCGCACATGATGCACGAGCTCAGGGCCCATCGTGGCCGCCGGCTCGACTGCGCCGATGTGGGGCTGTGTGCGGATGTGTCGCACGGCTATGCGGACGTCGAGGGCCATGTCGTCGCCGACCATTTGGATTTGCTCAGCGCGGCGCTGCCTTATGTCACCGAACTGCACCTGAAGAACACAGACCGGATGTTCGGGTCCACCTTCGGGTTTTCCGCCGCCGAGCGTGAGCGCGGGATCGTAGACCTGGCCGCAGTTCGCCGGCTTCTTGTGGCGCGGCAAGCTGAACTGCCCACAACGTCCCTGATCGGTTACCTTGAGATCGGTGGCCCGAAGCTCGGGCGCGACTACTCGGACCGGCGCCTCGGCGACGACCTGCGCGTATCTCTGTCGCATTGTCGAGAGGCGTTTGAGGTGGGAGCTGAGGGCTGAAAGCTGAGGGCTGAGGGCTGAGAGCTGAGGGTTGCGAGGCAAGAGGCAAGGGATGAGAGGCGAGGGGCGAGAGGCAGGCGGCGAGAGGCAGGCGGCGAGAGGCGAGAGGCAGGTTCGCCTGGCGCCTTCCGTTATGTGCTCCGATATGCTGCACTTGGAGCAGGCCATTCGCGACCTGGAGAGCATGGGCGCGGACGTGCTGCATTTCGACATCATGGACGCTCGGTTCACTCCCAACATGCCGCTCGGGCTGGAGACGATGAGGGCGGTCAGATCCGCCACGACCCTCCCGTTTGACGTGCACCTGATGGTGATGGACAACGACATCTTTGTCGAGAAGGTGGCCGAGATCGGCGCTGAGTATGTCTCGGTCCACGCCGAGTCCTGCACACACCTTGATCGAACGCTGACGCGGATCAGGGACCTCGGGACTCGCGCCGGCGTTGCCATCAACCCGGCGACGCCGCCGTCTGTCCTTGAGCACGTTCTGGAGCGCCTTGACTTCGTCATGTTGATGACGGTGAACCCGGGCTTCGCCGGACAGGCGCTCGTTCCCGCGGCGATGCGGAAGATCGGCCACGTCCGCGCGATGCTGGATCGCCATCGGCCGGAAGTCCCGATCGAGGTGGACGGCAACGTCAGCTTCGCGAACATACCCGACATGGTGGCCCTCGGCGCCGAGATCCTTGTTTGCGGCACGAGCAGCCTGTTTGCGCCCGGCGACCTGGTAGGGAACGCGCGACGGGTGCGGGAGGCAGTTATGGAAGGGCTGAGAGCTGAGAGCTGAGAGCTGAGAGGCAAGAGGCGAGAGGCAAGGGGCGAGAGGGGAAGCTGAGGGGCATTGGCATGAAAGCGTTGGTACTGCACGGGGTTGGTGACCTCCGCTTGGAGGAGCGGCCCGTCCCGGCGATCGGCCCGTGCGATGTGCTGGTGAAGGTTGCTTGGTGCGGCGTATGTGGGTCCGACATCCCACGCATATTCAGGACGGGCGCCCACCGCCACCCGATCGTGCCCGGACATGAGTTCTCAGGCGTCGTAGCCGGTGTCGGGGCGAACGTGACGCGCGTCCAGCCGGGAGCTCGCGTTGTTGTCTTCCCGCTGTTGTGGTGCGGCAGATGCGCCGCTTGCGAGCGAGGGCAGTATGCCCAGTGCGCCGACTATGACTATCTCGGGTCCCGTACCGACGGGGGATTCGCCGAGTTCGTTGCCGCACCCGAGGCCAATGTGAAGCCCGTGCCGGCGGGCCTCGCTCTGGACACGGCAGCGCTGGCCGAACCGACTGCCGTGGCGCTCCATGCATTGCGGCGCAGTCCGGTTTTGCCGACGGGCCGGGTTGTTGTCGTGTTCGGAGCCGGTCCGATTGGCATCCTCACGGCGCAGTGGGCCCGAGCAATGGGGGCGCGGCGCGTGTTCGTCTTCGATCCCGTTGCGTCGCGTCGCGAGATTGCGGCCCGATGCGGACTGGAAGATGTATTCGATCCTCTGGCGGAGCCGGCGCGAACGCTGGTCGCCCGACACACGAATGGAGAAGGCGCGGCCATCTGCGTGGATGCGGCCGGCGTGCCCGCGACGATGACGGAGGCGTGCGAGACTGTGGCGAGGAGCGGTGTTGTTGTCATGCTGGGCAATCCGTCGGCCGATGTGACATTGCCGAAGGCCACCCTGTCGAGGCTCTTGCGAACCGAGGCGACGCTGGTGGGCGTATGGAACTCGTCGTATTCGGTGCAATCGGCCGACGATGATTGGACTGTGGCGCTGGAAGCGCTTGCCGCCGGAACCATCAGGGCCGATGCGCTCATATCGGATCGAGCGGCCATTGCTGAGGGTATCACCCGGCTGAAGGAGATAGCCGAGGGCCGCTCGGTAGGCATGAAGACGTTGATCGGCGTGGGAGGCTGAGTGCTGAGAGGCAAGAGGAAAGAAGTATGAGGCAAGAGGGGAGGGCTGAGCGATGAAAGCTGCGGTGCTCGAGGACGGGGGACGGGTCGTCTACCGGGATGTGCCGGACCCGATCATGGATGACCACTCGGCATTGTTGCGGGTGGAATCGGTTGCCATATGCGGCTCGGACCTGCGGATCATCAAGAGCGGCAATCCGCGTGTAAAGCCGCCCGCAATCATCGGCCATGAAACGTCGGGGGTCATTGTGGCCGTCGGCAAGGAAGTGACGCGCGTCAAGGTGGGAGACCGCGTTGCGGTGGGAGCTGATGTTCCCTGCGGGCAATGCAGATGGTGCAGAAACGGAATGGGCAACAACTGCTCCATCAACTATGCGATCGGCTATCAGATCCCCGGCGCGTACGCGGAGTACATGCTGTTAAACCGGCTCGTCCTTGATGAGGGGCCTGTGACGCCCTTCAGCGAGGAGCTTAACTTCGACGAGGCAGCCCTTGCCGAACCGCTGGCGTGTGCGATCAACGGTCTGGAGATGGCGAGCATGTCGCTCGGCAAGACGGTGGTCATCATCGGGCTGGGACCCATCGGCTGTATGATGGTTGACCTCTGCAGGGCCATGGGCGCCGTCAAGGTCATTGCTGTTCAGCGGAGCAAGCTCCGAATGGAGATTGCTCGAGCGTACGGAGCAGATGTGTATATCGCCTCGGAGGAAGAGGACGTCGTGGCTCGGTGCCTTGACGAGACGTGCGGCGAAGGGCCGGACGTTGTCATGACAACTTGCGGATCGGTGGAGGCGCACGAGCAAGCCGTTGAGATGGTTGCTCACCGCGGCGTCGTCAACCTGTTTGGCGGTCTGGGCAAGGATGTCAGGCCAATGTCGCTCTTGTCGAACACCGTACACTATAAGGAATGCTTCGTCACCGGTTCGCATGGGTCAGTTCCCAGGCACCACGAGACAGCCGTGAAACTGTTGGAAAACGGGATCGTGCGCGTGCGGCCATTGATCACCCACACCTTCCCGCTCAGTCAGGTGAATGAGGCCCTCAGCGTGATGGAACGGCGAGAGGGAATGAAGATCATGATGCAGCCGGCTGAGGGCTGAGAGGCGAGAGCTGAGGGCTGAGAGGCAAGAGCTGAGGGCTGAGAGGCAAGGGGTAAGAGGCGAAGGAAATCCGAGGAAGGGGGGGAAGGCTAGGTGATGAACGAGCATAGGAAACCCGAACTGAGCCGTGTTGGGCGACGCGGTTTCATCGTCGGAAGCGCCGCATCTTCGGCGCTGCTGGGCATCCAGGCCGCCAACGCCGCATCCGTCCGCCAAGCAAACGATCGCATCGGCATCGGTTTCATTGGGGTCGGCGGGCGAGGAACGGCGCTCTTCCGGGACCTCCAGCAGCGAGCGCGGGACGGCGCCGGCATCGAGATCGTGGCCGTATGCGATGTGTGGGACCGGCGAACCGAAGACCGCGTTCGCGATACCGAGGAGCGTGCCAGGGGCTATCGCGATTACCGCGAGCTGCTTACGCAGCCCGGCGTTGACGCGGTTGTGATCGCGACGCCGGACCACTGGCACTCGAAGCAGACCATTGACGCCATGCGAGCCGGCAAGGATGTCTACTGTGAGAAGCCGTTGACGCTCTATTGGAACCAGGCCAAAGACGTAGCCCGGGTCTCACGAGAGACAGGCAAGGTCCTCCAGTGCGGCGCCGGTTCAGGTTCGGACGGGAACTGGTGGACGGCGCGCGACATAGTGAAGTCGGGCGGCATCGGTCCTGTGATCTGGACTCAGGGCGGAGCCTTCCGGAATGACCCGGGAGGCGACTGGAACTGGGGCATCCAGCCATGCAAGCCCGGCGTTGACCTGGATTGGGATATGTGGCTCGGGCACAGGTTCGGGCTTGCTCCGAAGCGGCCATACGATCCGGAACGATACAGCCGCTTCCGCAAGTACTGGGACTACAGTGGGGGCTTGGCGACCGATCTGCTCTACCACGTCTATGCCCACCTGGCGATCGGCCTCGATCACGAAATACCGTTCCGGGTCACTGCGAATGGGGGGCAGCCGATCCACAACCTGGCCAATGACAAGAGAGAGGTGCCGACGCTGTTCACGATGCAGGCGGATTACCCGAGCCAGAGCACGTGCTTCATGATCGGAACTCAGGAGTGCGAAGACGGAATACCCGACACGATCCGCGGACAGAAGGGCGTCCTCACGATTGGCGGCCCGGGAGTAGTGGTTCGGCCGCAGCGCCCATTCGCCGGCGAGATGCTCGATATGGCGCACACTCTTGAGTGCTACAAGGCAGCCGAGCTCAGAACTCACAGGGATGGTGATCGAACGGTTCTTGACGAGATACTGGTTCCCGGCAAGTACCGCTACGACCATATGGGCAACTGGCTTGACTGCATCCGATCGCGCAAGCAGCCCACGATGAATGCTGACCTTGCCTACAAGGTGATGATTCCCATCGCGCTTGCGGTCAAGGCGTTCCGAGAGAGCAAGACCATCTACTTTGACCCGCAGGCCGAGAAGGTGGTCGAGCGAGGGCCGAGCGAGCCGAAGGTTCGCGGGTGAGCGATGGCGGAGCAGACATAGACGCCTCAGTCGAATCCGGACTTGACGGGCCTCCGAGCGGTCCCGCCAGGTCCAGCGAGGGGATACGAGCACATGGCGTCCGATGCTTAGTCGGCGCGCTTCTCGGCATGGCGGTTATCGCGTTGCCGCTGGCGCAGTACACCAGCGTCCTTGTGCTCCTTCCCGACTCCCCGATGCTGTTGCAGAAGCTGCCGCCCGACGATCAGCCGTTGCCGGCTCAGCTTCTGTGGAGTCCATGGCTGTATCGTCTGTTGACGGCCGTCGGGGGCATGCCGATGGCCGGAGCGCTCGGCGTCTACATCGCGCTGGTCGCTTGCGCTGCGTACGTAGCCATTCGTGCGATCAATCCCACATTCCGCGTCACCACTGGCGTTGATTGGGATCGCACTCTGCTCTTCCGGACCTACATGCACACTGCGCCGCTCATCAAGGTGATCGTGGTGTCGGTGCCGACCTTCGTGGCCGCGTTCGCTGTGTGGGCGCTTGTACGTGCTCCGTTCCATGGAGTCATGGCTCAGGCGGCCCTGGCAGGCGCGGTGTTCGGCGCCGCAGGTTGGATCGCCCTCAGTCGCGATGGCATCATAGCCGACTGCGACAGCGGCAACTACCAGTTGCCGGGACTCGGCGACATCCTGGGCCTTGCCGTTCGGGGCGCTGCCGTCGGGGTGAGCGTATGGCTGGCAATCGCGGCGGCAGTGGAGGCGTCGCCCGAACGGTTGGTGCGGTTCGCCGTTGCTCTCGGCGGAGCCGGCGAACGCGCGTGGTGGACCGCCGCCGGCGGTTCGTTGTTGTTGGGCGCGCTTTCGGGCGTTGTGGTCGCCATTGCGGTCGGACTGATGCGTCCCGATGGACGGGCGCCAAACGCCGAGGGTGAGGCCAAAGCCGGGAGCTTGGCGCGGCTACTGGTCTTCAGACTCGCGTTGCTCGCCGCTGTGGTCGGCGCATTCGTGATATCGGTCACCGTGTGGCTTCCCGGACACATCAGGAGCCGCTTCGACTATGATTTGCGCGCCGCCACGGAGGTTCGGCCGTCTTGGTGGCGTCCCGATAGCGCCGCGGAGCGGTTGGTCACGCTGGTCGCTGCGGGTCCGCTGATGCAGACAACATCGGAGGTAGAGACGCACGAATGGCGCGTCCGTTCCGTTGAACCGTCTGGAGCATCGGGCCTTCATCTTGGTCCCTCTTCTATGGCGTCGCTAAATGCCCATCTGAAGCGTCGTCGGGGCAGAACCGCGCTCTTCAGACCGGCGACCGTCGCGGAGTACGATCGCGCATGCCTGAATATGGACGTGTCAGCTCGCCTGAAGGCTCTCATTGCTGCCATTCAGGAGACTGGCGACCCGGAGTTTGCTCGCGTGCTTGTTGAGGATCTCGGGTTGCTCGCGGGGCTGCCTGAGGCAAAGTATGCGCTCACGTCGCTTGGCCGAAGTTCCATGTTCGCCTATCCGACGGACGACTCACGGAGGCCCGTCGGCGACCTGTATGCGATCCACGGCGATCCGACAGCGGCGCGCCGATGGTATGAGCTGAGCGGCATGCCTCCGGATCGGGCGGCCGAGCGCGCCTCGCGCCTTGTGAAGGTGGCTCGATCGGTGGTCTCCGGAACCGTCGAACTGCGGGGGTCGGGCTGCGAGACTATGGTTGGTCTCATCCCGGCCTATGGGAGCTTCGCGCAGAGGATCGTGGCCACGGAGGCAGGCCCTCCGATCGGGCCGTTTGAACTGCGCGAAGTGGTTCGGGTCGGTCGGCCGGGCCGGGACGGCAGGTTCGCGATTGGCAACGTTCAGCCCGGAGCGTACCGCTTCATTGTGTGGTTGAGGCCGCAGAAGGCCGCGCCGCAGGGAGCTTCGGCGGACCTGAAGGTGTCGCGTGTCTCAGTGAGTTCCGATCCGGCTTCAGCGTCCGTCATCGAATGCGACGGATACTCGGACGTGAGCGTCGGCCGAATCCTCGTCAGCGACCGGCAGTAACCTGGTTGCGCGCGCAACCAAGCGATCCCGCTACTCGTCGTCCTCGTCCGGGGCCAGTTCGGATAGCACCTGGGTGGCGTCGCGACGGTCGGTGACCTGCTCATCCGCAACGAGATGACCGTCGCGGAATCGGATGATGCGCTTGGCATGCATGGCGATGTCGTTCTCGTGCGTTACGATCACGACCGTCTTGCCGGCGTTGTTGATCCTCTGGAAGATCGCCATGATCTCCTCGCCGGTTCGCGTATCCAGGTTGCCTGTCGGCTCGTCGCCGAACAGGATCGGTGGGTCATTGACGAGCGCCCGCGCTATAGCCACGCGCTGTTGCTGACCGCCCGATAGCTCGTTGGGCTTGTGGTTCGCGCGCTCCGCCAGGCCGACGGCTTCCAGCGCCTTGCGCGCTGTCTGTTCGCGGTTCCTCGTTCCGTTATAGAGGAGCGGGAGTTCCACGTTGCGCAGCGCCGACGTTCGAGGCAGTAGGTTGAACGTTTGGAACACGAAGCCGATCTTCCTGTTGCGGATGTCGGCAAGCTGGTTGTCGTTGAGGCGCGCGACCTCCATCCCATCGAGGATGTACGAGCCGGACGTCGGCTTGTCGAGGCAGCCGATGAGGTTCATGAACGTTGACTTGCCCGAACCGGACGGACCCATGATGGCCACGAACTCGCCGCGCTCAATCGTGAGGCTGACGTGGCGCAGCGCCCTGACCTCCATCTTCCCCATGCGGTAGGTCTTTGACAGGTCTTTGACTTCGATCAGGGCATTGCTCATCCGTTACCGTTGCTCCTTGTCAGCATGAATGTTGGTTGGGGCGCGCCGCCGGGGCTCGCAGTGGCTATGGACCTGATGGACTGAATAGGCCTGGTCTTGATGGAGGCGTCGCCCCATAGGCATCACTTCGCGCGCTTGGCCAGATCGGCGATTAGCTTGTCAATGCGCTGCTTGGCCTGCGGGCGCATCTGTTCAAACGGAAGCGTATCCGGATTCAGCGGGTTGTAGTCCTTCGGGTCGGGGAACTTCGATATGTCGAAGGCCGGTCTCTGGCCGCCGCCCTGGCCGCCTCCGCCGCCCATGCGCGCTCCGCCGCCGAAACCGGGGCCGCCGCGCCCGAACCGCGGACCTGTTGCGATCTTCTTCAGCTGTGTGTCGTTAAGCGGGGCAGTAAGCGCGCGGTTCACCTTGAGCGCGTCTTCGTTCTTCATCGTCTTCTTGTTGCGCCACGCCTTGAGGACGGGCACGATCTTCTTGGCTTGATCTGCGGTCAGCGCCGTCTTCGGGTCGGACTCGAGCGTCGCCAGGCCAAAGAGCGTTTGCCCGACGGCCGAAATGTGCTTATTGTTGGCGCGCCACTTCTCCCATGCCTTTCGTTTCGCCTGAAGCTGCTGTTGCTGTTGCGGAGTCAGGTTGAAGGGGTTCTGGGCTTGGACGCCGGACGCGGCCAGAACGGCAACCAGCGCCGCTGCCACGCGGGCGATTGCCCGGATGGACTTGATGGATTGAGTGGACATGAACGACTTGCTCCTTTCATTGGCTGAGAGCTGAGTGCTGAGAGCGGAGAGCTGACGGCGTCCCATGGCCGGCTTACGATCATTCATAGCGCAGGGCCTCGATTGGGTTCAGGTTTGACGCTTTGAGGGCCGGGTAGAACCCAAAGAAAACGCCCACAACCGCCGAGAAGCCGTATGCCAGAACGATTGCGGGGGTGCTGACCACGACCTTCCAGTCATTGGCTTCCGCGACAACATTGGAGCCAATGACGCCGAAGGCCACTCCGAGAAGTCCGCCGACCAGCGAGAGCGCCATCGCCTCGAACAGGAACTGCGCAAGGATGTTGCGGCGCTTGGCCCCGATCGCCTTGCGGATGCCGATCTCGCGGGTCCGCTCGGTGACGGATACCAGCATGATGTTCATGATGCCGATCCCGCCCACGAGGAGCGAAACAATCGCGAGATAGGTGATGAGTGCCGAGAACGTATCCTGCTGCTCGTTCTGGGTCTGGGCCAGGTCGGCCTGGCTGAAGATGAGGAAGTCCGCGGTGCCTCCGGCGGGGATCTTGTGTCGCTTGCGGAGGACGGCGTCGATTTCGTCCTGCGCGCGCATCATGAGCCCCTGGGTTCTGGCCTGCACCGTGATATTCTGGACATTCTCCATGCCGAACAGCCTGCGCATTGCGGTCGTGACCGGCACGTAGACCATGTCATCGGGGTTTCTGAAGCCCTGTCCGCCCTTCTCCTGCAGCAAGCCAACAACCTGGAAGTTGGTTCCCCCGATCTTGATGCTCTTCCCGACGGGCGACTGCATGTCGAACAGGTCTTTCGCAGTTGTGCTGCCGATGACGGCAACCCGCTTGAGCTGCTTGACGTCGGCTTCGGTGAAGTAGCGCCCTTCCTTGAGCGGGTGGTTGCTGATCAGCGGGTAGTCGGCGCCCGTACCGCTGATCGTCACCGTGGTGTTGCGGTTCCTGTACTTCACCTGAGATTGTCGGTTCACTGAGGCGGAGACGCGACTGACGGACGGGCACTCGCGAAGGATGGCATTGGCATCCTCGAACGTCATGGTATTCTGCGATCCCCAGCCGAAGCTCATGCCTCCGCGTCGTTGTTGACCCGGGAACACGGTCATCACGTTTGTGCCGAGGCGCTGAATGCTCTCGGCGACGGCCTCACGGGAGCCCTGACCGATGGCGATGGCGATGATGACGGCGCCGACGCCGATGATCACGCCGAGCATGGTCAGGGCCGACCGGAGCTTGTTTGCGGACAGGCCCCGAAGGGCCATCGTCAAGCTTACCATCGTCCTAGCGGAGCCTGCCTGCGCCGCGCATGCCGCCGGGGCCGCCGCCTCCGAATGGGCTTCCCGCAGTTTCGGGGGCGGGCTCGATTACCTGCACGACGACCTTATCGCCGGGCTTGACGTTGCCGGATATCTCGGTGGTGTCATTGCCCTCGAGACCAACCTCCACTTTCTCGCGGCGCAGCTTCAGATCTACGAGGAGCGTTGGATCGGGATTCTCGCCTGTCTTGGGATCGGGCGGCGCCGGCTTGCCTTCGTTCAGGGCGATCTCGACATACTGGCCGTTGTCATCGGTCCGGACGGCCTCGTTGGGCACCATCAGGACGTCTTCCTTCTTCTGGCTGACGAACTCGCAGGTGGCGTTCATGCCGGGTTTGAGCAATCGGAAAGAGACGTCGGTGTTGTCAATCTCGACGCGGACGTGAACCGTGGTGACGTTCTGCTCGACGACGGCCTGGGGGTCTATGCGGGACACGACGCCGGAGAAGGGCAGGGACGGATAGGCCTCGATGGTGACTTCCACTTCCTGACCCTCGTCTACGCTCGCGATGTCGGTCTCGTCAACGGTGACATCCACATACATCCGCGTGATGTCTCCGAGTTGAAGGATGTTGTTGCCGGTAGCCGCGAACGAGAGGGCGGACGAGATGATCGTCCCTTCCTCGACGTACTTGGTCAGGATCACGCCGTCTGCGGGCGCTCGGACAATCGTCTGGTCCAGGGTGGTCAGCGCGTTGGTTAGCGTCGCCTGGGATCGTGATTTGCCTGCGCGCGCGGTCTCGATGTCCAATCGGCGGATCTCGATGTTGGCTAGATTGGCCTTCGCTTGGTTGAGCGAGGTCTCGGCTTGGGCCAGCTGAGCCTCGGCCTGTCGGAAGACAGCCTCAGACTCGGCGAGGGCGAGTTTGCGGTTTTGCACCTCGATTGCCTGAGCCTTTGCGGTTTCCAGTTGAGCGCGCGCCTGAGTCACACGCGCGTCTGCAGCGTCTCTTTCGGCCTTCTGCTGCGCGTCGAGCGTGCGATTCTTCTCTGCCGCCGACGCGACCTGCGCCTCGGCTGCGGCATGGGTCGCTTCCGCGGCGTCTACGGCCTGCTTGGCAGCGAATCCCCTCTGAAGCAGAGACCGAAGTCGGTTCAGGTCGGCCTCAGTTTTCTTGCGGTTGGCCTCTGCCTGATCGAGCGTGGCGCGCGCGGACGCGCGCTCCTGCGCCTGGGTGGCTGTGAGCTGAGCCCGTTGCTGGATGGCGCTCTCAAGGTTCGCCTCTGCCTGGGCGATGGCGGCCTGACTCAGCGTGGGTTGGTTGTCGGCTGCGTTCCGGGCCACGGTCAAGCGCGACTTGGCTGCCTCTCGAGCGGCTCGGGCTGTCGAGACCTGGCTTTCCGCGGTCTTGATGGCCAGGTCGCTCAGCTTCTTCTGCAACTCATAGGTTGCTCGGTTCTGGCGCTCCCGTGCCGCAGAGGATTCGACGTCGGCCCGAGCGGTGCCGACATTGAGCTGCGTGTCGGTCGGGTCAATCTTAGCGAGGACCTGTCCCTTCGTCACGCGGCTGCCAATGTCAACAAGCAGAGCGTCAACGCGGCCGCCGGCCTTGGACTTGATGTCAACGGTGCGCCAGGGCTTCAGGGTCCCGGTCGCCGAGACGGTCTTCTTGACGAGGCCGATCTCGGCCGCACCGAGTTTGTACTGAACCTTCTGGTCGGCCTTGGGCGCTCGCAGCCGGGCCCAGATCCACGCCGATCCGCCCACAACAAGGACGACGACGAACGCGCCAATCAGCAAGCGTTTCAAATCAACACACCTCCGGCCTAGCGGGTGGCTCGCCCGGCCCGCCAGTAAGGATCATTGCTGCCGACAGCCCGTCCCAACCGGGCATCGGCAGTGTGAAAGTCATATAGTGTTTGAACTAGGTTCGTCTCGGCCGTTACGAGCTGGGTTCGGGCGGTAATCACATCCACGACGGTCTGCGCACCTTCCTTGTACCCTTCGGACGCGGCCTCGTAGTTGGCCTTGGCGGCCTCCGCCGCGGCACGCGCGGCGGCAATGCGCTGGCGAGCCTCCTCACGCGAGAGGTACGCCTCTTCGACCGCAAGATGTATCTCCTGCCGAGCCAACTCAAGTTGGCTCTCGGCTTGACGAACCAACTCGTTGGCCGCGCGGACCCTCGCGCGCGTGCTGCCGCCATCGAACAGCGGGTAACTGAGCGTTGCGGTGAGCAGGCGGTTATCTCCTCTGTCAGGATCGAACCGGTACCCGGCCGTGAAGTCCGCTTCGACCTGCAGACCCGCGTTGATCTTGGCGATGCGGGCCGATGCGCGATCGGCCTCGAGGTAAGCGATGTCTCTCATCAGGTCCGGACGGCCCTTGAGGGCATCCTGGACGTAGTCGGCCGCGCTCCGCGGGTCGGCGTCCTCATTGGGCCACTCCGGCGCGCCCTCGGCTGCCGTAACGCTCTGATCCGCCTCCATGCCGATGGCATTGCGGAGGCTGATCTCAGCAAGCCGCACATTGTTGCGAGCGATGCCGAGCTGTACGCTGGCGTTGCCGTAGTCGGCCTCGGCTTGCAGGATGTCTATCCGTCGGACGGTTCCCGCTTCGGCGAATGCCTTGGTTGCCTCAAGAGTTGTCTTCGCGCGTTCCACCGTGGCTTCCTGGACTCGAAGCAGATCACGCCGCCTGAGCAGCTCATAGAACGCCGTTGTAACGTTCAGGATGACCGATTGTCTGGAACTCCTGAGGGAGTACTCCGACGCCTGAACCGAGCTCCGCGCCGCGCTGACCGACAGCTCACGCTTGCCGGTATCGAAGATAAGCTGCCGCAGGCCGATGGAGGTTTCGGACCGGTCCGTTGATTGTGTGGTGCGCTGGCCGTCCACGGTGTAGGCGGAATGCTGATTCGTGTATTGATACAGTGGGCTCAGTTGCGGGTAATAGGACGCCGCGGTCTCGACGTAGCGCGACTTTGCGGACGACAGCTGGCTCTCAGCGATCGCGAGCTGAGGCTGCTTCTCCAGCGCGAGGCGGACCGCTTCGTCAAGGGTGAGCGCTCGCGCGGCAGTCTGGGCCTGACTGCCGCGCTCGGACGGCGGCGATCCGACGCCAAGGGCCGACGTGGAAACGACCGCAGCGATGGCCGCGGTCGCGATGCCACAACCGATACGTCTGATGGATAGCATGGGCTGGCATGGTCCTCCGTACTGACGGTGCAGTGCGTCAACATACATTATTACGCGCCTGCGCCCAAGCAGTTTCGGCACAATGCCAATGACGGCACACAAGTGGTTCCGGTAACCTGGCCGCTCAGGTCCGAACGTTTCTGAACGGCGTGCGCGCCGTTCGGTTGGTTGACCTCCGAGCGAAGGCTGGGCTATAATCGCGACGTTCAGCTACGTAAATCAGGAGCACTGCCGGAGTTGCAAGCATATCTTACCGCCGCAATGTTCACCCTCATGGGATTTGCGTTTGTGGCATCAACATTGCTGCTTTCGCGGCTCTTGAGGCCTTCGGCTCCCAATCCCGACAAGCTGGAGACCTACGAGTGCGGCCCGCTTCCGGTCGGCGATGCATGGCAGCAGTTCAACATGCACTATTACCTCTTTGCGCTGCTGTTCGTCGTCTTCGATGTTGAAGCCGCGTTCCTCTACCCGTGGGCCGTGGCCTACAAGCAAGTCGGGCTGTATGCCGTCATCGAGATGATCCTCTTCGTGGCAATCCTCGGATTCGGCTGGGCATACGCTTGGCGGCGGAAGGCGCTTGAATGGGATTGACCGGCAAAGGCGTCACGCAGGCCGAGGCGGACAGCTGGAAGGTTCCCGTACCCGGCGGCAGCGTTCTGGTGGCTCCAGCCGACCGGCTTGCACAGTGGGCCCGGCGGAACTCACTCTGGTCGCTGACGTTCGGACTGTCTTGCTGTGCCATCGAGATGATGGCCACCGCAGGTCCCAAGTACGACCTTGACCGGTTCGGCATGTTCTTCCGTGCCACGCCGCGGCAGGCCGATGTCATGATCGTTGCCGGATGGGTCTCGGTAAAGATGGCGCCCTTCATACGCCGGCTGTACGATCAGATGCCGGAGCCGAAGTACGTGATAGCAATGGGCGGATGCGCGTCCGCGGGCGGACCCTATCGCGACAGCATTACCATCGTGAAAGGCGTTGACCGGTTCGTTCCTGTGGACGTATACGTGTACGGTTGCCCGCCGCGGCCCGAGAACCTCATCCACGGCATCCTCAAACTGCAGGAGCGGATCAAGGCCGAGCGTGCCATGACGCGCCGCGGACAGCCGGTCGTCAAGGCGGATCCGATCGTGGTGGAAGGGTAGGCAGGGTGGCTCTCGGCGCCGGTGAGGATGCCCTCAAGACCGCAGGGGGCGATAGAATAGAGTCTCTCGTTGCCGACGAGTCCGGTGTGCGCCTGAAGGTGACGCCGAGCGCGCTCCGCAGCGTGTGCTTCGTCTTGAGAGACCATGTAGACCTGAAGTTCGGCTATCCTGCGGACCTGTGCGCGACGGACACGGGAACCGAGATACACCTCTGGTACCGACTCTGGTCGCCCGAGCACAATCGGCGGGCCATTCTGGATGTCGTCGTGCCGTCCGATAGCCCATCCGTGCCTACGGTGAGCGACATCTGGCCCGGATTCGACTGGTTCGAGCGGGAATGCTTCGACATGTTCGGGGTGCGGTTTGAGGGGCATCCGCGCGACGGGGATCCGGCCCGAATGCGCATCCTGCTGCCGGAAGACTGGACAGGTCATCCGTTCCGGAAGGACTACAAGCCTGTGTTCAGCGGGGACCCTCTGCATGGCCCTCAGGAGACCAACTGAGGTGGCAGAAGCTCTGGGTGGGGGCCTGACGGCTGATGGCTGAAGCACAGCGGATGACGGCAGACGCCGACGGCGGCATGACCGTCAACCTGGGCCCGCAGCACCCCTCAACCCATGGTGTGCTCCGCTTGATGGTGCAGCTTGACGGCGAGTACGTGCGGTCCTGTGAGCCTGTCATCGGTTACCTGCATCGCGGGCTTGAGAAGATGTTCGAGGCTCGACCCTACCGCCAGCTCGTGCCGTTCACCGATCGCCTCGATTACCTGGCGTCGCTCAACTGCAACCTGGCAATATCTCAGGCCATCGAGCGGCTGGGGTCGGTCTCGGTTCCCGAACGGGCGCAATACATCCGCGTGGTCCTCTGCGAACTGAACCGCCTGGCAAGTCACCTCGTCTTCTTCGGCACGTACGCACAGGACATCGGAGCCACCACCGCATTCCTGTACGCATTCCGAGAGCGCGAGAAGATACTCGATCTCCTAGAGGCAATGACAGGGGCCAGACTGACCTACAACTGGATCAGGCCCGGCGGAGTGCCGGCGGACTTTCCCGACGGGTTCGCTGAGGGCGTACGCGCCTTCGTCAGCGCGTTCGTGAAGGAACTGCCGAGCTACGACAATCTGCTGACGAACAACCCGATCTTTCGCATGCGCACCGAGGGCGTCGGCGTCGTGAGCCGCGACGCGGCCATCGCCTTCGGAGCTTCCGGGCCCATGGCCCGCGGATCCGGACTGGACTTCGACCTTCGCAAGACCGAACCCTACGAAATCTATGAGCGCCTCGAGTTCGACGTGCCTGTGTTCAACGAAGGCGACTGTTTCGCGCGGTACCGCGTTCGGATGGAGGAGACGGTGCAAAGCGCGAGGATCATCGAGCAGTGCCTGAGGGATATCCCGCCCGGCGACACGATGACGAAGATGCCGAAGGTCTTCAAGCCTCCGGTGGGCGACGCTTACTCGCGCACGGAGTCTCCCAGGGGTGAGCTCAGCGTCTACATGCGCAGTAACGGTTCGCCGACTCCCGAACGGGTCCACGTCCGCGCTCCGTCGTTTGCCCACCTCTCCATGTTGCCGTGTCTGCTGCGAGGCGTTAAGCTGGCAGATGTGATCGCCATCCTGGGGAGTCAGGACACGGTTCTCGGCGAGGTGGATCGGTGACCGCTGGATCGGCAGGCCTATCGCCCTCGGCACGCGGACCGAGTGGCGGCGCCGGTATCGCCGGTCGGATTGCGGCCGGTTCGGTTGTGGCCCTCATTGGGCTTGCGCTCGCGTCAGTGGGCTGCAACCTTGTCGCGCGCTTCGTCGAAGGATCCCCTCTGACGGAAGTTGTTGGCGATCACCCCTTGCTGAATGCTCTTGTCAAGTCCTTCATCGTCGCCAACTTCGTGACGCTGCACGTCCTCTTCTTAATCTGGTGGGAGCGCAAGTTCGCCGGGTGGATCCAGGCGCGCCTCGGACCAAAGCATGTCGGTTGGAACGGTCTGGCCCAGACCGTTGCCGATGCCGTAAAGCTTCTCGTCAAAGAGGATATCATCCCCGCCAAAGCCGACGCGCGCCTGTTCGTGATCGCTCCGTTCCTCGCCTTCATGCCGACGCTGCTGACGTTTATGGTCCTGCCTTTCAGCGCGACCTGGGTCGGGTACGACTTCGGCCTTGCCGTTCTGTTTGCACTGGCAGTGAGCACAAATGTGTCGCTCGGAATACTGGCTGCCGGATGGGGCGCCAACAACAAATATTCGCTGCTCGGCGGCGCGCGTGCCTGCGCCCAGGTGCTGGCGTACGAGATACCCCTGGCGATCAGTATCCTCGCCGTCGTCGCCATCTCGGGATCGCTGTCGCTCGTGGATATCGTTGAGTCCCAGGCGCGCCTGTGGAACATAGCGGCGCACGCTCCGGTCATGATCCCGGCCTTCGCGATATTCCTGATCTGCGCCCTTGCCGAACTCAACCGAACGCCCTTCGACCTTCCCGAGGCGGAATCCGAGCTGGTGAGCGGCTTCCACACCGAGTACTCGGGCATGCGCTTCGCGTTCTTCTACCTTGCGGAGTTTGCCAACAACTTCTTCATGGCAGGCCTCGCGGTCACTCTGTTCTTCGGCGGCTGGCATGGTCCGCTGCTGGCCGGTCCCGTCTGGTTCACGGCCAAGACGCTGGTGATCGTGACCCTGATCATGTGGATACGGTGGACGGTCCCGCGATTCCGCGTGGACCAGATGATGGGCTTCTGCTGGAAAGTCCTCGTGCCGTTGTCGCTGGTCGTCTTTTGCGCAGCGGCGCTATGGAGTGTCCGGGTCCAATGAGGGTCTTGAGCGACTTCGTTGCGGGGTTTGCCGCAGTCTTTCGTGGCCTCTGGGTTACCCTGCTGAACCTTGTCGGGCGGCCCAAGGTGACCCTGCAGTACCCGTTCGAGCGGCCGAAGGTATCGCCGCGCTATCGCGGGCTTTTCTACTTGCCGTACGACAAGGAGGGCGACAGGCTCAAGTGCGTGGGCTGCACGCTCTGCGCGCAGGCGTGTCCGACCAAGGTCATCACGATGGAGAAGCTCGGTTCCGGCAAGCATGCCGGCGTGAGCGAGTTCACGATGGACTTGGGGCGGTGTATGTTCTGCAATCTGTGCATCGAGGCGTGCCCGTTCGACGCCATCCACATGGGGCCGGAATACGAACTGGCTTCCTACGACAGGAACGCCAGCGTATTCACCATTCGCGAGCTGGCCGAGGGCGGGGCTGAGGCCGTCAAGCGCAACAACGCGACCATTCAGGCGGCCCTGGAGCGGGAGAGGGAGTCCGGCGGCGGAGGCGGGCAGCAGCCCCTTGTCCGTCTGAGCGTGTCACCCGGCAACGACCCCGGAGCGGCAAAGCCATGAGCGCCAACCTCGGTACGATCGCTTTCCTCAGCCTTACCGTACTGACCATCGTCCCTGCGCTCATGGTCGTTTCCACGCGCAACCTGGTGCATGCCGGATTCTGGATGTTGCCGTGCCTGATCGGAGTGGCGGGATTCTATGCGCTGCTTGAAGCCCATTTCTTCGTTGTTGTCCAGGTTCTCATCTACATCGGCGCCATCCTTGTGCTGATCATGTTCGCTCTGATGCTAACCAGGGACGTCATGAATCCGAAGGAACGGCAGACAAACGGTCTCGGGGCGGTGGCCGGAGGATTGTGCGGATTGGGGCTGCTTGCGACGGCCCATCTGCTCTTTCGGCACCCCTGGCCGGCGGGCGATGCTGTGCCTGCGTCTGCGCATGACCAGACCGTCGCGCTCGGTCGCGCTCTGGTTACGCGCTACGTCCTGCCGTTCGAGGCGGCCTCGATCCTGCTGCTGGCCGCGCTCATAGCGGCGATCGTTATAGCCAAAAGCCTGCGTCCCCCTGACCGGCCCGCCGGATGCGATGGAGAGAGGCAAGGCGCATGATCGGTCTCCCCCATTACTTGCTTGTCGGATCGGCCCTATTCGGGATCGGCGCATTCGGCGCTTTGACGCGGCGCAATGCCATCGCGGTCCTCCTCAGCGTGGAGCTGATGCTCAATGCAGCCAACCTCAACTTCCTTGCGTTCTGGCGATTCCTTGACGCGACTGCGATGGAGGCGCATGTCTTCGTGTTGATCGGGCTAACTGTTGCAGCCGCCGAGGCCGCGCTGGGCCTTGCGATCGTTCTCAATGTCTATCGCGAGTTCGGCACGGTGAACTTGGACGAGATCGCGGAGCTCAGGGGGTGACGATGGGCTCTCTGTCGGGACCTCTGGGCCTCTGGCTGCTCCTCGCAGCCCCGGCTGCGGGCGCGGCAGTGGGTCTATGTCTGGCCATCGTTCGGCGATCCGAGCGGCTCGCTCCTGCGGTGACGCTTTCGGCGACGGCGCTGGCAGGCCTTGCCGCGCTGGCCAACCGTCCGAGCCGATCGGCAGGCGTCCTCGGCGACGTTGACCTCACGTGGCTGACGATCGGCGACGGCTTCCGCATCAGCGTGGGCGTGCACCTCGACCACCTGGCCTGGGTCATGGTGGGGGTGGTTCTTTCGGTCAGCTTCTTGGTGCAGCTCTACTCGGTCGCCTATATGAAGGGCGAGACCGGATATGCGCGTTACTTCGGCTACCTGGCGCTCTTTACCGCCTCGATGGTGGGTCTTGTGGTTGCCGACAACCTGATGCAGTTGTACGCCTGCTGGGAGCTTGTCGGCATTTGCTCGTACCTCTTGATCGGCTTCTGGTGGCACAAGCCCTCGGCCGCAGCGGCATCCAAGAAGGCGTTTGTGGTAACTCGCTTCGGCGATGTGGGTTTCCTGCTGGGAGTGCTCCTCCTCGCGACGGCGGCGGGCTCGTTCGATCTGGAGATCGTCCAGCAGGCGTATCGCGAGATCGGAGCAGGTGGTCCACAGGCGATCGGGCTTGTCAGCAATCAGGCATTTGTCTGGCTGGTTCCGATCCTGCTGTTGTGCGGCGCGGTGGGCAAGAGCGCCCAGTTCCCCCTGCATATCTGGCTTCCGGATGCCATGGAGGGACCGACGCCCGTTAGCGCCCTGATTCACGCCGCGACGATGGTTGCCGCCGGTGTATATATGGTCGCCCGGCTGATGTGGATGTTCACGCTGTCGTCTTCCGGGATGGAGTTGTCTGCCGCGTCGGCCATTGCGCTGAACACGGTTCTGCTTCTGGGGGCGGCAACGGCCTTCATTGGGGCCACCATAGCGATCGTCCAGTACGACATCAAGAAGGTGCTGGCCTATTCGACGATCAGTCAGCTCGGCTTCATGATGATGGCCCTCGGGGCAGGCAGCGCCTCCGGGCAGAGTACCGCCACCTACCATTTGGTGACGCACGCTTTCTTCAAGGCCTTGCTGTTCCTCGCTGCAGGGTCGGTTATCCATGCGCTGCATCATTCGGCCGATCCCAACGACATGCGCGGGATGGGCGGCCTGTGGAAGCGGATGCCTGTGACGGCTCTGACATGCGGAATCGGCATTCTTGCGCTTGTTGGACTTCCGCCCTTCGCGGGCTTCTGGAGCAAGGACGCGGTCATTGGTCTGCTGCTGCATCGCTCAGGGATGGGGATACTCGGTATCGGCGGAGACGCGCATGCGCGAATGGGCGCCGACCCGTGGGTAGCGTCCATCGGCGCAGTCGTTGCGCTCGTTGTGACTCTCCTGACTGCCTTCTACGCTACGCGGCTCTGGTTGGCGGTGTTTGCAGGCAGTCCGCGATCGAAGGATGCCGAGACCGCCACAGAATCGCCGTGGCCGATAACAACAGCCCTCGTAGCGCTTGCGATCCCTTCGGTTGGCGTGGGCTGGTGGCTGCACCATCATCACCTGCTGCACACGTACCTGACCGGACTCCGGGCGGGTGAGGACCTCGAAATGCACATGGGGGTTGCGCTAACGGCAACGGCGCTGGGGTTGGTTGGCGTCGTCGCGGCTTGGCTCCTATACAGGTCTCCATCACCGCGGCAAGCCGGGCAAGCAGGTTCCGTTTGGACGGATCCGGTCGAGCGGATGCCTCGGCCTCTGCTCACGTTCCTGACAAACCTGTGGTACGTGGACCGGCTGTGGGTCTGGGTTGGCGCACGGGCCGCCATGGCGGTTGCTCGAGTGGTTGCGTGGTTCGACCGTAGCGTTGTTGACGGCGCGGTGCGCGGCAGCGGGCGGGTGGTCGCGGCCGTCGGTGGCGTGATGGGACGGTCGTCGTCGGGGCAGACACAGACCTATGCCGCGCTTGTGATCGGCGGGACCGTGGCGCTCATCATTCTGCTTGCGCTGTATGAGACGGCAACAGGGTCCGGTCAGAGCGCAGCCGCGTTCGGAATGGCGGTGACGCGCTGATGGGCGGCTGGCTGCTCACCCTGACGGTCCTTGCGCCGCTGGCGGCGTCGGTGATCCTCCTGTTGATTCCGGCACGCCAGGGGCTGCTGATCCGACTGGTCGCGACGCTCGGAGCTGCCGTCACGCTTCCCGTTGCGCTGTGGCTGTGCGCCAAGTACGATCAACAGGCCGGAGGCTTCCAGTTCCGGCAGTCCATCCCGTGGGTGCCGTCACTTGGCATCAGTTACCATGTTGCGGCCGACGGAACGAGCCTGGCGCTCATATTGCTTACGGCGATCATCATCACGACCGGCGTCTTCGCATCATGGACCCAGCTCAACCGGACCAAGGAGTTTCTGTCGCTTCTGCTGCTCCTGGTGAGCGGCGTCTTCGGCGTGTTTGCGGCTCGTGACCTCTTCTTCCTCTTCCTGTTCTACGAGATCGCCGTCCTTCCGATGTACCTGCTTATCGGTCTCTGGGGGACCAGCACTCGCGAGCGTACGAAGGAACACTCGGCGATGAAGCTGACGCTGATGCTCCTGGGAGGAAGCGCGCTCATCCTTGTGGCCATCCTTGCGCTCTATCTTTCGCAGACAACGCGCTCGTTCGATCTGGACCGTCTGGCGACCGTGCCGCGCGCTCCGCAGTTCGAGCAGTGGGTGTTCCTTCTCGTCTACGTCGGCTTCGGGGTGCTGGCCGGCATATGGCCATTCCACACATGGTCGCCGGACGGCCACGCATCGGCGCCGACTGCGGTCTCCATGCTCCATGCCGGTGTGCTCATGAAGTTGGGCGCATACGGCGTCCTCAGAATAGGCATCGAACTCCTTCCGGACGGCGCCCAGCACTGGGCCTTCCTTATGGGCTGCATCGCCACGGTGAACATCCTGTATGGCGCCATGTCGGCCATGGCCCAGACGGACCTGAAGTATGTGATCGCATACTCGTCGGTATCGCACATGGGCGTGGTCATGCTCGGCCTGGCTTCACTGAATCGGGTCGGGTTGAACGGCTCGGTGATGCAGATGTTCTCGCACGGCATCATGACGGGTCTGTTCTTTGCCGCCGTCGGGCTCATCTACGAGAAGGCGCACACGCGGGACACCCTCCGCATGGGTGGGTTCGCCCGCCGGATGCCGGGCATTGCGATCATGATGACGATCGGCGGACTTGCGTCGTTCGGCCTGCCGGGAACGAGCGGGTTTGTGGCGGAGTTCCTTGCCTTCTATGGCATGTGGCTGCGCTACCCGGTCCTTGCGCTGCTGTCGGTATGCGGCATCGTGATTACGGCGGTCTATGTCCTGCGTCTGATCCAGCGGGTCTTCCTTGGTCCATTCGATGAAGCGGCGCACACGGACCTGCGCGACGCTCGGACGACCGAGTGGGCCGCCATCGTCGCTCTGGGCGCTCTGCTGTTGGTGATCGGCTTCTGGCCGAAGCCTCTTGTCAACCTGGTTGATGCCGGAGTTCGGGGGAAGTCGAGCGGGACCCTCAGCCTTGCGTCCGCGCGCAGCCGGTCGGCCAATGCGTCTTCGCCGGATGCGGAGCGCGAGCGCCCGGCGGGAAACGGACGATGACTCGTGGCGTACCAGAGGCGCTGGTCCGGTTCGCGCTTCTCGGTCTGCTGTTGCATGCCGCTCCGCTCCATCGTGCGGGCGCAGGTTCGGCGGCGCTAACCGAAAGGCAAGATGCGATGGGGTCCAGGTCTGAGCGTTGGGACAAGGGCGTTCTGGCATTCCCGTACCCCGCGCCCGACACCTCGCGCGGTCCATTGCGGATGCTGATCAGGCAGGACTACGAGCGGCTTCAGATCAACAAGAGCGTCATCGGAACGCCATTGCGAATCGGTTCGCGGTCGTTCCGGACCGGGCTTGGCACGCATTCGCACAGCATTATCCGGGTGACGTCGCCGAAGCCCATTGTCGCCGTGCGCGGGTGGATTGGCATTGACGCCAACGAGCGGACATCGTCCGGCGCTGGTTCAGCAGTCTTCGTCGTCGCGTCAGGCCGGTCCGAGCATTACCGAAGCGATGTGCTGCGCGGGGGGCAGGATCCCGTCCGGCTGGACATTGCCGTGACCCCGACGCGCACGCTTGACTTCATCGTTACGGACGCGGATGATGGCCCTGCGTGCGATCATGCCGACTGGGCAGACCTGACGCTCGTTTATGCCGACGGGACGGAATTGCAGGTTTCTGCCATGCCCGAGGGGGCCGCGTCGTACTCAGGCCGATACCCGTTTTCGTTCACGGTGGGCGGTAAGCACTGCGACGAGGTCCTTCCGGATTGGTACAAGGGTCGCGAGGCACAGAAAGAGCAGGACGGACGGGCAGTCACCGTGGATCGTTGGTCTGACCCGGCGTCGGGTCTCCGATTGACCATGGAGGCCGTACGATACCCCGACTTCGCGGCCATTGATTGGGTGTTGCGCTTCGAGAACGTCGGACAGACCGACACGCGGCTGATCGCTGATGTGCTGCCGCTGGACATGACCTGGCCGAACGAATCGCCGCATTGCCTCGTCCACAGGGCTGCCGGAGGAACGCCGGACCCGAAGCAGTTCGAGAGCACGGTGGATGCCGTTGGAGGTTCCGGCGGCGCGTCGGTGCCTCTCGGTTCGGGTGCAGGCCGTTCGTCAACGCAGCATCTGCCGTTTTTCAAGGTCGAGCTTGCGAACGCATCGTACGTCGTTGCCGTCGGCTGGTCGGGGACCTGGCGCGCGGGCGTCGAAGCCCCTGCTCGCCAGGACGTGCATGTTTGGGCCGGTCAGGCGGCCACACGGTTTGTGCTGCGGCCGGGCGAGAGCGTGAGAACACCGCGGATCCTGATTCTGCGCAACCCGGGCGACACGCTTGAGGCCAACGCGGCGTTCCGGCAGCTCATCTACAAGTGGTACGCGGCACGCCGATCCGGCAACCCGCCACTCCCCATTTTGTTCAGCAACACATGCTTCACACGAGGCGGCGGATGGCTGAACGAGTGCAATGCCACCAATCAGATTTCGCTCATCAACGCCTACGCTCCGCTTGGGCTCGAGGCCGTCATCACCGATGCCGGCTGGTTCGAGGGCGGATGGCCCAACGGCGCAGGTAACTGGACGCCTCGCTCTGACGCCTATCCCGAAGGTATGGCTCCGGTTGCAGGGGCGGCGGCCAAACACAAGATGAGGTATGGCCTGTGGTTCGAACCCGAGCGGGTCGTGGCAGGAACGCAGCTCCATCGGGAGCATCCAGAGTGGTGCCTCGCGGCCGGCGCCGGCCCGCAAGGGACCTTGCTGGCGAACTTCGCACTCAAGGAAGTGCGCGATCACTTCTTCGCTATCGTCAAGGGATTCATGGACTTGCCGGGCTTCCGAGTGTACCGGCAGGACTTCAACATGGACCCAGCGCCCTTCTGGTCCCATAACGATCAGCCCGACCGCGTCGGAATCACCGAGATGAAGTACATCGAAGGGCTGTATGCCTTCTGGGACCAGCTTGCTGCGGCATGGCCCGACAGCATCCGTGAGGAATGCGCCAGCGGAGGTCACCGGATTGACCTGGAGACCGTCAAGCGGTTCCACCTCCATCAGAAGACGGATTACTGGTTCGACAATGAGGTGGATCAGGCGAGCATCTGGGCTCTGAGCCAGTACTTGCCGAACAGCACGTTCGTCGCGCCGATCAGCAGGCTTGACGACTACACGTTCCGCTCGGTGTTCCCTACGTCTCTGTGCATCGGTTGGATCGCCGACGACCAGGACTTTCCGAAGAGCCGGGCAGCACGGATGCTTGAGCGCTACCGCGCGTTGCGGCACCTACTGGTTGGAGCATACTATCCGTTGACCGGCTATTCGCGCAGCACACGAGACTGGATGGCGATGCAGTTCCACCGATCCGACCTCGACTCCGGCATGATCATCGTGTATCGGCGCAAGGATAGCCCTTACAGGAGCCTCGAGGTGTCGCTGCGGGGAGTGAAGCCCTCGACGGTCTACGCTCTGCGCTCCGAGACCACAGGCGCGGTGACGCGCGTTACGGGAGCCGGTCTGCGGAAGCAGATGGTCATATCGCTGATGGAGCCCCACATGTCCGATATCTTGGTGTATTCGAGGGCCAATCCGTGACCGAGTTCCGGGCCATCGCGCCGCATCTTGCCCTGGCCGGCCTCGGTGTGCTGGTCATTGCGCTCGACTTGCTCCAGGTCCGAAAGCGCATCTTCTGCTTGGGCCCCGTCACTGCGGTTGGCGCGTTGGCTGTGTTGGCACTCGATTGGCTCAGCCCGGAGATGCGGCTCTGGGGCGGCCTTGCAGCAACCGATGCATTCTCGAAGGCATTTGACACGGTGTTCCTCGTCGCTTTGACCGTTGTCGCCATCGGGTCGGCCCAATGCGAAAGGGAGACGATCTACGCCGGCGAGTACTTCGGTATCTTGGCCTTCGCCACGCTTGGCCTTATGCTCGCGGCCTCCGCGACCAGCCTCCTCGTGCTCTATGTCGGCATCGAGCTGACCACCATCTGCCTGATGGGACTCGTTGGCTTCGCCAAGACGGAGAGGCGATCGGCAGAGGCTTCGGTTAAGCTCTTCGTCGTTGGCGCGGTGGCCTCGGCGGTGGCTCTATATGGAGCGGGCGTTGTCTATGGGGTGGCCGGCAGCACCGAGTACGCGCGCGTCATTGAGGCTCTATCGAATCGGGCCACCGGGTTTCCGATCGTCCTGTGGCTCGGCGTCGCATGCGTTGTCGCGGGTCTGGCCTTCAAGGTTGGAGCAATACCGTTTCACGCGTGGGTGCCGGATGTCTACCAGGGCGCGCCGACGCCCGTCAGCGCGTTCCTCTCAACCGCCTCCAAGGCCGGCGGCCTGGCGGGTCTGATACGGTTTCTGCTGGTGGCGATGGGCGTTGCAGGTGATCGCTGGCTCTTCGTGGTTGTCGTCCTCTCCGTGGCATCAATGGTGGGCGGCAATCTCATGGCGATTGCCCAGCGCAACTTCAAGCGCATGCTTGCATACTCCGGCATTGCTCAGGCAGGCTACATGCTGGTAGCAGTTGCCGGAGCATGGTTGCCCGGCAACGCTCTGGCCGTATCGTCGCTGGTGATGTACGCTCTGCTCTATGTCTTCACGAACGTGGGAGGCTTCCTGCTGGCCCATGCGGTCGCCGAGCGGACGGGATCGGATGATATTACGGCATTGCGCGGTCTCCACCGTCGGGCTCCTCTTCTGGCTGTGACCGCCCTCGTCGTCATGTTCTCGCTGGGCGGCATACCGCCGCTGGCCGGGTTCGTGGGCAAGCTGTATCTGTTCGCTGCCGGATGGGAAGGCGGCCAGGCGTTCCTGGTGGTGGTCGGCGCGCTCGTCAGCGTCGTTGCGCTGTATTACTACCTGCGTGTGGCGCTCGAAGCGTACATCCGCGATCCGGATGATCCCACGCCCATCACGGTTGCGAGGCCGCTGGGCATCGCGCTGGGCGTATGCGTCGTGATGACACTCGCGATCGGCATCTATCCGAGGCCGTGGGTGGCTCTGGGGGAAAGGGCGTCTGCGTCGTTGGCCCGTCTGGATCGGCAACTTCCTCTATCACCGCGAACGGAGGCGTCCGATGTTGTACTTATCCGTCCATGATCTGGTCTGGATCAACTCACTGATCGCCGGCGATGGCGTGCCGTTCGACTACGAGCTCGTTGAGGAGGCCATCGCGGCTCAATACGGCTACGGAGACAGCACGGACGTGCTGGGCCAGGGGGCGGACTTCGTCCGGTCCATCGCGGCCGGCAAGCCGTTCGAGCGCGGCAACCTGCGCACTGCCCTGCTTGCTGTGGGCGTGTATCTCGAGGGCAACGGTCGGCCCGTCCGATTTGAGGCGACCGGCCTCGTGCAGCTCATGCGCGATCTGGCAAATCAGGCCTGCGATCCAGCCGACGTTGTGGCCGCGCTGCTCGCCGAAGGCGATCCAGCGAGACTGAGACGAGCGCCGGTTGTAGCTGGAGATGAACACGCGGTCATGAGCCGAACGACTGTCCTGAGCCTCTTGGAACGGGCTCGTCCGACGCTTGAGGCGTTAGCGGCCCACGACCTGCCGGTTACCGACCGCAAGTTCCAGCCCGAACTCCATCGAGACTGACTGCCGCAGTTACCGCTCTCAGGCGCGTTTCGGTCCTCTGTCTGCCGTGGCCGCCGCAACGCGACCCGCCAGATACGCTGCGGCCGCTGCAACAAGCCCAGGGTACATCGGCTGAAGCCCGAACGGGAAGAGCGAGCTATCGGACATTTCGGCTCCGAGGCCGTGCTTCATCCAGGCCGTCGCTAAGCATGTGAGCGCTGTGCCGCCTCCGACGACCATGCCCAGCGTCGTCCATGCCGGGCCGACCTTCCACTTTGGCGCGTAGCCGGTCAGAACGGCGGGGAGCATGGCCGGAACGCATACAGTCCCGATGGCCCACCACTGCTGTACAACCGACGGGATTGCCATTGCGATGGCTATGGCCAACACTGAGGTGACGACCAGACCCATGCGTGTGAGGGATGTTACGCGCTCGATCGGCCCGCCTGTCATGCGCCAGATGAAGTCACGGCCAATCGTCATGGCTCCCAGAAACGTGTAGGACACAACGGTGGACATTACGGTGGCCAACATGGCGATGTAGAAGAGACCCTTCGCGCCCGGAGGCAGGAGGCGCTCGGCCAGCAGCGGGAAGGCGTAGCCCGCCTGAGCGCCGACGAGGTCGGGCATGGCTGCCCGTGCAAAGAGCCCTGTCGTCGTCGTCAACAGGTCGAACACGATCCAGCACAGGATGGCGATGAGAATGCCCTTACGGGCGATCTGGGGCGTGCGTGCGGCGTAGCAACGCTGATGGAAGCCGGGATCCACCATGGTCCAGATGGCGACGAAGAACCACACAGCGACGTAGCCGAAGCCGAGGCCACCGTCGAGTCTGAGGTGGTCGGGCGGGAGACCCCGGATCAAGCCATCGAGGCCACCAGTCCTGACGGCTATGATAGGCAGCGCGACGATGAAGCCGCCGAACATGAGCAGGAACTGGAACACGTTGATCCGCACATCCGACTGGAAGCCGCCGACATAGACGTAGGCTACGCTGAACAGCACCCCCACCACGACGGCCTGCAAGAGAGGCAATCCGGTTACGAGATGGACCAACTGACCCACCATGAGAACGTAGGGTGCGGGGGTGGTCATCAAGAACGCGCAGGCCGCCCCAACGAGCGCGGCGCCGCGTCCGTGCACCTCGTTCAGCTTGTCGGGGATCGTGTAGAGCGACGCCGAACGTATCTTGCCAGCCAACGTCAGGGCAAAGACGGCAGCCATGATGTAATAGGGGAGGCCCTGAGTCGTCCAGTTGATCAGGCCGTAACGGTAGGTCATCTCGCCGACGCCCAGGATGCCTCCGTACCATGTTGCGACCACCGTCGCTACGAAGACCGGAAGTCCCAGCGCGCGCCCGCCAACGAGGTAGTCCTCGTGAGTCCGCCGGCGCTTCCAGAAGCCGATGGCGAGCGTCAGGACGGCGTATGCGCCCAGCAAGGCCAGGTCCAACGGGGCGAAGGCTGCGCGCGTCACCGTGCCGGGCGCCCTCGCGGCGCTTTGGACTGATGGCAGACGATCAGGCAGCCGTCGTCTAGGCTCAGCTCGGCCGAGGCCGCCGCCATGCGGTTGCTCACGCCCAGCGAACCGGGCCCGATGGTTGCTCCGTCAAGCGGCCATGCAACCCCCGTCAACGTGACGCCGCGTGCGGGGCCGAAGTTGACCAGGGAGATGCGATCGCCTGCAGCTCCGGTGATCGTGATTCGGTGAGTGACAGTCCGGATGCGCGTCCAACCGTGCCGGACCTCGATGTGCGCCTCGTTGCTGTAGCGGATCAGGAGGCTGATCGTGGTGAGGCTATGGTCCCAGCGTCGGCCCAGAGCGCCCACCACGGTGATGCGCCGACATCCGTGGTCAATCGCCGCCACAATGGCCTTTTCGAGGTCGCAGCTATTCTGATCGGGGACATGCACGAGCGACTCGGGAGGTAGTTGAGCGCGGACAGCGGGTGCGAGCGAGTCGAAGTCACCGACGACAAGGTCGGGGACGATGCCCTGCCTGACGAGGCGAGCCGCGGCACCGTCGGTCGCTACGATCAACGGGCTTCGGGCCATGCCGGGGCCGCTCTCGCCTCCCGATGTCCGCCGTTGCTCAAGCATACGCATGTCACCGGCGAGCAAGCTTCCGTTGGCGACAATGAGCGCGTCGCGCGCCGGTGGCGGATCGCAGGGTGAGTCGGCTTGCTTGCCGTGGAGATCCCGTCCCGCCAATCAGTCGCACCCCCAGTAGTACATGTCTCCGTCTTCCGGATTGATGTCTCCGCTCCGCTGCCCGCCGGGGCAGACGACCTGTGCGTCGAATGCGCCGGGCGCGACGGTAAACCTGGCATGCCCGTCAACGAAGATCACGCTTCCGCCGCGAGCGTGCCACTGCCGGAAGTAGCCGGGCACGTAGCCGTACTTCGCCTCGGTGAAGAACGGGAACATCTCATCGCGCATCATGCGTGTCTCGGCGGGCAAGACGAACTCGGCATCAGTCACCGGCCGGGAAAAGGCGTACACCTCGTTGTTCTGACTGGACTCTCCGGCAACTACGCTGAAGCTCCCCTTGCTGAAGCGATAGCTCGAACCGTAACAGGCATGGTAGCTGGCGCGCCCGGGGCATCCGTAGTCGGGATCCGCGACGGCGGGTCCGCCCAGGTCATTGGGACAACGGAACAGCTCCGTACTCCGACCGTACGGGAGGATCAGCAGTTCAATGCCCTTGTGGCCGGGAGAGCCGGCAGGGGGCTGCGAGTTGTAGGCATAGAAGATGGGCATCGTGTCGTCGTAATCGGAGACGTACATCCTGACCTGGAGGCCGATCTGCCGAGCGTTGGAGATGCAGACCGTCTCGCGGGCCTTCTCGCGCGCCTGGGAAAACACAGGGAACAGAATCGCTGCGAGAATGGCGATGATGGCGATGACGACCAGCAGCTCGATCAATGTGAACGCGTGACGTGTTCGGATCATGGTTTGCTCCCCGCGGGTTGCAGAGGAGGCAACGACGCGGACCGGAGCACGATTGCGCACAGTGGCGTATGCGTCTGTGGGCCGGATCGAGACAGCGACGCCGCTGTCGCGAACCCGGCGGTTCGGCAGCGGCGTCCCGATGAATGACTTCATCGCTTCCCTCCGTCGGCATTACCCGCATCAGGTTCATGGGGTTCTCCGCCAATGCGGAATCTCAGCCCGAGTTGGGCACCCCCAGCGTTGGATTGGAGGCCGGTGAGCGGCACGCTCACCGGCCGGCGATCTTACGAATACCTCGCAGCGTTGCGAGGCGTCAAGCCCCTATCGGACTAGCCGACCAGCGCTTGCAGGCGATCCGCAATCGCCTTCTTGGGCTGAGCGCCGATCAACTGATCGGCCACTTTGCCGTCCTTGAAGTAGACCAGAGTCGGGATGGACATGATGCCGTACCTGGCAGCGATATCGCCTTCCTTGTCCACGTCGAGCTTGAAGACTCTGGCCTTACCGGCGAACTCATCCGAGATGGCCTCGACGAATGGAGCAACCATCCTGCATGGACCGCACCACGTCGCCCAAAAGTCCACCAGAACCGGCACATCGGACTGCAGTACCTCCTGATCGAAGTTGGCCGCGGTGGCCTCGGCAACAGCACCCATTTACCTTCCTCCCATTGTTTATTGGCCGCCGATCAGTGACGGGGCAGTGAAGCTCCCGTGCCTGTTGTGACGGCGCCAATGACCGTTTGCTCGCGTTCCCTTACGCTTCGTGATCGCACCAGGTTCCTGGTCGGCGTCACGCATCGCTGGCGACAACAGTCAGCAGCGCCGCTTCCGGGGGACAGCCGATGCGCAACGGTATTCCGATCATACCCACTCCGCGCGTGACAAAGATCGGATGACGACCGGCGTTGCCCTCGTAGAAGCCCATCACATACTTCCGGGCCGCATACGGAGTGTAGGCCGGCAGCCCCGGCACGCGAATCTGCCCGCCGTGCGAGTGGCCCGACAACTGCAAGGATACTCGCTCGGTGACTCTGTCGGCATAGTCCGGCTCATGAACCAGCAGGAAGCGCACGCCGTTGGAAGGCAGACCTGCGACTGCCTTCGAGATGTTCTCGGTTCCGGTGGCCAGCGACTCGACCCCAACCGCCCAGACATTGCCCGGATGCCGGAGCCGCGCGGCCGAGTTGCTGAGAATCGGCACGCCAATGCGCCGCATCTCGCGCTCGATGATCTCCTCGCTACCTGTCCACCAATCGTGATTCCCGCGAACGGCGAACGCCCCCAAAGGCGAGGATCGAACCGGAGCGAGAACGTCGGCACACTTCGGTGCCCACTGCTCTCCGTGGCTCGTAACGTAATCGCCCGTGAGGAATACGACATCGGGGCGCGCCGACATGAGCAGCTCGACTGCCCGTCTTGCCCGGTCCAGAGCCCTTTGGCCATCGCAGTGGAGGTCGCTGAGCAAGCCGACCTTCAGCGGCCTCCATCCGTCGGGCAGGCCGGTGAGGGCAATGCGACGACGCGTTAAGCCGACTCGTTCCGGCTCGATCCAGCGCCCGTAGGCTGCCGCGCTGATGCCAGCGGTCAGAACGCCGCCTGCGGTGAGAAGGAGCTTGCGCCGTCCGATCACTCCCGTATGCTCGTAGCTCTCGCCACCTCAAGTACTCATGCCGCGCAAACGGACGCGGTGGCGTCCAAAGGCGCGACTGCGCTGGCCGGGCTTCTACGTCAGATCAGCCCGAGACGACGCCCGACGCGCTCGAACGCCGCAAGCGCTTCGTCCAGCTCGGCCTTCGAATGCGAAGCGTTGGGCATCGTCCTCACCCGTGCCTTGCCCCGGGCTACAGTCGGAAATACGACCGCAAGGGCAAGCACGCCTTCCTGGAAGAGCTCGCGCTGGAGCTGCAGCGCCTTCCCTTCGTCACCGACCATGACCGGCGTGATAGGCGTCTGAGTAACGCCGGTGTCGAAGCCGAGCCCGCGCAGACCCTCCTGCCAGTGCCGGGTGTTCTCCCAGAGACGATCGGTGAGCAATGTGTCGGCATCCATGAGGTCCAGCGCTGCGATTACCGCAGCGGCGACTGCCGGCGGATGGGCGGTGCTGAAAAGGAACGGCCTTGACCGTTGAGTGAGCCAGTCGCGAAGCCTCGCGCTGCCAGCAATGTAGCCTCCCATCACGCCGACGGCTTTCGAGAGGGTCCCGAGCTGGATGTCAATGCGCTGATGCACTCCATAGTGATAGGCGGTTCCCCGACCGCCGCCGAGAACGCCGCTGCCGTGCGCATCATCAACCATTACGGCGGCGTCGTAGCGTTCCGCCAGCTCGACAATGGTGTCTAGCGGGGCTATGTCGCCATCCATGCTGAACACGCCGTCCGTGATGATCAGCCGCTTGCGATACGAGCCGAACCGTTTCAGCACGTCCTCGAGCGAGTCCATATCGCGGTGCTTGTAGATGGGTCGCTGTTCGGACGGAAGGCCTGCCAGCCGACAGCCGTCTATGATGCTTGCGTGGTTGAGTTCGTCAGAGATTATCGCGTCGTCCTTGGTGATCACGGCGGGGATAGTGCCGGCATTGGCCGTGAAGCCCGACTGGAAGACGATGGCCGCTTCAACGTGCTTGAACGCCGCAAGCCTCCGCTCCATCTCGAGGTGCAGGCTCATGGTCCCGATGATGGTGCGCACCGCTCCTGCGCCCGCGCCCCATTCCTCGACGGCGCGGATTGCCGCCTCCTTGAGCTTCGGGTGGTTGGCGAGGCCGAGATAGTTGTTGGACGAAAGGTTGATAACACGGCGTCCATCTACGGTGATGGTGCCGCCCTGGGGGGTCTGGAGTTCTACCAGCGGTTTGTAGAGGTTTTGATCGTGAAGTGCCTGCAGCTGGTCGGCCAGCCAAGCCTGTAGTGTCTGGTTCATTGTGAGTTCCTCAGTTCATCTCAAGGATGACTTTGCCGCACATGCCCTGTCGCATCAGGTCCATGCCGCGCTCAAACTCATCCAGTCGGAAGCGATGGGTGACCACGGGGGATAAGTCCAGCCTCCCGGAGTCAAGCAATGCGCTCATGGTCGCCCACGTGCCGTACAGCCGCCTACCGACGATGCAGCGGATGTCGAGGCCTTTCATGACCATGTCCTCGGCAACATCCAGTTCGACGGGACGGGAGGGTATCCCCATGAGCGATACACGGCCACCGCGTCGGGCGATGCGGAAGGCGGCCTTGATTGCAGCCGGCGCACCAGACATCTCCAAGACGACATCCGCCCCCAGCGGGAAACATTCGAGCGCTGCCTCTTCGGTATCGCGTTCGGCGACATCAATCGTTTGGTCGGCGCCGAGCTTGGTCGCAAGGTCGAGCCTGTATTGGCGGGTGTCCGACGCAATGACATGGGAGGCGCCGCAAGCTCTCGCAACGGCAATGGCCATGAGCCCAATCGGCCCGCATCCGAGGACAGCTACGGTCTTGCCCGCAATCTCGCCGGCCATGACGGCATGTACGGCGTTGCCGAGAGGATCCTGGATGCAGGCGATCTCCTCCGTCAGGCCGAGCGGACTGCGCCAGAGACTCGACTCCGGCACGCACACCATCTCAGCGAAGCACCCGTCAATGTCCACGCCGAATATGCGCGTCTCGGCACAAACGTGACCCTCGCCCGTCCGGCATTGCAGGCACGTCCCGCAGACGCGATGCGACTCGCCGCTCACACGGTCGCCGACCCGCAGACTCCGGACTTCGGATCCAACCTCAACGACCTCGCCGACGAACTCATGGCCCATCACGCGTGGCGGGACAACCCGACCGGCCGACCAGGCATCCCATGCGTACACGTGATAGTCGGTGCCGCATATGCTGGTCAGGATCGGATGTACAAGCACGTCTGTGCCCCGCGTAATGCGCGGATGCGGAACATCCACGACGACGGCCCCTGGAGCCGGCGTCGTCTTGGCAATAGCCTTCACAATATGACCTCAGATGTGGGACCGGCTTGTCCGACCGTGCCCAGCGCGAGACCCCACGCCTACGGGCAGATCGCCGATTCGCCATGGATATTTCTTCGGAAAACTCGGGAAAACCTGCAGAATCCGTGCCCTAAGTCGAAAAAGTGCAGGAGCAGCCCAGTTGCGCGTCTACAGCTTGGGAACAGCCGAACCTCCTACCACGCCGTCGTTCCCCGGGGGGGCCGCGTCGCCGCTCTGACTTACAGCTGATCCGCCCTGCCGCCGATCACTCCACGTTGCGGCCCCTTCCTTCGTCTCTCGACCTACCGGTCGAGATCCTCGTCATCGAAGGTGAACTCCGCATCACCGATCCGAACGGTGTCGTCGTGTTTGGCGCCAAGGTCACGGAGTTTCCGATGGATGCCGGCCCGTTCGAGGGTCTGCTGCAGCCGGGCGACCGCATCTTCATTGCCGAGGTCCGTGCGTTGCACGAGCCGCTCGATGGACTTCCCTTCAACGATCCATGCGCCGGTGTGATCCCGCCGAACGGCCCATGCGCGATCGTCTGCGGACGCGGGCCCTGTGATTACCCGATGGCCGACAATGTCCGGCGGCGTTTCAACAGGCGGGCGCTCCTGCAGCAGCCTCCAGATCGCGTGGATCAAGGTCCGGACGCCTTCGTGGGTGGCGGCAGAAATCGGCACCGCCGCGTATCCAAGACGCTCAAGTTCCGATGCCAGAGCGGTCACGCTCGCCGGGTCAGCCACAACATCCGTCTTGTTGAGCGCCACAATCTGAGGTCGCTCCGATAGGGCGGCATCGTAGAGGCGCAGTTCCGCGTTGATGGCGTGGAAATCCTCCAGAGGATTGCGATCGGTGGTCCCGGACACGTCGAGCATGTGGACGAGGATGCGCGTGCGGTCTATGTGCCGAAGGAAACGATCTCCCAGACCGACACCTCGGTGCGCCCCGGGGACAAGCCCGGGCATGTCAGCCATGACGAACGATTGGGATGGACCGACGCTCACGACGCCCAGATTGGGTACCAGAGTGGTGAACGGGTAGTCGGCGATCTTCGGGCGCGCCGCCGATGCTGCGGCGATGAGCGTTGACTTGCCGACGCTCGGCATACCGATGACGCCTACGTCGGCAACGAGTTTCAGGTCGAGGCGCACTCGGCGGCGCTCGCCCTGCTCGCCAAGCTCGGCAAACTTCGGCGCTTGGCGAACCGACGTGGTGAAGTGGAGATTGCCCCGTCCGCCCTGGCCCCCTCGCGCGATGACTGCGCGCTGGCCGGCGCTCACCAGGTCCGCGAGGGTCTCTCCTGATTCAACGTCGGTGGCTATGGTGCCGGGAGGCACCCTCAGGACTACGTCGGCTCCGTCGCGGCCTGCGCGTTTCTTGTTGTGTCCGTCCTCTCCTCGCGGAGCCCGATACTGCCTGTTGAACCTGAAGTCGAGCAGCGTGGACAGGTTGGGGTCCACTTCGAGGATGATGCTGCCGCCGGAGCCGCCGTCGCCTCCGCTGGGGCCTCCGCGGGGGACGTACTTCTCCCGACGGAATGTGGCTGCGCCGTTTCCGCCTGCTCCGGCTTCAACGACAATCTCGACTTGGTCAACGAACATCGTGACACTCGCATCAGCGTTGCAGCCCGTTCCGGGAACCGGCACGGGCTGCAATCATGGTACGGGACGAACGTCAGGCTGACCGAGCGCACAGGCTGCGAGTGTCGGCAGGCTCGTTCGCCCTAGCGGAATGATCGGACTCAGGCGGCCGCCGCGTCGGCCGCTTCGGGCTCCACAGCCGGATAGACGCTGACCCGCCGGGAGTCCTTGGGACCCTCGAAGTGGACGATGCCGTCCACGAGGGCGTACAGCGTGTGATCTTTGCCGAGCCCCACGTTACGCCCGGGCTTGAACGGAGTGCCCCTCTGACGGACGAGTATCGCGCCCGTCCGAACGGACTGGCCGGCGAACTCCTTCACGCCGAGCATCTTGGGCTTGCTGTCGCGACCGTTGCGCGAGCTGCCCACACCCTTCTTATGTGCCATTGACTAACCTCGCTTCTCGGTTCCGCTACGCCGTCTCTATGGACAGGACGCGCACACGGGT
>JBBIQU010000018.1:15175-40560 GCA_037442185.1 Chthonomonadales bacterium | reverse complement strand
CCGGTCACGCACCCCATCCCTGAATGCAACCATCTCGGGGAACTTCAGGCCTGTGTCCACGTGCAGCAGCGGGAATGGGATCCGCCCGGGCGCGAAGGCCTTCTGTGCCAGACGGAGCATCACCGACGAGTCCTTGCCGATGGAATAGAGCATCACAGGGCGCCGGAACTCGGCAGCCACCTCGCGCATGATGTGAACGCTCTCGGCTTCGAGCTCGTCCAGCGTCGTCATCCGGCGAACAGGCGCGGCGGCCTGTATGTTGGGATTGTTGGGTCGGATTGCGGTTGCGGTCATGGCTTGGCGGGACCTCGATTGGACACTCGTTCAGTCGGTGCAATATGCCACCTCGGAGCAGCCGTTTTCCTTGACATTTGGGCCAGGAAGTAGCACTTTTGGGCCATACTGCCGCGAGTGAGAGGCTAGAGGCAAGAGGCTAGAGACAAGAGGCGAGAGGCGAGGGGCAAGAGGAGAGAGGTGCCGACGGTCAACCCGGAACATGAGGCGACAGCATCCCCTGTCCCCCGGGAGGTAGAGGGTAGAGTAAGCGTGGGAGGCATGAGACGACGTGGGCCTGAACTGCGAGAATGGCGCACAGATAACGCGCGCGGCGCTCCTGGCAGCGGGCCGGGGAACGCGGCTGGGCAGTCTGACAGCCCAAACCCCCAAGCCGCTCATCGAGGTCGGCGGGAAGCCGCTTCTGACATGGATCATCGAAGGGCTCCGCAACGCGGGAATCTGCGAGTTCCTGTGCGTGATCGGCTATCTCGGTGACGCGATTCGGGAACGCTACGGCGATGGCTCATCGCTGGAAGTCAAGATCGAGTACGCCTGGCAGCTCGATGTCCACGGCACCGGAGCCGCGCTCCGACTGGCGCGGTCCTTCGCCCAGGAGGGTCCCATTCTCATGTCCTTTGGCGACATTCTGACCGATTACGGGCACTACGTTCGGGTTACGGACGCCTTTCGGTCGGGCGGCCATGCGGCCGTGCTGGGCATCAATCGGATGGACGATGTCAGCGCCGGTGCAGCCGTCATTCGCGAGGGCGACCGTGTGGTGCGCATCGTCGAGAAGCCGGGTCCGGGAGACCCCGTGAGCAACTGGAATCAGGCGGGTGTTACGGCGTTCGGCGGCGCGATCTGGCCCATCCTGGAGCGACTTCCGAAGTCCAAGTGCGGCGAATACGAGATCACAGCCGCGGTCTCCATGCTGATCGCAGAAGGCCATAGCGTTGGAGCGGTGGAGTTCGACGGATTCTGGTCGGATGTCGGCACTCCGGAGGCCCTTGCCCACGCCCGGCGCGA
This sequence comes from Chthonomonadales bacterium, assembly GCA_037442185.1. Classification (GTDB taxonomy): domain Bacteria; phylum Armatimonadota; class Chthonomonadetes; order Chthonomonadales; family CAJBBX01; genus JAAYVH01. Next base: position 39,258 of record JBBIQU010000018.1, on the reverse strand, counting down.
ATGGCATTGACCAATCCGAATGCCACATACGTAGGCAGACCGCGCAGGCGGACTTGGTGCCGTCCGCAGGCGTGACTTCAGTCGCCGGCATCCATCCCGTACCGCACGTGGACTCAGCCTAAATGCTTCACTTGCGCAGTCCGCGCAGGCGGACTTGGCGCCTTCCACAGGCGCGACTTCAGTCGCCGGCATCCTCCCCGATCCCCAGGTGGACTCACCCCGTCGTAGCGTCCCCCGTCGGACCCATCTGATCGGTCGGATCGGTCCAAGATCCTCTCAATCACCCAGCGTCAACGAATACAGATCCGCATCGCGCATCACGAAACGCAGGCGTATGTCCTTGCCGATGAGGCTCCGGAGGTCCTTGCCGCCCATCCAAGCCATTGCGCCCGCTATCTCGTCGCCGAAAAGCTCGACGCAATCGTCAATGCCGAGGCCCTTGATGGGCTTGCCTGCCGTATCCTGAACCTCGCAACGGATGCTGCCTGCTGCCGACGTCGAGTAGTTGATCCTCAGGATCGGCCCGGTGCAGCGAATGGGCTTTGTGATCATCTCGCCGCCGGATGCGGCCGCGTGGACGGATACGAACCCGTCAAGGCGCAGGACGCCCCGCCGAACGTGAGGCGTGGCTCCGTAGTTCTCGCACCAATAGATCGAGATCTCCTCGGGACCCGTCTGAAGCAGCCCCCACGCGGGCGTGTTGTTGCCATGGGCATTGCCCCAGTTGTTCGGCGACAGCCCTGGCCTGATGAACGCCTCGCGGAACGTCCGATCGAAGCGCAGGCCATCGCGGCTCGAAATCAGGACGGCGTCCGAGACGCCGTCGGTGGGCTTTCCGGATGAGCCTACCTGCTTCCGCTGCGGCACGAATCGCATGGGGAAGCCCAGATACAGTGACGGATCGCGCACGTACGGCGCAATCGCGTTCGTATAGAACTGCTCGAGCGGACCAGGGCCGAAATCGAGCCACTCCGGCGCGGTCCACGTGATGAAATCCTTCGAAGTGGCCCTCTTGACGCTTCGGGCGCCGTCGCGGCCGGCGCGCAAATAGCAGACGTACTCGCCCCTCCGTGTGTCCCAGAATGCCACGTTCTGAGAGTCGAAGGACCCGTCCCATATGACGGCTTTGTCGCTCAGGTGCTTCCATCGGATGCCGTCGGGAGACCCGAGCACGAAGAGAGCTTTCTGGCGATCCGCGGTCACCGGCGGGTAGGCCCGACCGAGGCCGACCGCCTTGTAGCGCGTGTCCGGGCTTGCCAGAGGGCCGGTGTCGAGGAACGGCGTGAAGTTGTGAGTCTCCCAGTACGACGGCTCACGGCCAACGAGGATGATGTTGTTCGCCTTCGATCCGGCATGGTCGAAGAGCCCGAGCTGCGGCTTGGTCCACGCGATGCCGTCATCGCTGAAAGCAACGCAGGCGACCTCCCGGCTCAACTCCCCTCCGCCGCGATAGTACATTCGGTAGCGCCCCTCGTGGTCGCGCATGACGGTGACGTAGCCGCTCTCCTTGCCCTCCCACGGCGCATCGAAGCGCAGAGCCACTTCGCGAGGCTCGGGCGAATGCAGACGCAAGGTAACGCCCTTCATGGACTGGACAGCCTGGCCGTCAACGAAGAGGATCGGCGACGAGGTCGAAGCCATCGCGGGGACGCAGACCATGGCGATCAAGAGCATCTCACTACCTCCGAGAATGCCTACATTGCGAACACCGCCTTCACGCGCAAACGACTTGCGAACTCGTCGGCGTTCGGATCTCCCAGCATTATGAACGTCTCGGTGCCCTTGCCACCCGAATGGCGGTATGACAGGTACCAGTTGGTTCGGCCGTTCTCCGCAACGATCCTGCCGCCCATGGACCGCGTTGGCGAGAACTCGTAGTTGAGCGTGACTATGTGCTGTTGGGCCGTCCCATCGAACTCCTGTATGGCTCCGCCGTAGCCGATGTCCAGTCGCCGGAACAGCCTGAACGAGGCGTTTGGGCCGAAGTACGAGTATGGCTTGCTCGCCTGCCTTCCCTTGTTGAGCCCGAAGCCGATCCGACGAAAGCGATTGGACGCGCCATAAGTCAGGCCGATGCCGTACGTGTTGTCCAACTCGCCGTCGAATGTGCCGTACGACGCCGAAAGCCACATGCTCCAGTCCGATCTCGTCTCGATGCTCCCGTTCCACGAGACGCGACGTCTGAACGGCCTCCCGTCCATGTGCCAGTCCATGATGGGGTTCAGTTCCATGTTGAAGCCGCGAAGCGCGCCTTTGGGCCATTCTGCGCCCCACACGTGGTACAGGAACACGCCCCGGTAGTCTGTGTGCCAGACGATACCGTTCGCGGCGCGAAAGTCCGGCGCGACGCCGATGTACTGGAACGAGTGGAAGGCGTTCTTGTCTTCGTAGTAGAGGTTGACTTGCTGCGCAGTCCCTCCCGAGTCCTTCCCGGCGGAAAACGCCCACTGCGACGCCAGTCCGCCCTTGCCCCTGCGCATGTACTGCTCGGCGACGACAGCGGTGTTGTTGTCATCGTCGCCGGCCATGTTCGAAACGAACAGGCCGGCAGAAGCCGTCGGCGAGAGGTCATGGCGAAGCTTGGCAACGAGGTCGCTGCGGCGTCCGAGGTCCAGCGTGTGGAGGAATCCAAGCGTGTCGCGCGGCGTCACTTTGCCGTAGACCTTCACCCCGAGGTCAACCGTGCGTATGCGATTCGGGTAGAAGAAAGGTCCGATGGCATATTCGGCGCCGGCGGAAAGGTAGTCGCCCCCTTCGAGGAAAAACGGCCTCCGCTCCGGCACCCATCGCTCGCTGCGCGAGAACTGGATGCCCTCGACGGCTCCTTCGATCGTCCCGAAGTCGGGGTTGATCGTGGCGACAGCCGTCAGTTCCGGAGTCGCCGAGTACCGAACGTCCATGCCGGATTGGAGACCTGCCCCGCCCTGACCGGCCCCAACCACGGTGTACGGGAGGGTCGAGACCGACGGGCGGAAACGGTCACGCGGCAGACGCACACCCGTCCATCGCCCCTGGTCTTCCTGAAAGCCCTGAGGCCCCTCATAGCTCCATTCGGAGCGGATGCGAAGCCGATGATGCCAACGGCGAAAGTTGATGCCGATCTCGACCGGCTCGGACTTCGCAGGATAGCTGAGCATACGCCATGGGATCGCCATCTCGGCGGTCCAGCCGGTTGGGTTCCGCTTTGCCGCCGACTGCCAGTCCCCCTTCCATTCCAGCTTGTTGGCCCTTCCGCCGCTGTTGCGCGCCGACGGTGTGCCCAGCGGGTTTGTGGAAAACCGCGCTCGATCGTCGCCCTGATGCGACATGAACAGGTCCAGAAGCACCTCGACGTTGTCCTCGGTGTCGCCCTCCCAGCTCTGGTACTTCGCGTCGCGCACCGTCTCGCGCCCCACGATCGCATCAGGCATCGCATCGCGGCATTCGAACGCCACGTAGATGAAGGCGTCATCATAGGCCAGCCAGGCCGTCGTCTGATCGGGCGCAGCCTCGCCTCGGTTGCGGTCGGTGAAACCCTCGGCGCGCGCCGCCGAACCCCAGACAGGGTCGCTCAGGTCGCCGTCTATCACGGGCATGGCCTCGGCGCGGACGGCGGGAATGACGCGCTTCGATAGTGCAGTTGCCGCAGGTTGATCGGCTCTCAACGCCGTGGAAGACAGCACGATGATCCATATTGTGGCCAAGCGCAAGACACACCTCCCGGCACGACCGCCCACCGCCACATGCCGCGACGGGAGCATACCACAGCGGGAGCGCGGGGTAGCCGCAACGCGGTAGGATAGGGTAGTCGCCGCCAAGCCAAGGAGGTCCAAACCATGTCGGATCAGCTTACCGATGCCGCCAAGTCCGTTGGCTCTGCCCGATCCAGGTTTCTGTGGGCTCTGGGTCACATTCCCGATGACAAGCTCACCTACTCGCCCACGCCAACCGCCAAGTCGGCTCTGCAGATCGCGTCCCACGTAATAGCCGCGAACGGGTTCTTCACGAGTGCCCTGACCGGAGGCGTGGTGACGGGAGCTCCCGCCATGGATGTCGGCGAAATCGCATCGCGCCAGGAGGCCGTCGAGCGCATCAACGCGAGCACGGACGCGCTCCTGGCGGCGATCAATGCGCTCTCGCCCGAACGGCTTGACGCCGTCATTCCGACGCCCTTCGGCGACAGCTCCGCCGCTTTCTTCCTGGGCATTGCAGGCGTCCACACCTTCGGCCATGCAGCGCAGCTTGAGTATCTGCAGACGTGCTGGGGAGATCTGGACTTCCACTGGAACGGCTGAGCGACGCCTCAGTTCTCCTCGTGCTCCGAGCTGATCACGCACTCGCGGTCATCGAAGAGGTTGATGTAATAGAGGCGAGTTCCTTCGGGAAGATTCGCGCTCGCCTTCGAGCCCTGGATCCTGGCCGGAGCGGTTTCCCATAGCCGCTCCAGCCAGGGTCCCGTACCGTCGCGAGTATAGGTCAGCTCGGCCCGGACGATGCGGCGTCTTGTGGAGAATGTCACCCACGCCACGTCTCCCGTTCGCCCGTGTGCCGTGATGCGGGCGAGCGCCGGCCGCCGCATCAGGATGCTGTCGGCAAAGTCCCATATCTCTTTCGGTGCCTCGCCGGCAGGTCCGTGCCCGTGGGGCATCCGCACTCGTATGGCCAGCGTGCGCGGACCTCTCGGAAGCCTGTAGGACTTCCGGAGAGCCCCGAGCCAGTAGGCGAAGTCGTTCGTGCCAGTGACCCAGAGCATCGGCATGGACACGCGCGGCAGATAGACCGACGGGTCCCACAGGGCCAGCCAGCGCTCTGCATCCTGCGTCTTCATGGATTTGAGTGTGTCCGCGAAGACCGTCTGGTCATAGTAGCCACAGCCGTAGACCGGCGCCGCAAACCGGAACCTCGCGTCCACGCCCGCCACGATGCAGGTCAGGTAGCCGCCCCAACTGATGCCGGTCACACCGATGCGCGATGCGTCAACGCCGGGCTGCGCTCGAAGCAGAGAATGCCCGCTGATCGCCGCGGCAACGGCATGGTAGGTCCAGTGATCGGTGACTGGCCCGTCCATCTGGTTGAAGCCGCCCCATCCGGGAGGCCCGCCTTCCGCATGCCGTTCCCAAGCCCCGTAAGAGCCCTTCGGAACGCAGCCGCAGGTGTCCATGGCAATGGCCGCATACCCGCGCTCGTTCCACATGCGCACCCAGTTCGCAAACGCGGTCCCGCCGCCCCCGTGGATGAGCACGATGCCCGGAACCTTGCGGCCCGACTGTGACTTCGGAATGCCCATCCATGCGAAGACCCGTGTCGAGGGCTTGGCGCCCCATGAAGGGCCGTCATAGTACAGCGCTTGAACGCCGGGCTCAGTGAAGCCGGGAGCCGCATAGGTCCTCGGCGGTTTGGAGAGCGCCGCCATGTCCCACGGCGTCTGCGGCACACCGGTTGGACCGAGGCCCGAAAGGGCAAGCACGCCGATTGGCAGCATCATGGGGTCGTTTCCTCCTGTACAACGAGAGCGTCCGTCGCCGGTCAAGGTACCATACGACCGGGAGAACGGCCAATGGGCACCGATGACTACCGGATCACTCGTCGCGGAATGCTTGCTGCCACCGCATGCGCCGCCTCGGCTGCCGCCGGCGCCGCCCCGGCCAAGCAGGTCACCCTGGCGACGGTGAGCGCCAACTATCAGGAAGGCTTCCGCAAGGTTGCGGCGGCTTACGAGAAACGGCATCCGGGCACGCGAATCAACGTGCAGATCATGCCCGGCAACGGCTACGAGACCTGGCTGCGGACCCAAATCCCGGGCGGCGGATCGGGCGCGCCGGACCTCTTCAACGCCAACTACGCCTGGGGGATGTACGAGAAGGGCCTGTTGGTGAACATCTCGCCGTATCTCGAGCGCGTCAATCCCTATACCGGCAAGAGATGGCTCGACACCCTCAGCGCCCAGTTCATCGAGAAGTTCAAAGTCGGCGGCGATGTCTCGTTCATTCCGATGGACTTCATCGAGATTGCGTTCTACTTCAACGTCGACCTGTTCGACCGGGTCGGCATCAAACCGCCGCGCACATGGGAGGAGATGCTGGATCAGGCGGCGCGAATACGATCGGCCGGCGTCATCCCGTTCGCAGTGCCCGGCAACGCCGATTCCTACTGGGCGGGCACCGTAGGTTGGATCGCAAGGTTCTTCACGGACGCCTACACTCGCCATCTCGTCCCGCTGGTCCTGTCGCGGCCGGGCGACTGGGACTATGATGCCAAGAAGAACGCCGGCTTCCGGCTGAACCTGAACGATCCTTACAACGATGCGTACGTCGTCACCAACGGAGAGCGCATTCTGCGAGCGGTTATGGACGGGCGCATACGCGTGGACGACGAGCGGTTTGCCGAGGTCTATCGGCACATTTACCGCTTCTCGCGCTTCTGGCAGCGTGGCTTTCATGGTGCCAACCCCCAGACGGCCTATCACCTTTTCCTGTCGGGCCGAGCGGCCGTGCTGCTGGAAACTTCGGCGCAGATCGGGCAAATCCTCAAGGACATGGACGACCTCCCGCAACGTCACCGATTCCGATGGGGGATCTTCGCCATTCCGCCGCTCACGTCGAGTCGGTTCAGGATTCCGCCCTTCCGCGGCGTTGGCGGCCCGGGGCTTGTGATCGGCGTTGTGAAGAAGGATCCCGCCCAGATCGCCCGCACCATGGACTTCCTCATGTTCCTGACAACCCCCGAATCGGCGCGCATTCTCGTTGATGAAGCCGTCAGGAACTCCCGGCCGCTGACCGGTCCCATGCTCGTTCCCGGCGTGCGCTTTCCCGAGAACATTCGCCGATTGTTTGCCCCGTTCGAGGGCCGCGGGTTCGAGAGGCTCTCATGGCGCGGCCTCATGGACGAACAACAGAGCGTCTGGGAATGGACCGTCTGGGCGCAGAGGTTCATGGATGGCCGCCTGACGCTGGCCGAGTTCCTCAAGCGCTATCAGAAGACCATCACGGAGGCCATCCCACGGGTGATTGCCATGCAGCGCCTCGATATGGATCCGCGAACCAAGGATACGCGCGCCTGATGCCGGCCCGATTGAGCGCCAGATGAGCAATCCGGCTCGCCCCAACGAGTCTAAGGGAGGACTTCCGCGACGATGTACCCACTCATAGCAGCCTTGTTTGCCCTTGCGGCGTTCCCCGGGCAGGCCCGACCCGCCGGATCAGCGCCGCCGAACCAGGGCATCCGCACCATCGCCACCACCGACGGCGAGATTGACGACCGGTGCAGCATGGTGCGCTTCCTGATGTACGCGAACGAGTACGACGTGCGGGGCATCGTCATCTCGAGCTCACGCTATCACTGGAAGGGCAATGCGACCGTCAAGGCGCATCGCTGGGAAGGCGAAGAGTGGCTCGAGCGTCAGCTCGGCGCGTATGCCCGGGTCTATCCGAGCCTGAAGCAGCACGATCCCCGATACCCGACGCCCGACCATCTGCGTTCGGTATCGGCCGTCGGCAATGTGGCAACCGAGGGCGACATGTCGGGTCCCACTCCGGGTTCCAACCTCATCGTCGCAGAGCTGCTGAAGGACGATCCTCGGCCGGTTTGGCTGCAGGCATGGGGAGGACCCAACACCATCGCGCAGGCTCTGAAGACCATCGAAGAGCAGCGCCCCGGACGTAAGGCCGAGGTAACGCGCAAGGCACGCCTGTTCCTGATCGAGGAACAGGACAACACATACAGCGCGTACATCGCCAAGCGCTGGCCTGACCTCCTAGCCATTTCGAGCCGCGCATTCCCGGCCATTGCTTACGGCTGGCGGGACATCATGGACGCCGAGGACCAGGCCTACTTCGACGGCGCATGGATGAAGCGCAACATCCTACAGGGACATGGTCCGCTCTGTGCCATGTATGAAGCCCGCGGAGACGGCGCCTTCATCTCCGAGGGCGACTCACCGGCCTTCATGCACCTCATTGATGTCGGTCTGGGAAGCCATCTGAATCCGTCGTACGGCGGATGGGGCGGGCGCTTCGAGCAGGACGGCAGCCTGTGGGTTTCGGCGAGGGACGACCGGGACATGTCCCGGACCATCCTCCGTTGGGCCCAGGATTTCCAGAACGACTGGGCAGCGCGAGCCGATTGGTGCGTGCGACCGTACGCTCAGGCCAACCATGCGCCCGTGGCGGTTGTCAACGGTGACCGCACGCGGAACCCAATACGGATTCGCGTGAAGCCGGGCGCAACGGTGCGACTGAACGCCGCGGCATCGTCGGATCCGGATCGGAACCGATTGACCTTCCGGTGGTGGAACTATAAGGAGGCGGGGACGCTCTGGGCATCGGTGCCGGTCAGAGGCGACACCGCTTCGACGGCTTCCGTTACCATTCCGAACGAGGCCTCGGGCCGATCCCTGCACATCATCCTGAGAGTGCAGGACAACGGCGATCCGCCGCTCGTCGCCTACCGCCGGGTCATAGTCGAGGTCGCCGGCGATCCGAAGCCGGTTCCGGCGGATGCGGACAGCGATGCGCTGTACCTGAAAACCCCGATCACGAAGTTGGCCGGGCCGCCTGCCTCCACAGGTCCCTGGAGCTTCTATCGCGGCATCAACATCAACGGCGGGCCGGTGACCATAGACGGCAACAAGTGGGACGGCGACGACGCCCGCAACTTCGAGTGTGCCGACACGGCGGTCAATGCGTCGGGGGTCAAGCTCCGCCCAAGCACGGATCCGGCGCGCGCCGAGATGATCCGATCGTTTCGATGGAGTCGGGAGCCGAAAATCCGCGTAACCGGCGTTCCCGGAGGCACGTATGCCGTCTATGCGTACATCTGGGAAGACAACAACCCCGAGACCTTTCGAATCACGGTGAACGGCAAGCAGGTTGCGGCCAGACACGTGAGCGGAGTAGCGGGCGAATGGCGGCGCGTCGGGCCATGGGTCGTGGATATTGCGGACGGCGTGATCGAGATCACGACGCGCGGCGGGGATGCCAACTTCTCGGGAATCGAGATCTGGCGGCGCGAACGCAGGTAGTAGCGCGCTTTCCGGCTTCTCGGACAACAAAGGGGGATGCTATGAACCAACAACTGCGTACCGTGCTTGCCGTAATGACGATGGCCACTCTCGGATTGGGCGCATGGGCCCAGCCGAAGTCGCTGACCTTCAAGGCCGGCGATGCCGAGAAGTGGGCATTCAGCATGAACGGCAAGCCCGTGGGAACGATGGAGGCGACGTGTTCGGCCGTACGAGCCGAGGCGAACCGGCAGCTATTCGACTGGAAGTACAGCCTGAAGCTCAGCCTGCCCGTACAGGGGCAGCAGGTGAACCTCGCGATGAGCGGCACGTTCACGGTCACGGGCAGCGGAGCGCCGACGGCAGTTACGCTCAACGCCGATGTCAACGGTCAGGCCCAGAAGCTCAGCGGCACGTTCGGCGGCGGCAAGGCCAAGATGTCCATTCAGGCCGGCGGACAATTCATGAGCCCGGATGCGGCGATCACCGGCAAGGAGTTCCTCTCGATCAACAACGTAATGACGCTCATGTCCATCGCGACGCGAGCGCTCAACGTCCAGTCCGGCAAGACCGTCAAGGCTCCGTTCTTCGCCGTTGAGATGATGCGCAGCCTCGACATCACCTTCGCCGCGCAGGCCAAGACCGAGACCATCACGTCCGGCGGCAAGCAGATCGAGTGTGTCGTGTCGGACGTGGCGCCCATCGGGGCCAGGATCCACACATCGAAAGCCACGGGCGAGATGCTGCGCTATGCCATGCCGGCGCAGAAACTGCTGATCGAGCGAAGATAGTATCTGCGAACTCGAATCTGACATCTGAAATCTGAGATCTGCAATCTGAACTCTCAAGTCCGATACCGACCCGACGAGGAGTGCGATGGGCAATGATAAAGCGCGGTCGCGCCCGCGGGTGAATCGCAGAACGGCGTTCAAAGCAGCTGCGGCGGCATGTGTCGCCACGCTCGCGCCCGAACCGACAGAGGCCCAGGCCGGCGATGCGCTTGCCGAGGCGGACCTCGAGGCCGCTCTGCGTGCGGCGGACCGCGCGTTCTCGGAAGCCGACCGAAAGCTCATGCTGCCGGGCGTGCGCGAGATGCGGCGCGGCATGCGGCGAGTGCGCGAGGCGGCCATTCCGCAAGGCGCGGAACCTGCCGTTCGGTTCGACCCCTGGGTCCCGGGCGTGCCTCTCCTGACGGGCAAGCCTGCATTCCGTCCATCGCGACCGAAGGTTCCGCCCTACTCCGGCGACCCAACGAGTCTCGCATTCCAGCCCGTGTCGGTCCTCTCTGCAATGCTGCGCGCACGGACCGTGAGCAGCGTCGAGTTGACGCGCATGTACCTTGAGAGGCTCAAGCGATACGATCCGCTGCTTCTTTGCGTCGTAACGCTCACCGAAAAGCTCGCTATGCGCCAGGCCGAGCAGGCCGACCGCGAGATCGCAGCAGGCCGATGGAGGGGTCCGCTTCACGGCATACCGTGGGGCGCCAAGGACCTCCTCTTTACGAAGGGCATACGTACCACGTTCGGAGCCAAGCCCTACGAACAGCAGGTGGGCGACGCCGATGCGACCGTGGTCGCGCGATTGGAGAGCGCGGGAGCCGTCCTCTTGGCCAAGCTCAGCCTCGGTGAGCTGGCGATGGGCGATATGTGGTTTCGAGGCATGACACGCTGCCCGTGGGACGTGAAGCTGGGCTCAAGCGGTTCATCGGCGGGACCGGGAGCGGCAACGGCGGCGGGCCTCGTTGGTTTCGCCATCGGCACGGAAACGCTCGGCAGCATAGTCAGTCCGTGCGTTCGCAACGGTACCACAGGTCTGCGTCCCACCTATGGCCGCGTGCCGCGCACCGGAGCCATGGCGCTGTCATGGACCATGGACAAGATCGGTCCCATGGCTCGCTCGGTCGAGGACTGCGCGCTGGTTCTCAACGCCATCGCCGGGCCGGACGGGTCCGACATGACCGTCCGGCCCGTGCCCTTCTCTTGGGAGCCGTCCAAGGGCCTGACCGGGTTGCGCATCGGCGTTGATGAAGCCGGGTTCGCGGCGCAGAAGGGCGACGCCGCCAAGTCGGCCTATGATCAGTCTCTGAGCGCGCTGCGCAAGGCCGGCGCGGTTCTCAAGCCGATCAAGCTGCCGCGTCTCACGGGCGGCTATGCGGAGCTCACGAACGTCATAGATGTCGAAGGCGCGGCGTCGTTTGCGTCTCTTATCGCTTCGGGCAAGCTCGCCGAGTTGGCCCAGCAGGGCGCCAACAACTGGCCCAACATCTTCCGAGTCGGGACCACCGTCGCCTGCGTTGACTACATTGCGATGATGCAGCTCAGGGCGCAGCTCCAGCGCGAAATGGCCGAAGCTATGGCCGACTTTGACTGCTACGTGACACCGCCCTACTCGACGCTCGTCCTCACAAACCTGACCGGCCATCCGACGCTCATCACGCGAGCGGGCATGGACGGTACGACACCTATCATGATCGAGTTCACCGGCCAGCTCTACCGCGAGGACGCGATCCTGCGCGTAGGGCACGTCTACGAAAAGGCCATGGGCGTGTCGCATGTATGGCCGATACTCACGTGAGCCGCCCGTTCGAACGAACAACCAAGGAGACACCATGAAACGCACGCTCTTGGCGGTCGGATTGATGACCGCCTGTCTGTTGCCGGCTCAGGCTCAGGAGGCCGGCTCGTTGGCCTCGGTCCTGAGCAAGGCGCCGCACTCGATGAAGCTCAAGCAGTTCGACACGACGTGGCTCCGCATTGCAGTCAAGCAGTCCGACGCCGATGCCGCCGGCGCCGGCGACATGCTCTCCAAGCTGGCCCAAATCGGGATGATGGCGGACGGCGGCAAGATGAAGGGCGACGGCATGGAGGCAGCTCTCGGCCTATCCCTGCTCGGGGGCCTGGGCTCCGGAGACCGGCAGGTGTGCTTCACGCAGGGGCAGACCATGACGATCGGCACTGAGACTTTCCTCGTTGCGTATGCCGTCGAGCAGAAGTCGCCCAACTTCCTCGAGATGATCCTGCAGGCCGATAAGAGCGGCAAAGAGCCCGACATGTCGGCGCTGATGGGCGGCGGCAAGTGGACCGAAGACACGCTCGCTTCGCTCACGCTGATCAATGTCCGTTCGATCCGGTCGCTCTCCGGCGTCAGGCCTTTCGATCTCGAAAAGGAGATTGCGGAGGGCGGATCGGGCGCTCCCGACCTCATGCAGCTCATGATGCTCGGTATGAGCAAGACCGTCGAAGCGCCGTCAACGCCTGTCAAGCCACAGACCAAACCCGCCGCCAAGCCGCGGACCGGCACCAAGCCCTGACCTGACAGCCCTTCCGGTCGGCACGGGCTGCACATTTGGCATGGCGGATCTCTGGCGATCCGGCATGCAACGCACAGCCCGTGCCGATTGGTATGCCCTCGGGGGACGCCGGTCGCTACTTTGCTTTGACCGCGCGCAAAGGACCGACCCAGAGCGTGTTGGTCTGTCCGTCTCCCGCCATCGAAGCCACGTCCAGCAGGAGTATCTGCTTGATCTGCGCAGGATTGAGCTTGCCGTCGGTATCCTTGCTGTCACTGTCGGCGGAGAAGTCGGACCAGTTCACGGCGGCATCCTTCGGCTCGGAGCCGGCAGCCAGCTCAACCATCGCGTTGTACTTGCCGCCCGACGTTTCCTCAACCTGCACCAGCAGCGTCGTCTGCTGAGCCGCGGCTGCCCTGAAGCGAAGCCCCGAGGTTCCCTCCAGCCGCCCGGGCGGAAGGAAGCGCACCATGGCGGCGATCTCCCCGGTGTTGCGCTTGTAGTCGAGCTTCACAGCCTTCGAGTTTAGCGGAGCGCCCGATGCGAGAGCGGCCTTGACCCATCCGGTCACCAGCCACGGCAGTTGTGGGCGCGTGAGGCTCTCAAGCATGAGCTCGCCTTCAGCCGGCTTGCTCGTCTCCGGCGATGTCGCGCTCAGCACCTCGATCTCGTCGAGCCAGATGGTCCGCTGGCCCTCCTTGAGTCCCAGCATCTTGAGCATCTGTCCCGATTCGTCCTCGGCCATCATGACCGAGAGATCCAGGAAGCCAAGCCCTTCTATCTCCGCGATGTCCAGCTTGCCGTTCGGATCCTTGGGGTCGTTCTTGTCGAGGCCGGGGCCGAAGTCGGCCAGCGCCAGCTCAACCTGCAGCCAAGCGCTCCCCGGCGATTGGAAGGTCGCGGCGTATCGGGGACCGCCACGCTCCTGAAGAATGACCGCCATCCACGTCGCAGCATCGGTCTTGATCCAGAACCGCAGACCCTTGACCGTGGTTGGAGGGGGTGAGGTAACCGGATGGAGCAGCAATGACGGCGCGCCTCTCTTGACCTCGTAGTCGTAGCGCAGGACGCCGCTGCCGGACTTGGCCTGAGCGGCGTCCTTCAGCACAGAGACCTTGGCGTTGCCCATGGACGTCCACTGCCCACTGTCGTAATCGAAGGACTCCGTCATGAGCGCCTGCTGAGCCGAAGCCTGAACGGCCAGCGCGCTCAATGCAATGGCGAAACAGATCATTCGCATGGTGTCACTCCCGCATGATGTTGCAGGCCGCGGAACGCGCCCGTAAGCCCGCATTGGGCTTGACGGACACATACTGCGCGGCGTTTAGCGCCTATACGAGATGAAGGCGCTCCTGGCGTTCCCCGACGACGCTGCATCCGTCCTCGGTGAACACCACATCCTCTTCGACGCTCATTCGCAACGGAGCGCCGTCCCATTCGCCGATCTCGCCGGTAACCGACAGCTCCATCGTGAAGGCGTTGCCGTAGCGCAATGCCACGTCGCCGCGTCCTTCGCACCGCTCCTGTTCCCACGGCAGACCGATCAGCGGTCCCGGTTCATGCAGGAAGTAGCCAAGCGAATGGGAGTAGACCCGTGGACCCGGGACGCCCTCGGAACGGGCGCGGGTCAGGATGCGGGCCAGCAACTCGTTGCCGGTCAGGCCGACCCGGAACTCACCCATGAAGATGTCCTGCAGCCGGTTCGCTTCGCGCATCAGCGCTCGGACGCCGGCAGGGGCGTCGGCTTCGCCCGATCGGAGCACGTAAGCCCATTGCTGATGGTCCGAGCAGAGACGCAGGTACTTGATGCCCACATCGCAATGGATCAAGTCGCCCGGCATGATAACGCGATCCGCCGGGTCTCGCGCGGCGCGTCCTTCGGGGGATCGGTGAATGGTGAAGTACGGGCGAAACGATACGTCGAGGCCGAGGTCGGCGCACAACTGCCAGTATGTCCACTCCAGGTCGGTGGTGGTGGTTACGCCCGGCTCGATGATCTCCTGGCTGTAGCATCGGGCGATGATCCCCTTGGCCACGCCTACAACGTGCGTAAACGTCTCGATGTCTCGGTCGGTCAGGACCGATGCAAAGTGCGTTGCTACGGGCTCAGCCGAAACGAGACGATCCGCATAGCCGTCAGGCAGGTTCTCCAGGAGCTGCCGGTACAGGTTGTGCGTAAGGCCGCCCGCGGCCCACTGCACCGATCCGATGTTCACCGCAATCCGGTTCGGTTTGCGCTCGGCCACGATCTGCCGCAGAACCGGCCATTGCTCCTCGGGTTTCTGGCCCCGGTACGGTCGGGCGTAGAGGTCCTGTGTGTCGGTGCCCGAGATACTGATGCCCTCGACCCGCTCGCCGTCGTCGCAGAACACCAGCATCTGCAGGATGGGACACCAGGAATCCATGGGCACCAGCGTCGCATGGATGGGATCGAGGTTGTCCTCCTGACAGAGGATGATCCACATGTCCACCCCGGCCTCGCGCATTGCGGCGGGCAGCACGACCTCGAGGCGTCGCCGCAGATTGCGCAGGATTACGTCCGCGCGGTCGCGCATGCTCAGGACGGCCGGAACGGACACGGCATCACTTCTCCAGGAGCTTGATCTCCACCTTGCGGAACTCGATGCCGTGGCTTTCCGACTGCAGCGAGATGTATCCGCTCTCGATGAGCTTCTTGCCGTCTTTGATCAGCTTCGCGGCGTCGCCGTCGCCTTCGTCGTACTGGGGCTGCTCGTACTCCAGCACAGTCTCGCCGTTCACGCGGTGGATGATCTTCCCCGAACCGTGAACCTCCATCTCGGCGACGACCCATTGGTCGCCATGGTAGGTCATTGACTTCGAGTTGTTGCAGTGCTGCGTGATGAGCTTGCCGCCCATGACGATGTGGGTCCCGGGCGTGCACACGTTGAGAGTCGTTCGGTCATTCGTGCCGTCGCCGCCTAGGAACTGCGCCTCGATGCAGACCGGGAAATCCTGGTCCTTGCGCATCGTCTTGGGGTCCTGACAGTGGAGCATGGCGCCGCTGTTGCGAAAGGCCCAGCCCGGTCCTCCCGGACACTGATTGCCCACGAACCGGTACTCGACGCGCAGAATGTAGTGGGAGAACGGCGTCTTGTAGAAGAGGTGGCCGAAGCGGTTCCCAAACTCGGCGTAGTTCTCGAACGACACCCTGAGCACGCCGTTCTCGACACGGAACGTCTTCAGGGGATCCTCGCCCAGGGCATACCCCTTGATCTTGGGCGTCCAACCCTCGAGGTTCTTTCCGTTGAACAGCGGGATCCACTTGCCCGTCGGCATTGGGGTCTGCGCTGTTGCCCCTGCGGCAATCACCGCCAGTGTCAGAACGGCTGCCCATCGCGCCATGGCTGATTCCTCCTCAGGTTCGCCCATCGCCGGGCGTCCCAACGCGTAGTGTACCGGAACCGAATGCCCTACTTGCCGAGCGAGTAGCCGGTCACGGTGAGAGCCCTGCCTCTTGCGAGGGTGAACTTGGCGACGCCGTCGGGAAAGGCCAGCTCGACGACGGGACGGCTCCGCGATCCGGCAACCCTCCATGTCTCGATGACGCCCATCTCGGGGAAGTCGTCGAGAACCCTCTTCTGTAGTCCGGTCGGCTTCGACACCGCGTAGGCGTGCGCGAGCCAACGATCCACGCACCGAACCTCCGGCTGCCCAAGTTCCTCTCGGACGACCCTGGCGGTTCCCGCACCCAGACGGTACTCACGAACGACCGTGAACAGCCTCTCCGGTGACGTGGTCATGAAAGAGCGCGGCGGCTCGATGCCGGTCATCGTCAGCCGGTCGCCGTTCAGTCGGAAGCCTCCCCAGTCGAGCAAGCGCGCCAGGCTGGCCGTCACCGTGCGTCGGAGGCCGGACGCGCCCACAGAGACGACGTCCATACGGATGGACGTGCGCATACCCGCATCCTGGACGGACTCGGCAATGAGGGCTACCGTTCCGTCCGAGCTGACGACCGGGCGCGCAGACCATGGAAACATCCACGATGCAGAGCCGGGCACAGCAAGCCTCTTGCCTGTTGAGCGTCGGAACGCCGCAAGCCGCGTGACCGCGCCGCATGTGACCGTCATGGCGGCAACATCCGAGGCTGCGGCAGCCCTAACGGTAAGGCGTCCATACCGGGTGGCGGGCGGGCCTTCGGGATCGGCGGCGCGCCTCGCTATTTCCACAAATGGAGAAGCCGCGGACTCCATTGCGCGCGGTCCGGCTTTGATCGCGCGCGCAGACCGTCCAATGACGATCTCCATCGCTTCCTCGGCGATCGGGTCGCTCTTCGGGCCCGCATCGGACGAACTCAAACGGGCGGCAAGTCTGCCGAAGCGCTCAAGATCGGCTTGAGCGTACGCGTGTGTAGCGGCGCTGAGCGCCCACAATGCGACAGCAACCAACGCGATGACACGAGACATGGATTATTCACTCCTAACGTGCCATTGTACGCAGACCGATCGCCGCACATTCCCGGCCATGTCCACCTTGCTCAGTTACGCAGGCCACATCAGTAGCGCAGGCATCCCGCCTGCTCGACAAGAGCCTCAACCCCGGCATCATTAGCGCAGGCGTCCCGCCTGCTCCGCCATAACCTTGACCGAGTTGTCGGTCACGCGCTTCAACGTAACGGTTCGCCCGGCGAATCGGTAGCGAATCTCGTCGGGCTTCCCGAGGAAACGCCGGAAGTGGCGCACGGCCTCCGGCGCCTCGAAATCGTCGGTCAGCACAAACCGCCCTTTGCCGTACCGGAAGACCCCTACGCCCTTCTCCCATCCCTCGAATCCCGCTCGTGACGCCAGCGGCCCCCATGCCACGCAGAGCGCGCCCTCGCGAACGCGCCTGCGGATGGCCTCCATGCTCTTGGGGCTAACGTGCTTACCTGTGAGGAATATGAGCGGAATATCCTTCAGCCGCTCGTAACCCACCGTGTGGTCGAAGACGACGACGCCGTTCAGCGGCACGAAGAAACGGTGTTCGATGTGAGCCGGATCGCTCAGGTACGACGGCGTCACATCCTTGTGGTATCGCTCATTCGCCTTCGGATGGGGAACGCTCGGCTTGAACCAGGTGATGCCGTCGGAGCCGGTCTTGCCGTGAGTCAGGACGTTCCAGAGCTCGAGCCAGGCAGCCGTATCGCGATCGGGCTTGAGGTTGGGCGTGCCGTATAGCTTGTCTACGCCCCATGCCTTCTGGCCGACATCCGTGTCGTCGAAGCGAACTATGGCCGCATCGGGACGCACATCGCGGAACGTCCACGGGCGAGGGTTGGCAGGCAGGTACTTCGTGCAGAACTCCTTGAGCATCTCGCCGTGAGGCGTCAACTGGTACTTCGTAGCGTCCACCTGCGTCATGAGCGAGAACGGTATGCCCTGCTGCCCTCCGCCGTGCAGGTTGTAGCCGCAGCCTTCGAGATACACGAGATCGGCTCCCATCCAGTAGGCAAGTTCCAGATTGGCCTGGACCTCCTCGGCAGGGTGGCCGGGAACCGCAGCGAAGTGCCACATGTCCACGTCCACCCACAGAGGGCGATCGTATTGCAGAGCGGCCCCTAGCCCCACAGCCAGGCTGACCGGCGAGTAGAACTCCTTGCATATCTTGGGGCATGGCGTCATCCCTGCGCGAGCGGCGGCATGCAGCAGCGACGGCCATACCTCGGTGGCGATGACCTGCGGGGCGCCCTTACGCATCAGGTCCACTCGCAGCGCGGCAAGCCCCTCGACGGTTCGGTCATGGGCGTCCAGCAGATCCGTGAACCGCTTCGGATCGGCGATCAGCGGATCGGCATCTGGACCGGCGAACTCGGGATACAGAAGACGAACATGGGTCAGCTCGTCAATGAGAACGCCGAGGAACTTCGAACCCGGCTTCGCAGCCGCACGGATGCTCTCGGCGCTCGGAGACCGATGGTGGCAGTCGAGCGTGAAGGGAATCCCAAGCCTGCCGCACAGATCGAGCATAGTCGCGGCCGTTTCGGCCTCCGGGCGCTCCCACTTCGGAGCATTCGTCACATAGAACCCTGCGTAGCCGATCCCCATATCGCGGAGAGCGTTCTCGACCGGCTGGGGAAAGGGCGTCTGCGATTGGAGCTCTATCCCGATGGTGAATGGCGCGCCGGGTGTTGGTCCTGCTCCATCCGCGCCAAGCCCAATCGAGGCTGCGAGGGCGCAGGCCAACACCCAGGCTCCGCAGCCGCGATCGTTACCCCTGATTCCGCCCATTCCGCCTCCTCTCCAGACGTTGGCTTGTGCACGCACCGCCGAACGGCACCCTCAGTCTACAATAGTGTCCTGAATATCCAGTATGGAGAGTTCGCCGGTGAAGCCATTCGTGAGCTTGGTCGTCATCTTCGCCTCCGTTGTCGTCAGCGCGGACGCCGCCCCTCAAAACGGGCCATTTGGCCTGTGCAAGCCCTACACATGGCTGTTCGGCGGATGGGTGGCTCCGCCGCGCATGCCGCTCATCGCCGACATGAACGGCGACGGCTTTGCCGACTTCCTGTATGCCACGCCGGACGCCAAGCTCGTGGACATCTCCCTGAACGGCAAGGGTTGGAAGCCCATGCGCGGCGAGCGTCTGCTGTCCGACGTGCCCGACCGGATCGCTGCTATGGCCCAGGGACGCTTCATTGGAGACTCTGCCGACCTTGCCATACTCGGGGCAGGCGGCGGGCTCTGGATCGCCCGGGGCACAGGCGACGGCAAGGTCCAAGCGCCTCAGTCAGCCACCAATCTCGAAGCGGCAAGCGGACTTACGTGGCTGCTTCGAGTTCGACACAGGCGAGGACACGACCTCCTCGCCGTCGTGCGAGACACTGGCGAGGTAACCGTCCTGGAACCCAACGGCAAGACCGTTGCGGCCTTTCGGACCGGGAAGCGCGTCGGAGGCGCCGCATCCGGGGATGTGGACGGCGACGGCGAGGATGAGATCGCTCTCCATATGGGCGGTTACGTTCGCGTCGTCCGCGCGGCGGGTCCGCATGACGGCGCGCCCCTATGCCGCGTGCGCGCTCCCCGAGGTCGTAGCGCCCTCGCCATGGGCGATGCAAACGCAGACGGTAAGGACGACTTGCTGGCTAACGGGAGCCTCTTCCTCGCGCCGGACTTCCGATCATCCGTCCGCGTCCCCGACTGGGACAGCATCCGAAAACCTGTCGTCGCCATGATGGCCGATGTCACAGGAGACGGCCGCTGCGACCTGGTGGTCCAGCATCAGGGGCCGGACTACTACGCCAGCAAGGAAGCTGATTGCAGCGTCTACGTTGCCTATGTACGCGGCGACGCCGACCGCGATCGCGACGGCTTGACCGATGCCGAGGAGGAGGCGCTCGGGACGGATCCGCTGGACCGCGATACGGACTACGACGGCCTTCCGGATGGCTGGGAAGTCCACGGATTCAGGGGCATGGATCTCAAGTCGCTGGGCGCGTCGCCGCTGCGCAAGGACGTGTTCGTATTGAATCAGCCCTACGACACCGTCCCTGTTGACCAGATGGAGAAGCTCATGCGGGAGAAGGTCCTCCCGCTTTTCGAGGGCCTGCCCAATCGCAACCCGGACGGGTCCACCGGCATCCGGATTCACGCCGTAACGCAGTCGCCTGCGCTCGACTCGAAAGCCGTTGCCGGCAAGGGTTGGCCCCAGCTCGCCGCCGAGACCTTCCCGAAGGACAAGATCGGCGTGTTCCACTGGATGCTGGTCCCGGGTCTTGGCGGAGGAGGCCAATCGGGCCAGTTGGCCGATGCGGGTTCCGGCGGCATGGCGTCGTGGGCCCACGAGTTCGGCCATCAGCTCGGCCTGTCCCACACCGGCAAGTGGCCTGCCTGGTCGCCGACTTACACGAGCCTCATGAACTACAGCTACAGCTACCAGTTCGACGGCGATCCGTCGAAGATCCACTTCAGCCGCGGCGAGCTGGCCGACATCGTCCTTAACGAGTCCCGGCTGCCCGGCAAGCTGCCACGCCCCATCGAGAAGCTGAAGTTCCTCTCTGGGCCGCCCTACAGGTTCCGGATCCAGTCGGCCGGACCCAACGCCACCTACGTGGACTGGGGATGGTCGGGCACGTTCACCGACCGCCGCATCCGGGCCAACATCACCTACGGCTACAGCGTCAACGGCGGTGTGCGCCTGCAGCCCAGCGGCACCAAACCTATCGGCGCGCCCGGCCCCTGTGAGGTCATGACCGATCGGCAGGCGTCGCTGGCGGTCCACCGTGGCAGCCTGTACATGGTGACCGCCGATCGCGATGCGCTCGACCCGAAAGCGCGGCGCCCGGAGAGCGCCAAGCTGGTCATCCAGCGGTACCTCGGCAAGCGCGCATGGACCGCAAAGACGGCTCTCGGCATGGAGACGACCGGCGACCCTGTGGCCGTCAGCGACGGGGGCGCCTTCTACGTGTTCTATCCGACCAGGGAGGGCGTCAGGTATCGCATGGGTGCGCCCGACCGTCTGGGCGAGCCGATAGCCATCCCCGACAGCGCGGGATGCTCTGTCGGCGCGACCGGCCTGCGCGGCATGGTCTTGTTGCTGCTGCATCGAAGCCCCGACGAGAGCATCCGGTACTGCGCCGTTCGCGGGCGCCGTGTCGGCCCGATCAAAGACCTTGGAATCAAGAGCACCATAACCCCCGGCGCAGCCTATGACACGCGTCGCAGAGAGCTGCTCCTGGGCACGGGAGCCGAGATCAACAAGCAGCCCTACCGGTGGCAGCTCCGCAGGCTGACGGGCGATCCCGAGGGCGGGTTCAGGGAAGTGTCGTGTGTGTTTGTCGGCGGCGAGAAGTCGGGCTGGGCGGGCAACAAGCGCCCCAATCTCATCTTCAACCCGAGCCGCGAGTTCGGTCCCGACGGGCGGGTGTATTGGATCGCGGCCGGAGTCTCCGACCCGCCGAACACGCCCACGGGCCTCTACATTGCCCAGACCATCGGCCACAAGGACCACAACGAAGGCTGGATGCTCTGGCGATATTACGACGAGTGGACCAACACCCGCAGCGGCATTGCCGCCGCATGGTACCGGGGCGACATCGTTCTCGCCACCACCTGGGCATCCGATCAAGCGGCCACCGACGGCGGCGTGTTCTGCGCCTACAACGGCACGGCGATCGGGAACCAGGACATGGCCGACTTCGACGACGTCACGCTCATGGCCGACTACGGCATAGCGCGCTCGATTCAGACCTTCGCCGTCATGCCGCCGTAGCGATCATGGCCGCGCGCGTTCGGATCGCCGTCTACGCCTCCGGCAATCTCGAACCTCAGGTCTCAGACCTCGAATCGCGGCTATGGGTCCCCAGATCGGTCACCGCAGCCACATGGGCGGTCGCCTGCGCTCCACGGATGCCGCCCCAATCGGTGTCGATTCCGGTGGAACATCCGGAGGCGCGGGTGCGGCTGATAGTATAGGTTGTGTGTGCCCTGACAGCGGGAGAGCACAGGATGGCTAAGGACCGTCCCTACGGACATGGGCACGGCAGACAGGAGAATCACCATGGCTGCTGATCTCGACGCACTGCTCAACCGGATGCTGGCGGACGCGGACGGCAAGGAAGACGCGGCGACCGCCCCCGTGGGGGGGGACAGTCTATACCGGTCCGTCCTCGCTGATCCGCAACCTCCAGGACCTCGTCGCCCGTAGCGCAGGCGTCCCGCCTGCCGCGTACAATCCCAGCTACACGTTGACGACCCCATCACCCCCGCGACCGAGGCGCAGAGTCTCGGCGACCTGCGCAGCATTCCCTTCGATCGGTTCTCGTTCGGAGGCGTGCTGCGGAACACGCTTCTGTACCCCATGACCGGCTGCATCGGCATCGTTGTCGTCGTTAAGAAGGCGCTCACCAGCGGCGAGCGCCTGCTCCTGATGCAGTGGATGAGGAATGTCGCCGGCCTGTAGCCGGCGATTCGGGCGGTCGGCGTGCAATGCCGGCCGCCCTCTGTGGTAATCCGTAAGGAGACAAGCTGTGAACCTCAGACATGGGTCATTCCTCGGCGCCATCAGTCTTCTGTCGGCCTGCTCCGGCGCGCCTGCGCAGGACCGACCGGATATCGTCTGGAGCGCGCCGGGCAGCGTCACGGCCCTGGCTTTCTCGCCGGACGGTCAGACGCTGGCGTCGAGCCGGTATGACTCCGCCACGAAGCTCTCTATCGTGACGTTGCGACGAACGTGTGACGGCGCAATCCTCCGCATCATTGATCCCCGCCTCCGTTATATTCGCTCGCTCGACTTCTCACCGGATGGCCCGAGGCTGGTTGCCGGGGGCGACTGGCTGGGCACGGTTGGAGTGCCCGACGCGAACGATTCGATCCGCATCTGGCGCGTTGCCGACGGCGCGGTGCTCCTTAGCATCTACGATTACATGCCGTCTTCCCAGGCGGTGAAGTTCACGCCCGACGGCACGGAGCTCGTCGTCCTTGCCGAGGATCGCCGCATCTCTGCGGACCGAATCCTGAGCTTCTACAGGGCATCCACGGGCGCGCGTCTGCGCTGGTATGGGGCAGGTGTCAAAGACATGGAACTCCCGTGCATGGACCTCACCCGGGACGGCACGGTAGTGGCAGCCAGTCTCTGCGGCACAGTACGGCTCTGGCGCGCGTCGGACCTCGGTGTGCTCGGGGACCTGGTAGGCAAGACCGCCACCACCCTGGCATTCTCGCCCGACGGGCACACTATTGCTTCTGCCGGGTTCGGTCCTGAGATTTGGCTGTGGCGCACTGCGGACGGGTTCCACACCCTCACTCTGTTGGGCCATGCGGCGGGCGATAACATCAGCTCGGTGGCGTTCTCGCCCGACGGCCTCGCTCGGCTCTTCATCAACCGACGGCACAGTGCGCCTCTGGGACCCGGCGACGGGAGCGCTCCTGCGCACATACGCTGCCGGCAAGGCGGCTTACCTCATGACCTTCTCGCCTGACGGCGCCTTCTTCGCCTACTACGGCGGAGACGGCCTGGCGCTTGCCCGGAATCCCTACGCGCCTTTCGCCGGGACGGACCTGACTGTGGCCGACGCGTCCGGGCCCATCGGCAGCGACGTTACCGTCTCGGCGCGACTGACCAGCACGGGCGCCGGGCTCAGCGGCAAGACGGTCGCCTTCACCATTGACGGCGACGCGGCCCAGGCCTTGACCGATTCGACGGGACTCGCGACGGTGACCTACCGCGTGCCCGAGAGGACCGGCGCGGGCCCGCGCGCCATCTGGGCATCCTTCGCGGGAGATGCCGGCTTCGGGGGCTCGTCGGGCGCCGGAACTCTGACGGTGACGCGGGCCGACACGTTCGTCTATGTGATAGACCGGACGGGGACCGTGGGCCGTACCGTGTACCTGAGAGGGTATCTGTACCGCACCACGGATCGCGAGCGCGTCGCGGGGAGAACAATGAGCTTCGCTGTTGACGGCACGCCGATCGGCAGCGCCGTCGCCGACGCCAATGGCCGTGCGACGCTCGAGTATGTCCCGCCTTCCGGCTCCGCCGGTCCGCACTGGGTGCATGTGGGCTTCGCGGGCGATGCGACGTATGCGGCAAGCGCCGCCCTCGGCCCGCTCAGCGTATCCCGTATAGCCACCACGCTCTGGGCTCTGTCGCGCACCGAGCCGCGCGGCACGCAGACCTACCTGCGCGCCTATCTGCGCAGCCTACCGGACTACGCATGGCTCGGGGGCAAGACGGTGGCGTTCACGCTCGATGGCACGGCCCTCGGCAACGCAGTGACGGAGGCCGCCAACGGGCGAGCGTCGGTGCTGTATACGATCGCTCCGGACATGCCTTTCGGCGGGCATCCCATCGCGGCAGCCTTCGCCGGCGACGCCGACTTCGCGG